>CBDDYY010000003.1:0-187121 GCA_965235745.1 Candidatus Pelagibacterales bacterium
TAAAAAAAAAATTAAATATTTTTTAATAAACTTAGATAGAAAAAAAAAATTTAAAAAAAATAAAAACCAATATAAATATTATAGATATTTCAAAAATAATAAAATTATTAAAAAAAAATAATTGTAAAGAGGTAATTTTAGTTGGAAAAGTAATCTAGGCCAAGTATTAAAGATTTTAAATTTGATTTTGAAACTATAAAATTATTACCTAAAATAATTTTTAATTTAAAAAAAGGGGATTCTTATTTATTAGATTTGGTAATAAACATTTTAAAAAAAGAAAAAATAAAAGTTGTTTCTTGCACTAAGTATTTACCGGAGTTATTTGCGAATAATTATTTAAGTGATAAGAAAATTATCTATTCAAGATTTAAAAGATATTGAAAAAGGAAAAAAATTATTAAATGTTCTTAATCAAAAATTTGATGTTGGCCAATCTGCTATAATTAGTAATGGATATGTGGTTGCAATAGAAGCAGCTGAGGGAACCGATGAAATGTTATCAAAATCATTACTAAAATACTTAAAAAAAATTAATAGAGTTAAGCAATCTGGAATTTTATTAAAATTTCCAAAAAAAATTCAGGATTTGCGAGTTGATTTACCAACAATTGGTTTTAGGACTGTTCAAAAATGTATTAATCTCGGGCTTGAATGGAATTGTTTTAAAAAAAAATGCAGCATATTTTTTTAGATCAAAAAAAATCAAAAAATTTAATTACAAAAAATAATTTTTTTATAAAAGTTATAAATTGAAAAAAAAAATTTTTATCATTACTGGAGAGGCATCAGGTGATAAGCTTGCAGCTAATATAGTTCCATATTTTAGTAAATCAGAATATAATATTCTAGCAATAGGTTCAGAAAAACTTAAAAAATAAAAAAATTAAACTACTTTTTGATTCTTCTACAATTGCCTTTATGGGTTTTAAAGATGTTATTCTTAATATTTTTCATTTAAAAAAAAAAATAAATTTCACAATTAAATCTATTATAGATTTTAAACCGCATGTTATTTTTTCTATTGATGCACCTGATTTTGCTTTTCGCGTTGAAAATGAAGTAAAAAAAAAATTTCCAGATATTAAGGTCGTACATTTAGTTGCTCCAACTATTTGGGCATGGAGAGAAAATAGAGCTAAATTTTTTAAAAAATTTATTGATCATTTGTTGCTACTTTTTCCATTTGAATCTTCAATATTTAATAAATGGAAAATTAAAAATACCTTTGTAGGTCATCCTTTTTTACAAAATGAAGTTAAATATAAAAAATTTTTTTTACCAAAAAATAAAAATATTATCACACTTTGTCCTGGTAGCAGGATTGCTGAAATTAAAATTTTTATGCCTATTTTTATTAATTTAATTAATAAAATTAATAATATTTTGTAAAGATCAGTATATTTTTCATTTTCCAGTTCCTCGAAATAGATTGTCAGTAATTAAGGAATATATTCCTAATAAATTTAAAAATATTTATTATCAGTAGATGAAGATCAGAAAAATTTTTATATAAAAAATTCAATATTATCTATTGCAAAATCAGGCACCATTTCTTTAGATATATGTAAAAATAAATGTCCTTTAATAACTATTTATAAAACTTCATAATTTTAATTATTTTTTTATTAAACCTTTTGTAAAGGTTAAATTTGGTAATATTATTAATATTGCTGGCTAATAAAGAGATAATTCCTGAATTAATACAAAGTAATTGTACTGTAGAAAAAATTTTTTTTATGGCCTCTAAGTTTATTAAAAAATAAAAATATACGTATAGAATAATGTTCAAAATTATTCTAAAGTTTATAAAAACTTTTAAGAAGAGTAATACAAATAAAATTATTGCAAATACAATTGAAAGGTTATTGCTAGTTTCTGTCTTTTAATTCTATAAACGGTCTTGGTTTTTCTCCCATATATAATTGTCTGGGTCTTCCAATTCTGTTTTTGGTGATCTAAATACATTTCTTTCCAATGAGCAATCCAACCGGCAGTTCTTGCAACTGCAAACAATGAGCGGTAAACATGGTTGAAGGAAATCCCATTGCGTTAAGAGTGATGCCTGAATAAAAATCAATATTAGGATACAATTTTTTTTCAACAAAATACTCATCTTGTAGTGCTATTTTTTCTAATTCTATTGCTACTTGTAAAATTTTATCATCTTTTTTTCCTACTTCCTCCAAAACATCATGACATGTTTTTTGCATTACTTTAGCTCTTGGATCGTAGTTTTTATAAACTCTATGACCAAAACCCATTAATTTAAATGGATCATTTTTATCTTTAGCTCTTTTTACGTATTCAGGTATATTTTTAACATCTCCAATTTCTTTAAAGCATATTTAAGTGCTGCTTCATTAGCTCCTCCATGCAAAGGTCCCCATAAAGATGTAAAACCTGCTAGATATTGATGCAAAAGGATTTACACCTGATGATGCAGCTAATCTTACTGTTGATGTTGATGCATTTTGCTCATGATCCGCATGTAAAATAAAAATTTTATCTAAAGCTTTTGAAAATACTTTATTTACTTTGTATTTTTCTGTTGGAACTCCAAAAGTCATTTGCATAAAATTTTCTGCAGTAATCCAAATTAGTTATCTGGATATATAAAAGGTTGCCCAATAGAATATTTATATGCCATTGCAGCAAGTGTTGGAACTTTAGCTATCATTCTTCTAGCTGAAATTTGTCTTTGTTCTAAATCATTCACATCAATTGAGTCAGGATAAAATGCTGATAGATGCAGCAACTACTGAAGTTAAAATTGCCATTGGATGAGAACCTCTTCTAAAACCATTAAAAAAAGTTCTTCATTTGTTCATGAACCATAGTGTGAGTTTTTATAGCTTCTGAATATTCATACCATTCAGCTTTAGTGGGAAGAGATCCTGTCCATAACAAGATGAACAATTTCTAAAAAAGAACTTTTTTCAGCAAGCTACATCCATAGGGTAGCCTCTGATAATAGCATTCACCTTTATCTCCATCGATATATGTGATAGAAGATTGGCAGCTTGCAGTTGAGGTAAATCCAGGGTCAAGCGTAAATTTGCCTGACTGAGCAGTAAAGTTTACTAATGTCTATTACATCAGGTCCAACAGAACCTTCAATGATAGGTAAATTCAAAATTTTGACCATCCAATGAAATTATAGCTTTTTTTGACATAAAAATTGCAGCTTTAAATATCAGCTTTGATAATAAAAAGTCTATTTTTTTAAAGATATTGAGACAAGCCTTAATTTTACCTCATTCTATACCTAAAGAATTTATTATTTCGTTTATAGATGGAGCGTATTTTGTTCCAGTCAGGGCTAGTCTTACAGGTTGTCCAAATTCTTTAAATTTTATATTCTTTTCTTTTATAGTTTCGTCTACAATTAATTTAATTTTTCCCAAGATCATTTTCATTTAAATTTTTAATTTTTTCATAAAAATATATTAATATAATTTAGTTCTGATGAAGTTATCTAAAGTTTTTTTTATATCAATTTTTGTCATATTTAAAAAGGAAAGATGCAATTATTATAAATATCTTCAAGATGTTTTTGCTTTATTTTTAAAAGTACTAAAATTATTTTTAATCTTAATTAGAAAACCTATCTTCAATTTTGCTTTTAAAATTATCTACATATTTTTTAAAATATAGAAATAGCCTATCTTCATTTAAAGTCTTTAATGTAAGTTTCGTTTATAGATAAAATTCTATCCATATCTAATTTTGAGGGTGATTTTCCAATTCCTTCTAGATTAAAAAGATCAATACTTTCTTGAAGTGTAAATATTTCCTTATCTTTATATGACCATCCCAATCTTAAGAAGATAATTTCTTAAACTTTCAGGAAGAATTCCAATTTTTTGATAATCTTCAACAGTAGCTGCACCATCTCTCTTGGATAGTTTTTTTCCTTCTTTAGAATGTATTAAAGGAATATGAGCGTACTTAGGCTCAATCCAGCCCAGGGCTTGAAATATCTGGATTTGTTTAAATGCATTAATTTTATGATCATCTCCTCTAATTACATGAGTAATGCTCATTAAATAATCATCAACAGAAGCGGATAGCTGATAAGTTGGAGTGTTGTCTGCTCTTAAGTAAAACAAAATCTTCAATTGTGGAATTTGAAATTTCAATTTTACCTTGAACTAAATCTTCTAAAATAGAAGATCCTGTTTTTTTTGATTTAAATCTAATAACGTAAGGTCCATTGTTTGAAGTTTTGATGTCTCTGCATTTTCCACTATAAGTATATGGTAAATTTTTTTTCCTAAATAATTCTTTTTCTTTTTCCAATTCTTCAATAGAGCAAAAGCATTTATAGGCATGCCCTTCAGATAGCAGCTTATTTGCTATTTCAATATGCTTATCTATGTTTAAGCTTTGTTTGACTGGTTCTTTATCTGGATTTATTTCTAACCAATTAAGAGTATCTATTATTTGATCTTCATATTCTTTTTTAGATCTTTGCTTATCTGTATCTTCAATTCTTAATAAAGAAATTCCCTTATTTTTTTTTGCAAATAGCCAATTAAATAAAGCAGTCCTCGCCCCACCAATATGAAGTGGTCCAGTAGGAGAGGGGGCGAATCTTACAATTACATTATTATTGTTCATCAGTAGTACTTACACTAACTGATTAGAAGTTTCTATAAAGAGAAGTTAAAACTCCTTGAATCTTGATTCTATCTGGACCAAAAATACGAGTTTCATATGCTGGATTTGCACTTTCTAAAGCTATCGCATTAGATTTTTTTCTATATCTTTTTAAAGTTGCTTCATGATTGTCAATTAGTGCTACGACAATCTTTCCATTTTCGGCAACATTAGTTTTTTTAATTATTACTGTATCACCATCATTTATCCCTGCATCTATCATCGAATCTCCCTCTACTCTAAGCGCAAAAAAATCATCGGGATTTTTAGTTCCAGGAGGGGCTGGTATGTCTTCTGCAAATTCTTCAATGGCTTCTATAGGTAATCCTGCAGCAATTTTTCCAATTAAAGGGATAAAATTTTTTTTAATATTTTTATTTGCATCTAAACCACCTTTAATAAGGCTAGGTGTAAAATTATTAAAAAGGTCTTTGGCACTAGCATTTTCTGGAAGCTTAATTACTTCGAGAGCTCTTGCTTTATGCGCTAAACGTTTAATAAATCCACGCTCTTCTAATGCAGAAATTAGTCTATGAATCCCAGATTTTGACTTTAAAGATAAAGAAATTCGCATTTCATCGTATGAAGGTGAAACGCCATCTTTTTTCAACTTTTCGTTGATATAAATAAGTAAATTTTTTTGTTTTTTAGTTAACATAGAACAAAACCTGTACACTGACGTTCTACAAAAGTTCTATATTTATTACAATCGTTTATTTTTGTTGATATTGAATACTTCTAGGATGTTAATTCTTTAAGTTTTTGATTAATTGAATCTGATTTAATTAATGATTCGCCAACTAAAAAATTTGTAATACCAGTTGCGTTAATAATTTTTTTTATATCGTTTCCTGTATTTATACCACTTTCACAAATAAGCGTTCTATTTGTTAAGTTGAATTTTTTACAAATATCTATTGTTGTCTCTAAGCTAGTATCAAAAGTTTCTAAATTTCTATTATTTATTCCAATGATTGATTCTTTAAACTGCAATGCAATATTCATTTCATTTTCATTATGAACTTCAATGATGCTATCTAAGCCACAATCTAAAGCAGCATCGTATAGTAAGCTAGCCATTTTTAAATTAGTAGACTTAAGCAAGATTAGAATGCAGTGAGCACCAAGCATAGAAGCCTCGTAAACTTGGTACGGATCAACAAAAAAGTCTTTACATAAAATGGGTAAATTAATCTTATTACTTATTTCTTTTAAATAATCTTTACTTCCTAAAAAATAATTTTTTTCTGTAAGAACAGATAGACATGCTGCACCTGAATTAAAATATTCATTAGCAATTTTTAAATGATTAAAATTATTTACAAATATTCCTTTAGAAGGACTTGCTTTTTTAACTTCAGCTATTATGGCGGTTTTATTTTTTTTTTTAAAGTTAATTAATTGCTTTTTAAAACTAAAGTTTTTTTTTTTAATATTATTTTTAATGTTTTCTAATGAATTTTTTTTTTTATCATTTTCAACTTCAGAAATTTTTTTAGCTATAATTTCTTTTAAAATGCTCATGACTTTAAGCTTTCTAAAGTTTTCAGCACTGATCCAGATAAGATATAATTTTTGACTTCTTGGTAAGCATTTTTTAAATTATCATTTTTATTCATTACCAAAAGGCCGGCAGCACAGTTTAAAGATACAATTTCTAAAAAAGCACCATCCTGACCTTTAAAAAGATCTATAATTTTAGAAGCATTAAAATTTGCATCCCCACCAATAATTTCTTCAAATTTAAATTTTTGATTTATAAAATCATTTGGATTGATTGTGAATTTTTTAATACTATTATTTTTTATTTCTAAAACGTCCGTTTTATCAAAAATTGATATTTCATCTAATCCATCCTGACTATGGTAAACCCATGCATTATTTGTTTTGAGCTTTATTAAACTTTCAGCATATAATGGAAGTAAATCTTTTGAAAATATACCTATGCATTGGTTTTTTACAGATGCTGGATTGCATAAGGGCCCCAATAAATTAAATATAGTTCTTCTTTTTAATTCTTTTCTAATCTTGGCAACTTTTTTCATTGTTTCATGGTAAATGGGAGCAAACATAAATCCAAAATTTTTATTTTCGATATCGCTTGCAACTGCTTCTGGATTTTTATTTATGTTTATTCCAAGCTTTTCAAGAACATCTGCCGAACCACACTTTGATGTTAAGCCTTTATTTCCATGTTTTGCAACTTTAATCCCAAGACTTGCTAGCACGATGGATGCTGCAGTTGATATGTTTAATGTGTGTTTTCCATCACCACCAGTACCACACATATCTAAAGCTTCTGAGGATATTTTTACTTTTAGAGATTTTTCTCTAAGTACGCTAGCGCCACCAGTAATTTCATCTGAATTTTCCCCTTTTTCAGCTAGACCAATTAAAATTTTGGATATTTTATCATCATCAATCTCTCCATTCATAATTTTGTTAAATAAAAACTTAGTCTGATTGATATTTAAGCTTTCTTTATTTTTTAATTTTGTAATTAATTGATCAATTTCCATAATTTAGTCTTTTAAAAAATTTTTAATTATTTTTCTACCATAATTGGTTTTAATACTCTCAGGGTGGAATTGTATTCCGTGAACATCGTATTTATTGTGTGATATACCCATAATAACATTATCCTTGGTAATTGCAGTAACGCTTAATTCTTTTGGCATTGTTTTTGGATTGATAATTAAGCTATGATATCTGGTTCCATTTATATATTTGGGAATATCATTGAATATTTTTGATTTAAAAATTTTAATTTTACTTATTTTTCCATGCATCATTTTATTAGCTTTAATTATTTTTCCACCCAGGGCTTGAGCTATTATTTGGTGACCTAGACAGATACCAAAAATTGGTTTTTTATCTATAAATTCTCTAATAACTTCAAGACATAAACCAGCTTGACTTGGGTTCCCTGGTCCAGGTGAAATTACAATTTTATCAAATTGTTTAAGAAAACTAATTTTAAATTTATCATTTCTGACAACTGTTACTTTGCAATTTAGTTCAGAGAGATAATGAAATACATTGTAAGTAAAACTGTCATAATTATCTATAAGACATACTTTGATCATTATTGTATTGCTTCAATTAATGCTTTGGCTTTATTTACAGTTTCTTGATATTCTTTTTCAGGAATACTATCCGCAACTATTCCCGCACCAGCCTGAACATAAACCTTGTTATTTTTTATAAGTGCGGTTCTTAAAGCGATACAGGTATCCATATTATTATTTGGAGAAAAGTAACCAATACCACCAGCGTATAGCTTTCTTCTAGTTTTTTCTAATTCATCTATAATTTCCATCGCTCGAATTTTAGGAGCGCCAGACACAGTACCTGCTGGAAAACCTGATAGCAAAACATCCATAAGGGAATCTTTGTTATTAAATTTTCCTGTGACATTTGATACTATGTGCATTACATGAGAGTACTTTTCTATAGCAAATTGACTATCAACTTTAACAGATCCAATTTTTGCAAATTTTCCCACGTCATTTCTACCAAGGTCCAGTAACATTAAATGCTCTGCCATTTCTTTAGGATCAGATAGCAACTCTTTTTTTAATTTATTATCTTCTTTTGTGTTTTTTCCTCTGGGTCTAGTTCCTGCAATAGGTCTAATGGTAATTTTTGAATTTTTTACACGTACTAAAATTTCTGGACTGCTGCCAATAATTTGAAAATCATTATAGTTAATAAAATAAAGAAAAGGAGAAGGGTTAGTAATTCTAATTTTTTTATATATGTCAATTGGATTTTTAAGCAAAGGAGCTTCAAACCTTTGACTTAGTACAACTTGAAAAATATCACCTGAATAAATATATTTTTTAGCGGCTAACACATTTTTTAAAAATATTTTTTTTGATATATTGCTTTTTACTTTAATTTTAATAGCTTTAGTTTCGTATAATTTTTTTTGTTTATAATTAGAAACTTCATTGTTTAAATTTAGTAATCTTTTTTTTTCAATTTCGTAACTTTTTTGGGAAATTTTTTTAATATTGAAGTCACATGATATATAAAAAATTTTGCTTTTTAAGTTATCATGAATAATTATTTTTCTTGGTCTTTGTAATCTTACATCGGGAATCTTCAAATCATCTTTTGTATTATTGGGAATTTTTTCTATAAATCTTATTATATCATAACCAAAATAACCAATAAGCATCAGAGACATTTTTGGTAAATTTTTAGGTAATTTATAATCAAATTTTTTAATTAATTTTTTGAGGTATTCATATGGTTTTGAATTTAAAATTCTTTTTACCATCTATGTATATTTGATTATTTTTGATTTCATAAGTTTTATCAGAATCGTATCCAAAAATGCTATATCTTCCTCTATGAATAGCCTTCTCAACAGATTCAAAAACAAAACTATTTTTTTTATTCTAAAATAACACTAATTAAATTGTTAATTTTTGACAAAGAGGCATTTGTTTCAAAACCATAAACTAAGAGAAATTTTATTTTTTTTATAGTTTTTGATAAAGTTGTTGAAGCTATTAAACCGTAACATTAAAAGGAGTTTATTATTCTGTCTAAAACTTTTTGATTTATTTTAATTTGATAACGTTGATTTAAAAATTTATCAAAAGTAATTAAAATTTGGTCTTGAAAATTTTTTAAAACTTGTTTTTGAAACAGATTGATTCATTTCATTACTTGTCTGACCTTGTCATTGAAAGAAATTTTTTCTATTTTAACTAAGTAACTATCATTATTTTGAACAATAAGAAAATCATCATTATTTAATTCTAGTATTTCTTGAACTTGATTAAATGAAAAAAATAGATTTTTATCAAATCTTGAATTTATAAATAGGCTTTTTTTAAACTTGTTCTTTTTTTCAAATATTTCTTCAAATATTTTTTTATTATTTTTATTTGATTTTAGTTTATTAATTTTTTCTTGCAGTTTTTCTTCATGATATAATTTCTGAAATTTGTTTCTTGGTTGTTTCATCCAAAGGTCTTATTTTTTTTGGAATAATTTTATTTATTGATAAAAGATAAAACTTTCCTGTTATTTCAACAAAATCAGTATGCACCTGATCATTTAATTGAGAAAGTTTTTGTAATAATATTTTTATCAATCGCTACATTTTTACCATTAATATCAATTCCATTAACATTAAAATGAGGACTAATTTCAATATTTAATGAGAATTGTTCTGTTATTTCTTTAAAAGTTTTATTGGATAGAACAAGATTTTCAATTGATGAAATTTTTTTAAAAAATGATATCTTCATTTTCGTTATTTTTTAAATTTATAATAGAGTATTTGACACTTCTAAATTCATTAGTATAAAAAGGTTTTTTATCGTAATAATTTTTTATCTCTCCGACCTGAGGTGTGTATTTTTCATAGATATTTTTTAAATCAATATAACTTATCGATGCTTGTTTCGAATAATAATCTTTTACAAGTTTTGTATGATATTTAGTTGCTGAAACACCTTGTATTTGGCTGTCTATAACCAATTGTTTTAATAAATTTTTTTTATAATTTTTTTCAAAGTCAGCACTTGTTATATTATTTTGCAATAAATATTTTTCGTATTTTGTTCTTGAAAACTGGTTATTTTCTTGGAATTCAGGAATTTGTTTTAAAAAATTTGCTAATGCTATGTCGTTTATAATAATTCCTTCTTCACTTGCGTAAAGTTCAATTATTTTATCGGAAATAATATTATTTAAAACTTTTGTATGTAAATTATTTTTTAATATGTCTTTTCCATTAGAAATATTTTGTATTTGCATTTCCTGTCTAAGCTCATCAGCGAATTCTTGAGTATAAATATTTTTTCCAGAAATTTCAGCAATGACATTATTTTTCCCCCCACTGAACATATCTCCAATACCCCATAGTGCAAATACAGCTATGATTACAAGGATCAGAGCCTTAATTAATATATTTTTAGATAACGAAATTAATGCTTTTCTCATTTTATTTGTTTAAAAAGTTAGATTAATAGATTAAAAAAACCTTTATGTCTTCGAAAACTACATTCTTTATTGCAAATTGGAAAATGAATGGACTGCCAAAAAACTATAAAGAAATTAATAAAGTAGGGGCTTTTTTGAGCGATAAGTACAAGACAGTTTAAAAAAATTATAGTTTATTGTCCACCAATGTCTTTATTAACTTACTTTAGCAAAAAAAATACATCAAAATTATTAAATTTTGGCGCTCAAGATATTTCAGTTACGCAATTAGATTTTGGTCCACAAACTGGCTCTATAAGTCCAAAAATGGTTAAATTAGGTGGTGCTAAATTTGTGCTTATCGGTCATTCTGAAAAAAGAGCGAAAGGAGATAATTTTGATACTATTAAAAAAAAAATTATCTCAGCTAATAAGACTAAATTTAAAAATTATTTTTTGCATAGGGGAGTCTTTGCAAGATTATAAAAAAAATAATGCAATTAATATTTTAAAAAAACAATTATCAAAATCTCTTATTAAAAATTTAAATTTTAATAATCTAATTTTTGCTTATGAGCCAATTTGGTCTATTGGAACTGGGTTAGTTCCAAATGAAAAATATTTAAATAAAATTTTTTCTTTTTTAAAAAAGTACTTAAAAGACAATTATAAAATCAATACTGCAAAAATTCTTTATGGTGGCTCTGTTTCTGCTGACAAATATTAATAATTTAAAGCTTATTAGTAATTGTTCGGGTTTTTTAGTTGGTGGAGCGTCTCTTAAAGCAAAGAATTTTATTGAAATAATTAGAAATTATTATACTTAGCATTTGAAATGGAAAATATAATTTTAATTATTCATGTAATAATCGCTATTCTTTTAATTGGTTCCGTCCTTTTGCAAAGATCAGAGGGTGGTGCCCTGGGTATTGGGGCGGGCAATGATAATTTAATGTCTTCAAGATCAGCAGCTGATTTTTTAACCAAGTTTACTTCTTTAATGGCTAGTTTTTTTTATAATTACCAGTATTTCTCTAACAATAATTCATAAAAAAGCAAAAACCTTCCGGTTCTATTATTGATAAAATTGAAAAGCTTGAGAAAAAGAGCAACAGGTCCACAAATACCAAGCTCTAAGTAATAAATCTTTCATATTCATTAAAAGTATTCTATAACATTCTTCCATGGCTCGTTATATTTTCGTTACAGGAGGCGTGGTTTCATCACTTGGTAAAGGTTTATCTTCTGCATCGCTAGCCTATCTGCTTCAATCAAGAGGGTTTAAAGTTAGATTAAGAAAATTAGATCCATATTTAAACATAGATCCTGGAACAATGAGCCCCTTCCAGCACGGCGAAGTTTTTGTAACAGATGACGGTGCAGAAACTGATTTAGATCTTAGGTCATTATGAAAGATTTAGCGGCATTTCAGCTAAAGCAATCCGACAATGTCACTACTGGAAAAATTTATAGCGATATTTTAAAAAAAGAAAGAAAAGGTTTGTATCTTAGGAAAAACTGTTCAAGTAATACCTCATGTTACAAATCAAATTAAAGAATTTATTAAAACTGATATTAATAAATGAAGATTTTGTTATTTGTGAAATTGGAGGAACGGTTGGAGATATAGAAAGTCTTCCTTTTTTAGAGGCTATTAGGCAATTTGCAATAGAAAATGGTATAAAAAATTCTTTATTTATCCATTTAACACTTGGTTCCTTATATGAAGGCGTCTGATGAAATAAAAACAAAACCAACTCAGCATTCTGTTAAAGAGCTTACGATCTTTAGGGATTCAACCAAATATTATTATTTGTAGATGCGAAAGACCAATACCTATTGAGCAAAGAAAAAAAATTTCATTATTCTGCAATGTGTCCATTAGACAATGTAATAGAGACAATTGATGTCAAAACCATTTATGAAGCTCCAATAAGCTTTAGTAGAGCAAAAATTAGATCAACAAGTCTTAGAGTTATTTTAAAGTTAAAACCAAAAAGAAAACTAATTTAAAACCTTGGTATAAAGTTACCAACACTGTTTTGAGTTCAAAAAATTTTGTTAATATTGCAATTATTGGAAAGTATGTGAATTTAAAAGATGCTTACAAATCTTTAGATGAAGCTTTAACTACACGGTGGAATTAAAAATAATTTAAAAGTAAATCTTATAAGAATAGATTCTGACTAATTCAAAATCCTTCAGACATAAAAAATAAATTAAAGAGATGTTGATGGTGATTTTGATACCCGGTGGTTTTGGCAAGAGAGGAACCGAAGGAAAAATAGCTGCAATTAAACATTGCTAGAATTAATAAAATTCCTTTTTTAGGTATTTGTTATGGTATGCAAATGGCTGTAATTGAGTTTGCTAGAAATGTTCTTAAAATAAAAAATGCTAGCTCAAGCGAAATTTCAAAAAAATGCATACCAGTTGTAGGGTTGCTTGAATGAGTGGGAACAAGGATGGAGTTTTTATACAAGGGTACAGATAAAAATTTAGGTGGTACGATGAGATTGGGATTATATCCAGCTCAACTTAAAATCTAATACTAAAATTCAACAAAATATACGGTAAATCTAACAAAATTCAATGAGAGGCATAGGCACCGTTACGAAGTGAATATAAATTTTAAAAAAAAATTTGAAGATAAGGGTATGATTTTTTCTGGCGCTATCTCCTGATAATAAATTACCTGAAGTAATAGAGTTAAAAAATCATCCCTGGTTTATTGGAGTTCAATTTCATCCAGAATTTAAATCTAGACCTTTATCCCCTCATCCTTTATTCTCATCATTTATCTGCGGCTGCTAAAAAATTTAAATGAAACAGAAAGTTATTAAAATTGGAAGTGTAAAAGTAGGCAAATAATTTGCCATTAACTCTGATTGCTGGACCATGTCAATTAGAGAGTGAAGCTCACGCTTTTATGATGATGGATAAAATAAATAAAATTTCAAAAAAATTAAAATTTAATTTTATTTATAAAACATCTTTTGATAAAGCTAATCGAACAAGCCTAAAAGGGAGAAGGGGTATTAGGGCTTAATAAATCTTTGGCAATTTTCGAAAAATTAAAAAAAAAATTCAATGTTCCAATTTTAACAGATGTTCATACACCTGAACAATGTCATGTTATTTCAAAATACGTAGATGTTTTGCAAATACCCAGCTTTTTTATGCAGACAAACAGATTTATTAATTGCGGCAGCAAAAACAGGAAAAGTTATAAATGTTAAAAAAGGACAATTTCTTGCTCCGTGGGATATGAAAAATGTTGTTGCAAAAATTGAATCTCAAAATAATAGAAAAATATTAATCACAGAAAGAGGTGTTAGCTTTGGATATAATACCTTAGTTAATGATTTTAGGGCAATCCCAACTATTAAGGAGTTAGGATATCCAGTTATATTTGATGCAACACATTCTGTTCAGCAACCTGGCGGCAAGGGTACATCTAGTGATGGACAAAGAGAGTTTATTGAACCATTATCCAAAGGCTGCTGTTGCAATAGGAGTTGCTGCAGTCTTTATTGAAACACACAATAATCCAGATCAAGGCACCTTCTGACGGACCTAATATGTTAAATATCAATAATTTAGAGTCGCTTTTAAAAAAATTAAAGAAAATTGATTTAATTGTAAAAAAATAGGATGGCGCAAATAAAAGAAATATATGCTCGACAAGTTTTTGATAGCAGAGGATTTCCTACTGTAGAAGCAGAAGTAACACTTGAGGATGGCAGTGTTGGAGCAGCTATTGTACCTTCAGGCGCATCAACAGGAACGCACGAGGCTCATGAATTAAGAGATAAAAATGATAAAATATCTTAATAAAAGTGTTGATAACTGCCGTTGAAAATGTAAATTTGCAAATTTTTTCTTTACTTGAAGGGAAAAGAGTCTAGTGAGCAAAAGGAAATTGATAATTTAATGATTAACTTAGATGGTACCGAAAACAAGTCTAGACTAGGAGCTAACGCAATATTGGCTGTTTCGATTGCAAACTGCAAAGCGTCTGCAGCTTCAAAAAAGGTCCATGTATATGAATATTTGAGTACTGAAAATAATTTAACCTTACCATATCCAATGCTAAATATTATTAATGGGGGAGCTCACGCAAATAATCAGTTGCAAATACAGGAATTTATGATTCGTCCTGATGGTGCGAAAAGTTTTTCAGAGTGTATGCAAATGTCTTTTTTGGTAATTCAAAAATTAAAGGAACTTATAAATAAAAAAAATTTAAGCACTTCTGTAGGTGATGAAGGTGGGTTCGCTCCATCATTAGATAGCGATCAGCATGCTCTTGACTTTATTATAGAGGCAATAATTCAAAGTGGCTTTGTTCCAGGTAAAGATTTTAATTTATGTTTAGATGTGGCTGCGAATGAAATTTTTGATGGTAATAATTATTGTATAGAAAATAATCATTATTGCTGATTCAGAGGGCATGATTGCTTATTATGAAAAGCTAGTCTCTAAATATCCAATTAAATCAATCGAAGACCCACTACATGAGGATGATTGGAGCGCATGGAAAAATCTTTTAGATAAAATTGGTAATAGAGTTCAAATAGTTGGTGATGATTTGTTTGTTACTAATGAAAAGAGATTGCAAAAAGGGTATTAATAACAAATCAGCAAATGCAATTCTTATTAAAGTTAATCAAATTGGCACAGTAACAGAAACTTTAAATACTATTAGGGTAGCTAAAGCCAATTCTTTTAATACAATCATATCACACAGGTCGGGCGATACTGAAGATACCTTTATTGCAGATTTAGCAGTAGCTACAAACTCAAATCAAATTAAAACAGGATCTTTAGCTAGATCAGAAAGAGTTTCTAAATATAATAGGCTGTTAAGAATAGAAGATATCAATTTAGGAAAAATTAAAATGGCAAATTTATAGATGAAAAAATTTATATTTTATTTTGTACAAAAAAAATTTTTATTACTTAATTTACTTATATTTTCATATATTTTTTTAAATTTACTTGATGGAAATCGTGGGTACTTTTCTTATGTATCAAAGAATGAAATTTTAAAATCTAAAATTACACAAGAAAAAAAATTATTAGAGGATTTGAATTTGTTAAAAATAAAAAACTCAATGTTAATAGAGAAAAATCTAAACTTAGATTTTTTGGATCAATTATATAGAGAATATTTCACTGTAGGAAAAAAAGGGGAGAAAATTTATCTAAACAAATGAGCAAACTTAGACATCCTGAAAAGATAAATAAAGAATACAATCCTATTCAAAGAAAACCATCATGGATAAAAGTAAAAATTAATGATTCAGCGATTTATTCTGAAACTAAAAAAATTATAAAAGAAAAAGGACTTGTAACAGTTTGTGAGGAAGCGAATTGTCCTAATATTTCTGAATGCTGGTCTAAAAAGCACGCAACATTCATGATTTTAGGAGATACGTGCACTAGAGCATGCGCTTTTTGCAATGTAAAAACGGGTATACCAGCTGAAGTTGATCTTTCTGAACCTGAAAAAATTGCAAATTCGGTTAAAGAGCTTGGCCTGTCCCATGTTGTGATCACATCTGTTGATAGAGATGATCTTGATGATGGTGGAGCTAGTCATTTTGCCAATGTAGTAAAAGCAATAAAATTAACAAATCCTTTTACAACAGTGGAAATATTAACCCCTGATTTTTTGAGAAAAAAAGACTCTTATAAAATTGTTGTCAATTCAAATCCTGATGTTTTTAATCATAATTTAGAAACGGTTCCAAGTCTTTATCTAAAAGTAAGACCAGGTTCGAGATATTTTCAATCATTAAACCTATTGGCAAATGTCAAACTTAATAATTCTAAAATTTTTACTAAATCAGGTTTAATGGTGGGAATGGGGGAGAATAAAGATGAATTGTGTCAAGTCATGGATGATCTACGATGTGCCGATGTAGATTTTTTAACAATTGGTCAGTATCTCCAACCAACACCTAGACATTATCCTATAAAAAGATTTGTAACACCTGAAGAATTTAAAGTATTTGAAGAGATTGCATATTCAAAAGGATTTTTAATGGTATCATCAAGTCCATTAACAAGATCAAGTTATCATGCGGGTGAGGATTTTGCTGTATTACAATCTAAAAGATTATCAAATTTATAATATTGCAAACTAAAAGAATAATAAAAAAATTTAATTTTTCAAAACAAGATGCCATTAATGTTGTCTTGGACATTGACAATTATAAAGATTTTTTACCATGGTGCAAAAATTCTATAATTAAAAATAAAATAAAGGGAGCTAATAAAGATATCATTTTTGCAGATCTTGCAAATAGGATATAAATTATTTTTTGATACTTATACAAGCAAAGTTATATTTGATAAAAAAAAAACAGAGATTATAGTCACTCCTGAAGGGGGTCCTATTAAAAAATTGTATAATATTTGGAAATTCAAAGAATTAACAAAAAAAACTTGTGAAATAGATTTTTATATAGAAATTGAATTAAGTAATTTTGTTTTAAATAAAATTTTTGAAAATTTTTTTGATATAGGGTTTAAAAAAATATTTAACTCATTTGAAAATAGAGTAAAAAAAATTTGTTCCTAGATGTATTTATTTAATAAAATTAAAACTTGTGCGCAAGTAGCCTTCTGAATTTCTAATCTATTATATTTTTTAAAATTATATTTTTTCACATATAGTTTTTTATTACAAATAATTCCTACATAAACCGTACCAACAGGTTTAATTTTAGTGCCACCACTTGGTCCTGCTACACCAGTAATAGAGACACATACATCAGATTTGCTTAGTTTTTGAAGATTTGTAACCATTAACTTACAACATTCTTTGCTTACAGCTCCTTTTTTGGCAATAATTGTTTTTGGAACAGATAGTATTTTTATTTTAGATTCATTTGAGTACGTAACAAGACCCATTGAAAAAATATCAGAAACTCCACTAATTTTTGTAAAAATAGAGCATAACATACCTCCAGTGCAAGATTCCACTATAGAAATTTTTAATTTATTTTTTTGTAGTTTTTTTATTATGTTTTTAATCATTTTAAATAATTTTTAATAAAAAAAATAAAACTAAAGCAGAGTATAATCCTGCAACAATATCATCAAAAATTACTCCATAACCATTTTGAATATTATCTATAATTTTGATCGGATAAATTTTTAAAATATCAAAAAATCTGAATATAAAAAAAGATATTATTATTACAAAAATGAAATTGGCTTGTGTTAAATTAGTATCAGAAAATTTTAAATAATAATAACTAAAAAAAATTGGAATAGATTGACCAATATACTCATCAATTACAATTTCGCTTGAATCAATTTTTTCAAATAAATGCAAATTATTATTAATTAAAAAAATTGAGAATGGAATCAAAATAAAAAATAAAGCCAAGGGAATAAAAAAATTAATTTTAAATATAATTAGTAATATGTACATCAAACAGGTAAATAAAGAGGCAAAAGTACCGAGGCGCATATTTAATTTTGCCAATACCAAATAAATTAAGAATTATTTTTTTAGTATTAGTTTTCATATTTTAGTGTTGAAATAACTTCACAGGCCAATGCTTTATTTTGCCCAATAATACCTAATCTGTCAGTTGTTTTTGCTTTTATATTAATTTTGGATTTGTTAATTCTGCACAATCTAGCCAAATTATTTCTAATTTTTTCTTTGTATTTTTTTAAATTAGGACTTTGCAATATAATATTAAGATCAATTGAATTTATATAAAGTTTATTTGTCTTTAATATCAAAATTACTTGTCTAAGCAATTTACTAGACTTAATATTTTTAAATTTTTTTGTGTTGGGAAAAAGGCTACCTATGTCTCCTTTCTTAGCAGCTCCTAAAAAGCTGTCAATAAGCGCATGTAATAAGCTATCACCATCTGAATGTCCCTCTGGACCCATGTTAAAAGGAATATTTATACCACCAATAATTAATTTTCTACCTTTCACCATTTTATGAATATCATATCCAATTCCATATAAATTATTTTCCTTCTGAATATCTAAGTCATGAAAAAAAGTAATTTTTTTATTTTTGTTTTCGCCCTTAATAATCTTTACTTTTAATTTATTTTTAAAGAAAAGACTTGAGTCGTCTGAAATATTTTTATCTAAATTATTTTTATGAAGTTTATAAATAGTTTTTAAGTCAAAAGCTTGCGGTGTTTGTATTTGTAAGACTTTGTTTTTATCAATTATTTTATTTTCGTAGCTAATTGTGTCAACCGGATTTATTCCTGGAACAACACAATTATTTTTTTTTAAACTATTGATCAATTTATTAACAAGAAATATTGAAAAAAAAGGACGCGCCGCATCATGAATAATTATTTTAGTTATTTTCATTTTTTTTGCTTTTTTAAGTCCATTTAGGACTGATAAAGCTCTAGTCTTGCCTGAATTTGTTATTACTATTTTTTTATTTTTAGGTATAAATGATTTAAATTTAGTAAATGTTTTTTTTTCAATTGCTATAATGACTTTTGAAATTTTTTTAATTTTTAAAAAATTTTTAATACTATGATTAATTATTGTATCATTTTGGTAATTAAAGAATTGTTTTGGTATATCGCTGCGGAATCTTTTTCCTTTTCCTCCAGCAACTATTAATACCGCTATTGACATTATATGATCATTAAAAAAATTAATATTAATTTTGTAATTGGCTTTATCACAGTATTATCCTTAATAGTAGGATTTTTAACATTACAAACTTTTGCTGGAAAAGGTTTTGTTCCTCTAAATAGTCTAAATATTCAAATTTTATTAGTTATAAACTTAATATTTCTATCGTCCTTTTTAGGAGTGCTTTTTGTTAAATTTTCCCAAATATTTTTAATAAAAAAAAATAAATTAGAGATTGGCAATAAGACTAAAAATAGACTTTTATTATATTTTATTTCATTGGCTGCTATTCCCTCAATAATTGTGGCTATTTTTTCTTTATTAATATTCAATTTTAGTATTGAAAAATGGTTTGATAGAAAAATAAACGATGTAGTAAACAATTCAGTTGAAGTCGCTAAAAGATATTTAAATGAGCATCAGCAATCCATAAGTAAAGACATATTGCTTACCGCTAATGATTTTAATCGTAATAAAAATATCCTCATTTCTGATAAAGAGAGATTTGAAAAATATATAGAAGCTCAAGCGAGAATAAGATCTATTAATAATTTATATATCGTTTCTGAAAAAGGAGATTTAATTTTTAGCCTGCCTGGATATGATAAAAAAAACTTTTCAAAACCTGATAAATATATTTTGTCTGCTGCAAACAAGGGCAAACCAATAATAATTTCAAGTGCATATACTAACAAAACTTACGGTATGGTTAAGTTATCAAGTTTTGAAAACTATTATTTGTATGCTGTACAAAATGTTGACCCGCAAATTGTCAGCAACTTAAAAAAAACAGGTGAGGCTTATTCATATTATATTGATATAAAAAATAATATTTTTTCATTACAAATAACTTTTATGATAATTTATATCATAATTACTTTAATATTAATTTTTATATCTAGTATTATATCAATTAATTTATCAAATTATTTTACCACACCCCTTGTTTCATTATTTAATGCTTCAAATAAAATTAAAGAAGGAAACTATAATTTTGAATTAAATGAAAAAAATTTAGATAGTGATTTTGCTCAATTTAATCAAACTTTTAATGAAATGCTAACGAAAATTAGATCTGATCAAAAAAAAATTTCCCTAACTGGCCGTTTTGAGGCTTGGAACATTATTGCAAAAAAATTAGCCCATGAAATAAAAAATCCATTAACTCCTATACAATTATCTTTAGATACAATTAGAGATAAGTTTAAAGATCAAATTATAAGTAATAAAAAGAATTTTGACGATCATATAGATATAATTAACCAGCAAATTAATGAAATTAATTCTTTATTGAATTCATTTTCTGATTTTGCAAGGATGCCATCACCTTCTTTAGAAAAAAATGATATAATTGAAATTATAAATAATTCTATTAATCCATATAAAAAAAATTATACAAACATCGATTTTGTTTTTGAAAATAGTGCAAAAAACAAATTTTTACTGTGTGATAAAAATCAAATTTTTAGATTAATAACAAATTTAATTAAAAATAGCGTTGAGTCCGTAAGTGAAAAAAATTTAGATAAAGATGGAAAAATTATTATTCGCATTTCTGAAGATTTAAAATATTTTTACTTTGAAATTATTGATAATGGAATTGGATTTCCTCAAAAAAATCTTAATAATCTTCATGAACCATATTTCACTACTAAGCACAATGGTTCGGGTTTAGGATTGTCTATAGTAGGAAAAATTATTCATGAACATAAAGGTGATTTTTATTTTATGAATAATCAAGATGGTGGTGCTACAATTAAATTTACAATAAAAAAATGAAAAAAATATTAATTATTGATGATGAAAAAAATATAAGATTTTTACTTTCGTCAATTTTAACGGATGAAGGTTATGAAACTTTAGAGGCTGGATCTGTTGCTGAGTCCGAATTGCTTATTGATCAACGTGTTTTTGATCTTGCTATAATAGATATTTCTTTAGACGATAAAAAAAAAGATGGAATTTTTCTATTAAAAAAAATAAAAAAATTAAATAATAATCTGCCTGTAATAATGATTTCTGGACATGCGACTATTCAAATTGCTGTTGATTCAATGAAATTAGGAGCTTACGAATTTTTAGAAAAACCATTTAATAAAGATCGTTTGCTAAATTTTGTAAAAAGAGCTTTAGAAACATTCGATTTGAAATTAGAAAATAAGAATTTAAATCAATTAATTTTTGATACTTATGATTTAATAGGGGATAGTCCTGAAATAAAAAAAATAAAAGATACAATTAAAAAAATTTCACCTACTGACGTTAGAGTTTTAATCAATGGACCCTCAGGATCTGGCAAGGAACTTGTTGCGAGAACAATACATAGAAATTCGAATAGAAAAGACTTTCCTTTTATTGTTTGTAATGGAGCGTTACTTAATCCTGAAACATTTGATAGTGAACTTTTTGGAGTAATAAAAAAAGATGGTACTATTATCAAAGGTTTTTTTGAAAAGGCTGACAAGGGAACGCTTTTGATTGATAATGTATCTGATATTCCACTTGATACACAGGCTAAAATTCTAAGAGTGTTAACTGAACAAAAATTTCGTAGAGTAAATGATGAGAGAGAATTATTTACCAATGCAAGGGTTTTGTGCACATCTAATAATAATTTAAGACAAGAAATTGAGAATGGTAATTTTAGAGAAGATTTTTTTCAAAGAATTTCAGTTGTTAGTATAGATCTTCCAAGTTTAAAAAATCGTTATACAGACATTCCGCTTTTACTAGATTATTTTGTTGGGAAAATTTCAAAAAATCTCGGAAAAAAAGAAATTAAGTTAAAATCAAATTATACTAATTTATACAAACATCCTTGGCTTGGAAATGTTAGAGAGTTGCGAAATTTAGTTGAGAGAACGTTAATTTTATGCGATGGAGATGAAAAAAATTTTAATAAAATAATTAACGATAATATTAAAAATACTCACTCTAATTCTTCAACTTTGTTAAATCTTGATTCTCCACTTAAATTAGCACGTGAACAATTTGAGCGTGAATATTTGTCTCATCAATTAAAAAAAAATGGCTTAAATATTTCAAAAACTGCAGAAAAAATTGGGATGGAAAGATCAGCCTTGCATAGAAAATTAACTTCTTTAGGAATTGTATATAAATGAATATTATTATTTGTGGCGCAGGTAGAGTTGGCTTTTCAATTTGTGCACAACTTTCCAAACAAGGTCATGCTGTAACAGTGATTGATAAAAATAGTGCCGATATTCAAAAAATAAACGATACTTTGGATGCTAAAGGTATAGTTGGTATCGCAACTTACCCCTCAGTTCTTGAAAAAGCAGATGCAAAAAATGCAGATATGGTTATTGCGGTTACAAGAAATGATGAGACAAACATGGTTGTTTGTCAGATTGCTCATTCGCTTTTTAATATTCAAAGAAAAATTGCCAGAATAAGATCTAAAGAATTTCTAAAACCAATATGGAAAGGTCTTTTTACTAAAGAAAATTTACCAATCGATATTATTATTTCACCTGAGTTTGAAGTTGCGAAATCTCTGCAAAGAAAATTAGAGGCTCCAGGAGCTATTGATAACATTCCATTTGCAGAAGACTTGGTCAGATTACTAGAAATTCAAATTGATGAAAAATGTCCAATTGTAAATACCTCACTATCAAAATTATCAGATATTTTTACTGATTTAGATGCAAATGTTCTTGGAGTTTTAAGGAATGATAAATTTTTAATTTTAAAGAAAAACGATAAACTTATTAAAAATGACAAAGCCTATATTTTAACAAATTCAAAGCAAGTTGATAGAACTTTATCAATTTTTGGAAAAGAAGAAAAATTTGCAAAGACTATATTAATAATTGGCGCTGGTAATATTGGTTTAGATTTAGCCAAAATGCTTGAAGAGCAAGCAGAGAGTCCAAGAGTAAAAATTATTGAAAAAGATGCTGGAAGAGCTGAGATGATAGCTTCAGAATTAAATGAGACAATAGTAATAAAAGGAGATGGACTTGATGAAAATTTACTGAAAGAAATTAACATTGATGAAATTGATACAGTATTATCTTTAACAAATGATGACGAAGTTAATATTATGTCAGCTCTGTTGTGCAAAAAAAAAGGAATTAATAGAACCATATCTATAGCAAACAGTCCTAATTATGCACTATTACAATCTACTTTAAAATTAGATGATATTGTTGATCCAAGAATGACGACGGTTTCAACTATATTAAAACATGTTCACAAAGGTAAAATTGAGAGCGTTTATTCTTTGGATAATGGAGAATTTGAGGTCATTGAAGCTAAGATATTAGAAAGTTCCGAGCTCTTAAATATTGCCCTTAGCAAGGCTGAAATTCCTGACGGAATTAAAATCGGACTTATTGTGAGAGACAATAATGTAATAGTTCCGAAAAAAGACACTGTTTTTCAATTAAATGATAAGGTTATACTTTTGTCTAGCAGGGAAAATCTTCCAACAATAGAATCGTTATTTAAGATATCTCCGTATTTTTAAAAAAATTTCTTAAATGAAAATAAAGTTAATATTTTATTATCTAAGATGGTTTTTGCTACCATTGGCAATTAGCAATATATTTATAATTTGTTTTTCATATTTTGATAATCTCAGCAACCAATATCAAATACTTCCTTATTTTTTTGCTTTTTGTTTGCAAATTCTACTTTTTTTTATTTGTGGCGCATTTAAAACAAAGCAAATAATAGATAAAATTAATTTACAAATTTTAGTTCTTATAGGATGGATTGTTATACCAATTTTTATAAGCATACCTTACTTTTTTAGTAATTATAATTTAGGTTGGTTCGAGTCTTATTACGAATCTTTTTCTGGTTTTTTGAGCTTTGGTTTTTCTATATTTGATGCTCCACATTTAATTGATAAGCTACTTTTATTATGGAGATCTTTAAGTCAATGGCTTGGAGGATTCTATTTTTTATTTTCAATTATATCCATATTATCTACTACTGAAATAAATTTTGTTCCACATAAGTATATATCAATAAATGAAAATTCTTTAAATTTTGAAAATAAATTTTTAAAAAATTTTTTTAATATTTTTTATTGTTATTTTTTATTATCTTTAATTATTTTATTTTTCTTAAATTTTACTAGTTTAAATTTTTTTTCTAAATTAAATCTGATGATGACAATAATTTCTTCTGGTGGTTTTTTAATTCAAGATTACTTGTTAATCTCAAATACACAAGATTCTTTAATAATATCTTTTTGTTTTTTGCTAAGTTCGTTAAATATATTTATTTTTTATGAACTTTTTAAGTTTAGTAAAAATTATAATTTTAATGAAGATATTTATATTTTTATAATGATTTTTGTAATTTCTTTTTTAATAATTTTTATTTTTCCAACTGTTAATAATTTTCATGAGATATTTTTAATGGTAACCACTTCTATATCAACTTCAGGATTACCTTTGTCTTTAACTCCAAATCCTCTTTTGGTTAATTTTTTTATTATACTAACTTTTTTTGGAGGCTGTATTTACTCAACAGGATCTGGATTTAAATTTTTACGAATCTTATTTTTTGGTAAAAAATTTTTAATTGAGATAACAAAATTACTTAATCCATCTATAATAATAAAGAAAAATATTTTTAATAGTACTCATTCTGTTAAAAATTCTGATTATTACATTGCATCTTTGATGTTTATTTTTTATTTGATTATTTTTTTTCTCTCAATATTGGTTCTTAGTTTTGAAAATTTATCTTTCGAAAATATATATAAAATAGTTTTTTTAACTCTTAATAATACACTTCCTTATAATTACATAACTACTAAAATCTCTTTTTATGAGCTTTATTATCATACTCATGTAATGATGCTTTTTTTACTCTTGGTATCAAAGGTTTACTTTATCTCCTTTTTGGTTTTAGTTAAAAAATTATTTTGGAAATAAAAATAATATTTGTATTTACTCTGCAAAATTTTTTAGCTAGAAGTTCATAATATCGCGCCCTTAGCTCAGCTGGATAGAGCATCGGTTTTCTAAACCGAGGGTCGCACGTTCGAGTCGTGCAGGGCGCACCAATATTGATGTCTCAATCTTCAAAATCTAAAACTAAATATTTTTTTGTTTATATGATTTATAGCGAAAGACGTAACGCTACTTATGTTGGATACACGTCAAATATTTCAAAACGCTTAAATCTTCATAATTTGAACAAAGGAGCAAAGTTTACCAGAGGTAATTATTGGGAGTTAATCTATTCTAAAAAATTTAAAAGTAGGAATCTGGCGATGAAATATGAGTATATTTTAAAAAAAAACAGGATTATACGAAAAAAACTTCTTAATAAGCATCTGTTAACTAAAAATTGAGAATTTTTTTTTTGAATACTAATTAACTTCCTTGTATAATATAAATAATTTTAACCAAATGGGGATACATTATGAAAAATAGTATGTTTAAATTCTTTGGTTCAATTGCTTTATTTGCATTTCTTTTATCTGGAACAGTTGCAAAAGCAGGAACTAAAGAAGATGTTACAAAGAAAGGATCAGTAAGTTGTGGAGTTTCTCAGGGAGTTCCAGGATTTTCAAATGCTGATGCTTCAGGAAAATGGACCGGCATTGACGTAGATATGTGCAGAGCTGTAGCAGCTGCAGTTTTAGGTGATGCTAACAAAGTAAAATACCAACCTTTAAGTGCAAAAGATAGATTTGAAGTATTGAAATCAGGTCAAATCGATATGCTTTCAAGAAATACTACATGGACTTTATCTAGAGATGCTGGATTAGGTTTAGAATTTGTTGGAACAAATTTTTACGATGGTCAAGGTTTTATTGTTAGAAAAGCTGCAAAAGTAAATACTGCAAAAAAACTTAATAACGTTAAAGTTTGCGTAGAAACAGGTACTACTACTGAACTAAATTTAAGAGATTATTTCAAAGCAAATAAACTTAAATATGAGGCAGTATCTTTTACAAAAGCGGATGAAGCTGTAGCAGCTTATGATGCTGGAAGATGTGATGTTTATACTACGGACAAATCTGGATTGGCTGCTCAAAGAACTAAAATGAAAAATCCTGGTGAACATACAGTTTTGCCTGAGACAATTTCAAAAGAGCCATTAGGACCAGTTGTACGAGGTAACGATCAGAATTGGAGAGATATAGCTGCATGGTCATTATATGTAATGATTGAGGCAGAAGAACTTGGTGTAAGTTCTAAAAATATTGATTCAATGAAATCGACAGATAATCCTAATATTAAAAGATTACTAGGTTTAGAGGGCGACACAGGCAAGAGTCTGGGTCTTTCTAATACTTGGGCTTATAATATTATTAAACAAGTTGGTAATTATGGAGAAGTTTATGAGCGAAATGTTGGAGAAAAAACTCCTCTAGGTTTGGCTCGAAACGGTTCTCCGAACCAATTATGGTCAAAAGGTGGAATTTTATACGCACCACCAGTAAGATAAGTTTATCTTAAGAATAAAAGGGCCAAATTAATGTTTGGCCCTTTTTATTAATTAAGACATGCAAAAATCAAACTTTAAAAATTTACTAATTAAAAATTTTCAATGGCAAAATTTTTTGCCACAGTTTTTGCTCTTATTTTTTTTCTTCCTTTTAATTTTTTATTTTACAACGAATGCTCAGGTAAATCTTCAAGCCAGAAATATTACCTCAGGTTTTGATTTTCTAGGCACAAACTCTGGATTTGATGTTCAATTTAGCCTTATTCCTTACGATGGTTCCTATAGCTTTGGCAGGGCATATCTTGTTGGATTATTAAACACTCTATTAGTGTCATTTTTTGGCATTATTTTTGCTTCTATTCTTGGTTTTATTATTGGTATTTCGCGACTTTCCGAAAATTTACTACTATCAAAATTATCTCATTTCTATGTGGAGTTGTTTAGAAATTTGCCGTTAATACTTCAAATATTCTTTTGGTATTTCGTAGTTTTGCGAAATTTACCAACAACAGAAAAGAGTTTAATTTTGTTAGATTTTTTAATTATTAATGTTCAGGGTTTTTATTTTCCCAAATTTATTTTTACAAATTTTCAGTTTATTATTTATGGAATTATTTTTGCAATATTAACCATTTTTCTTTTAAAATATTATTCAAATAAAATGTTTTATAACTCAGGTAAATATTTACCTGTTTTTAAGCTATCTCTCATTTTTTTAATATTATTTCCTTTGGTTTTTTCTGTTTTAGGAAATGTTGGTCTTACATTCGAACAAGCTAAATTGATTCAAAATTTTGGTATATTTAATTATGTTGGTGGTGTTAAGCTTGTCCCTGAATTTTTAGCCTTGTTATTTGCATTGTCATTATACACATCCACTTTCATTGCTGAAAATGTAAGAGCTGGAATTCTTTCTATCAGCAAGGGCCAAAAAGAAGCTGCTAAATCTCTCGGGTTTAACAACTCTTTATCACTAAAATTAATTGTAATTCCTCAGGCCTTGAGAGTGATTATTCCGCCAACTACTAATCAATATTTAAACTTGGTCAAAAACTCCTCCTTAGCTGCAGGTATTGGATACCCAGACCTCACGAGTGTCTTTGCAGGTACATCATTATCTCAAACGGGAAAAGCAATTGAAATTATCTTTATTGTTATGATGACTTATTTGTCAATAAGTCTTTTTATTTCTTTAATTCTTAATTGGTATAACAAAAAAATTGCTTTTATTTCTAAGTGATATGAAAATTAAAAATTTAATAATTTGGTCCCGTACAAATCTTTTTTCTAATTGGTATAATTCTCTTATATCTTTATTTTGTATTTATTTAATAATTATCACCATACCTCCATTTATTGATTGGGCATTTGTAAGCGCTACCTTTGAAGGGAAATTAAAAACGGATTGTAAAACTTCAGGAGCTTGTTGGGTTTTTGTAAAAGTTTGGTTTGAAAAATTTATGTATGGTTTTTATCCAGTTGAAAATATATGGAGAATAAACTTAAGTTTTTTAATTTTAATTATATCAATTAGCTTGTCTTTTTTTGTAAAAGATAAGTTTAAAATTTATATTTTATTTTTTTTAATATTTGTTTTTCCAATAATTGCCTTTGTATTAATTCATGGGTCTTTTGGAATGCAAATTGTTGAAAGCAGAGAGTGGGGTGGTTTAGCCTTAACTTTTATACTGGCAATTTTTGGAATTATTTTTTCTTTTCCTTTAGGTGTTTTGTTGGCTCTTGGAAGAAGATCAGAATTGCCAATAATTAAGTATTTTAGTATTTGCTTTATAGAGTTTTGGAGAGGTATACCTCTTATCACAGTTTTATTTGCAGCGGCAGTTATGTTTCCTTTGTTGCTACCGGCAAATTCGTATGTCGATAAAACTTTGCGTATTGCTGTTGGTATTGCCATATTTGAGTCAGCTTATATAGCTGAAGTTGTTCGGGGAGGACTGCAATCTTTGCCAAAGGGTCAATACGATGCTGCTAGATCCTTGGGGATGGGTTACTGGAAGATGAATTTTTTTATTGTACTTCCACAAGCCATAAAAACTGTAATACCCGGTATTGCAAATACGTTTATAGCATTGCTTAAAGATACACCGTTAATTGTGCTTGTTGGAATGGCGGAAATTTTGGGAATGATAAACCTTGCTAAAGCAAATCCATATTGGCTTGGAATGGCTGTAGAAGGGTATGTGTTTGCAGCGGCAATTTTTTGGGTAGCATCTTACTTCTTAAGCAGTTACAGTCAGAGATTAGAAAAAAAATATAGTACTGAAAAAAAATGAATAAAGAAAAAGTTATAGAATTAAATAAAGTTAATAAGTGGTATGGGGAATTTCATGTTTTAAAAGATATTGATCTTTCTGTGTACCAAGGAGAAAAAATTATAGTTTGTGGTCCATCCGGTTCAGGCAAATCAACTTTAATTAGATGTATAAACAGGCTTGAAGAACACCAAGAGGGTACTGTTAAAGTAAGAGATACTGTTTTAGACCATCACACACAAAGTATTGAAAAAATCAGAAGCGAAGTTGGAATGGTTTTTCAGCAATTTAATTTATTCCCTCATTTAAGTATTTTAGATAATTGCACTTTAGCTCCTTCATGGGTTAGAAAAATGTCAAAAAAAGATGCAGAAGAACTAGCAATGACATATTTAGCTAAGGTCAAAATTGATGATCAGGCACTTAAATTTCCTGGACAATTGTCAGGTGGCCAACAACAAAGAGCTGCAATTGCCAGAGCTTTGTGCATGGAACCAAAAATTATGCTTTTTGATGAGCCAACTTCAGCATTGGACCCTGAAATGATTAAGGAAGTTTTAGATGTTATGACAGATCTTGCCAAAGCAGGCATGACAATGATTGTGGTTTCTCATGAGATGGCCTTTGCCAAAGAAGTGGCTGATAGAGTTATTTTTATGGATGAAGGAAGTATAGTTGAAGAAAAACCTACTGCTCAATTTTTTTCAAATCCAGAAAATGAAAGAACTAAACTTTTCTTAAGCCAAATTTTATAACCAATCCGGATAGGGTAGGTTTTTAGATTTTAAAAAATCGACATTAAATATCTTGCTTGCTGACCTTGAGCCGACATCACATAATATGGTTACAATGGTTTTTCCAGGACCCATTTCTTTAGCCATTTCAATTGCTCCAGAAACATTAATTCCTGATGAAGTACCTACAAACAGTCCTTCATTTTTCAATAATTTATAAACATTATTTAAAGCATCTGTATCATTAATTCTGTAAGCATAATCTACAGGCGTATTTTCAAAGTTTTTAGTAACTCTCGATGTCCCAATACCTTCTGTAATAGAGCTTCCTTCAGTTTCCAAGGTGCCTTTTTTGATAAAACTATATAATGATGAACCATAAGGATCGCTTAACCCAATTTTGATATTTTTATTTTTTTTCTTTAATCCCTCAGAAACACCTGCCAAAGTCCCTCCTGTTCCAACAGAGCAAATAAATCCATCAATTTTGCCATTTGTTTGAGCCCAAATTTCTTCAGCTGTTGTCTCAATATGAGCCAATTTGTTAATAGTGTTGTCAAATTGGTTAGCCCAGTAAGTCAATTTATTATTTTCTTTTGCAATTTGTTCTGCAATGGAGGCAGAATATTTTACATAATTTTTTGGATTAGCATATGGAACTGCATCAACTTCTATAAGTTTGGCACCAAGTTGTTTAAGAGTATCTTTTTTTTCTGGTGCTTGAGTATTAGGAATTACAATAACTGTTTTAATCCCAAAATAATTTGCAACCATAGTGATCCCAATTCCAGTATTTCCAGCAGTGCCTTCAACTATAGTACCACCAAATTCTAATTTTTTTTTGCTTATTGCATCTTTAATAATATATAAAGCTGCTCGATCTTTTACAGATTGGCCAGGATTTAAAAATTCTGCTTTACCAAATATTTTGCATCCAGTACTTTCAGATGCATCTTTTAGATAAATTAATGGTGTGTTTCCAATTAAATCAATTACACTTTTATTCATAATATTTTTATACAACTGATGATAAGTATTACAATCAATTATTTTTTCAAATCTGCAAAAGCTTTCAAGGCCATTTGTCTTGCTTCTTCGTGATTAACTATTGGGGCGATATAATCTCGATTAATATTAAAATTTATTTTCTCTGCTATATCTTTAGGTAATTCCCAAGGCTTGTGTATGTATTTATTAGGAACATTTCGCAATTCGCTAACCCATTTTTTAACGTAAGTCCCGTCAGGATCGAATTTTTCTCCTTGTAGAATTGGATTAAATATTCTGAAGTAGGGAGCTGCATCCGCACCACAACCAGCAACCCATTGCCATCCAGCTACATTATTTGGCATATTAAAATCTAGTAACGAATCTTTGAAATGCTTTTCTCCTTCAATCCAATTTATTCTCAAATGTTTTACTAAAAAAGATGCTGTTATCATTCTAACTCTATTGTGCATCCATCCAGTCTCATAAAGTTCGCGCATACCAGCATCTACAATAGGATAACCAGTTTTTCCTTTTTTCCAATTATTTAATTTTTTTTTATTTTTTTCCCACTTAAATTTATCAAATTGTTTTCTTAAATTACCATTTTCCATTTGTGGAAAATGATTTAGCAAATGGTGCGCAAACTCTCTCCAACCAATTTCATTAATATATTTTCTAAAACCAATATTTTTTTTGGAAATTTTATAACATTCATCGATTATATATTGTGGGGATATTTCGCCAAAAGCTAAATATGGAGAGAGTTTAGATGTTCCTTCCGTTGATGGTATATCTCTATTTGTAGCGTAGTTATTAATTTTATTTTTTATAAATTCTTTAAGTAAATATTTTGCTTTGTCTTCTCCAACTTCCCAATATTTTTCAAATTTTACATACCAATTTTTTTTTGGTTTTATAAAATTTTCTAAAATTTTTTGATTATCGTTATTAATTTTTTTAGACTTAAAATTAGAAATTTTTTTAGAAAAATTAAAATTTTTTAGATATTGTTCCTCAGCATTTCTCCAGTAGGGAGTAAAAACTTGAAATGGAGTTCCGTCTTTTTTCTTTACATCAAAAGGATTTTGCAACAAATTTCCACTATATTTTCTTACTTTTATGTTATTTTTATTTAAATAGTTTTCTACTTCAGTTTCGATTGCTTGTTCTTTTGGTTCATAACGCTTGTTAAAGTAAAATTGATTAATATTATTTTTTTTAATGAGCTCTTTTATGACTGTTAATATATCTGTATTAAAGATTTTAAAAACAATACCTTTATCTGATAATTTTTCTTGAAATTTTATCAGACTTTTATAAAGCCACCATCTTTGTGCTGACCTTGATTCAAAATTTTTTGAATTATAAGCGTAAAAAACTTCAAATTTTTCAGTATCTTTTTCTATGCTTAGTAAAGCAGGGTTATCTTCTGTTCTAAAATCTTCGCGGACCCACAAAATATTTAATTTTTGCATATAAAAAATACTACATTAATCAACTTAAATATGTACAAATTTCGCATTTAAATCTCTTGCCTAAATCCTTTTTTTCTAGTTAATTATGATAAAAAAATAAAGGGACATTATTTTTATGAGCGCTCAGCTAAACCAGCATTTAGGTAAAAAATTAAGACTAAAAAGAACTTCACTAGGATTAACACAAACACAAGTAGCCCAAGCCATTAACGTTACATTTCAGCAAATACAAAAATACGAAAAAGGTACCAACGGAGTTTCATCCGCTCGTTTATTGCAGTTAGCTAATTTCTTAAAGGTACCAATTAAGTATTTCTTTGAAGATTACCAAGATTTTTCTGATCAATCTCATGATAAAAAAGAGTCTCAAAGTTTAAATTATTCATTTTTGGTAAAAATGTTTAATGATTTGGATTCAATTGAAAAAAATAAAATTATTGAAGTTTTGAGAAATCAAAGAGATATCAAGCAAGCAATCTAGTTTTTGGCTCCTCGAGCAGGACTCGAACCTGCGACCAATTGATTAACAGTCAACTGCTCTACCAACTGAGCTATCGAGGAATGCGGTCACAATACAAATTTTTTTTATAAAAACAATAAAAATATGGAGGCCACGTCCAGAATCGAACTGGAATAAAAGGATTTGCAATCCTCTGCGTAACCATTCCGCCACGTGGCCTTTTTAAATTCAAAATATTTATTAATTCTGAAAGATGTATATATATATTTTAAAGACATATAATCAATAATATGAAATTTGAAATTCAAAGAAATCAAATGGTAGAGAGCCAATTAAGAGCTAATTTGGTTATCGATGAAACTATTCTAGATGCATTTGCCTCTATAAAAAGAGAAAATTTTTTTCCAGATCATCTAAAATCTGTAGCTTATTCGGATGATTGTATTTTTATAAATAAAACAAGATTTGTTTTAAGACCTTTTGTTCTTGGAAAGCTTATTAGTAATTTAAATATAGGCTTAGATAAAAATGTTTTAGATGTTGGTTCTTGTAATGGGTACAGTTCTGCTATTTTGTCTAAAATATTTAAAAAAGTTTTTTGTTTAGAGTCAGATAATGAAGTCTTAGAAATTCTTAAGAATAATTGTGATCAAGAAAAATTACTTAACGTAAAAATTATACAAGATGATTTTCTTTCTGAAAAAAGCTTAGGAACAAGTTTTGATAATATTTTAATTAATGGAGAGATAAATTCGGATCCTGTTAATTTAATCAAGTCTTTAAAAATCGGTGGGAGGTTAGTATCGGTAATAAGAGAAGAAAGAATATCCTATGCTGTTGTCTACATAAAAAATGAAAACAATCATTATGATAAACTTAGAATCTTTGATGCATCAGCACCTCTTTTAATTAATTATAAAAGCAAAGAACCTGTTTTTTCTTTTTAAATGAAAAATTTTGGTTCTTACAATCATTCAGAAATTGAAAATAAAATTTATAATTTTTGGGAAAAGAAAAAACTATTCAAGCCCATAAAAAACAAAACTAAAAACAAATCTTTTTCTATAGTTATACCTCCACCGAATGTAACGGGCAGTTTGCATATGGGTCATGCACTAAATAATACTATTCAAGATTTGTTAATAAGATTTAAACGAAATCAAGGCTTTGAAACATTGTGGCAACCTGGAACAGATCATGCTGGTATAGCTACGCAAATGGTTGTTGAAAAACAATTATTAGAAAAAGGTTTATCAAGACAATCTCTTGGAAGAGAAAAATTTGTTAAAGAAATTTGGAAATGGAAAAGCAAATCTGGAAATGAGATTGTATCTCAACTTAAAAAATTAGGCTCATCTTGTGATTGGAGCAGGGAAAGGTTCACCATGGATGATGGTCTTTCTAAAGCTGTTATAAAAGTTTTTGTTGATTTATATAATCAAAAACTAATCTACAAAGATTTAAAATTAGTAAATTGGGATCCTGTTTTGCAAACAGCAGTTTCAGATCTTGAGGTTGTTCAAAAAGAAATTGAGGGAAAGCTTTATTATATTAAATATTCTATTAAAGATTCTGATCAATTTTTAACTGTTGCCACCACAAGACCTGAAACAATGTTTGGTGATGTGGCGTTAGCCGTTAATCCAAAAGACAAAAGATATAAAAATCTTGTAGGTAAAACTGCCATTATACCTGTTGCCAATAGAGAAATTCCAATTATAGAAGATATATATGCTGACCCTACGCAAGGAAGTGGGGTGGTAAAAATTACACCTGCTCACGATTTTAATGACTTTATTGTAGGAGAGAGAAATGGTCTTAAAAAAATAAATATTTTAACAAAGGATGCAAAACTTAATGATGCAGTTCCAGCTGATTTTGTGGGTTTAGATCGTTTTGATGCTAGGAACAAACTCATTGCTACATTAAATGATTTAAGCTCTCTTGAAAAAGTCGAAAATATTAAACATGCGGTGCCATTTGGAGATAGATCAAACTCTATTATAGAGCCTTATTTAACCGAACAATGGTTTCTTGATGCAAAAAAATTATCCAACGACGCTATACTTAACGTCAAAAATAAAAAAACATCTTTTTTTCCGGAAAATTGGTCAAAAACATATTACCAATGGATGGAAAATATTCAGCCCTGGTGTATTTCAAGACAATTATGGTGGGGCCATCAAATACCGGCATGGTATACGCCATCAGGTGAAATAATTGTTGCAAATAATTTGAATGAGGCAAAACAAATAGCTAAAAAAAAATTTAAAAAAAATCTAATTCTTACACAAGATAACGATGTGCTAGACACATGGTTTTCTTCAGCTCTGTGGTCATTTGCAACTTTTGGATGGCCGAAAAAAACTTATGAGTTAAAAAGATTTTATTCAACATCAGTTCTAGTTACAGGTTTTGATATTATATTTTTTTGGGTAGCAAGAATGATGATGATGTCATTATATTTTACGAAAAAAGTACCTTTTTCAGATGTGTATGTACATGCATTGGTTAGAGATGAAAAAGGTCAAAAAATGTCAAAATCAAAAGGTAATGTTATTGATCCATTAGTTTTGATTAATGAATTTGGTGCTGATGCTTTAAGATTTACTCTCATAGCAATGTCTTCTCCTGGGAGAGATGTTAAGTTAGCCAAAGAAAGAGTCAATGGTTACAAAAACTTTATAACTAAAATTTGGAATATTTTTAATTTTTCAAAATTTAATAATACATTTTCTGATCCTAAAATTAATATTAATAAAATCAAGGATCCAATTAACTTATGGATATTAAATGAATTTAATAACTGCAAATTGAAAACAAACGATTGTATAAATAATTATAGATTTGATGAAGCTGCAAGGCATGTTTATCAGTTTACATGGAATTTATTTTGCGACTGGTATATCGAATTTGCTAAACCAGTTTTGTACTCTAGTAATAAAATAAATATTCAAGAACTAAAGAAAACAATTTCTTTTTTGCAATCAGAGTTGTTACTTCTTTTACATCCATTTATTCCTTTTGTTACCGAAGAACTGTGGTCACTTACTAAATTTGATAAATTTTTTAAATCACCTTTAATTTCTTATACAAGCAAAAATTCTTATCAGTTAACCAAAGATCAAATCAAAAAAGCAAAAGATATAAATATAATAATAAATTTTATATCTGAAATTAGATCTATCAAAGTAACACTTGGTATTAGTCCCGCAAGTTTTTGTAATGTTTTTATAAATAATACTTCTAAATATTTTCAAAAATTATCCAAAGATAATATAGAAATAATTAAGAGATTGGGCCGAATAAAAGAAATTGATTTTACTAGTTCAAATAAGAAATCGGTTATAAATATGATTATTGCTGACGAGAATGTAAGAATTCAGTTTGAAAATACTGTTAATCTTAATGATCAGAAAGAAGTTCAATTAAAAAAACAAAAAGATGTTCTAGTTAAGATTTCTGTATGTGAAAAGAAGCTTGCTAATTCTGGATTTGTTCAAAATGCTCCAAAAAATGTTGTTGATAATGAAAAGGAAATGTTGTCAAATTATAAAATTGATCTAGAAAAAATTAACAATATTTTAAGGAGTTTTTCATAAATGTCTAAATTTGATAAATCTAAGTTACCAAGTCGTCATACTACAGTAGGTCCAGAAAGAGCTCCGCACAGATCTTTTTATTATGCCATGGACCTTACCCAGGAAGATGTTGCCAAGCCTTTTGTTGGCGTTGTTTCAACCTGGAATGAAGCTGCACCTTGTAATATCGCTCTGATGAGACAGGCGCAAAGTGTAAAAAAAGGGGTATATGATAACCATGGAATGCCAAGAGAGTTTTGCACCATTACTGTTACAGATGGTATCGCTATGGGTCATGAAGGAATGAAATCTTCCTTGATCTCAAGAGAAGTTATTGCTGACTCAACTGAATTAACAGTCCGAGGTCACTGCTACGATGCTCTTGTCGGTGTAGCTGGTTGCGATAAGTCATTACCAGGTTTGATGATGGCAATGTGTAGGCTTAATGTGCCGAGCGTGTTTATCTATGGTGGATCCATCCTTCCAGGAAAATTTAAAGGTAAGGATGTGACAGTGGTCGATGTTTATGAAGCCGTTGGAATGCATGAAAATGGAAAAATGTCAGACGAAGATTTATTAGAATTAGAACTTCATGCTTGTCCTAGTGCTGGTGCATGTGGCGGTCAATTCACGGCTAATACAATGGCTTGTGTTTCTGAAGCTATTGGTTTGGCATTGCCATATTCATCTGGAACGCCAGCACCCTATGAGGAAAGAGATAAATTTGCATATGAAAGTGGCAAAGCTGTAATGAGTCTTTTAAAGAACAAGATCAGACCAAGAGATATAGTAACATTAGAGTCTTTAAAAAATGCTGCAGTCGTGGTTGCTGCAACTGGTGGATCTACTAATGCTGCCTTACATCTTCCAGCAATTGCAAATGAATGTGGAATTAAATTTGATTTAATGGATGTGGCTGAAATTTTTAAAAAAACACCTTATCTTGCAGATCTTAAACCAGGAGGAAAATATGTTGCAAAAGACATGTTTGAAGCTGGTGGCGTTCCGATGCTATTAAAAACATTATTGGATGGGGGTTATATAAATGGAAATTGTTTAACAGTTACTGGAAAAACAATGGCTGAAAATTTAAAGGATGTTAAATTTAATAATGAACAAAAAGTTATGAGACCTTATAACAATCCTATTACCCCAACCGGTGGAGTTGTAGGTCTTAAAGGAAATTTAGCACCAGATGGAGCCATAGTTAAAGTTGCGGGAATGAAAACTCTTCGCTTTGAGGGAGTTGCAAAATGCTTTGATAGTGAAGAAGATGCTTTTAAGGCTGTTAAAAACAAGACCTATAAAGAAGGTGATGTTATCATTATTAGATATGAGGGTCCAAAAGGCGGCCCAGGAATGAGGGAAATGCTATCAACAACAGCGGCAATTTATGGACAGGGTTTAGGTGAAAAAGTTGCCCTGATCACAGATGGAAGATTTTCGGGTGCTACAAGAGGCTTTTGTATTGGTCATGTTAGTCCAGAAGCATTTGTGGGAGGTCCAATAGCATTGCTTCAGGATGGTGATAAAATTGTTATTGATGCTGAAAAAGGATCAATCGACGTAGACTTAGATGCCAAAACTTTAGAAGAAAGAAAAAATGCTTGGAGAGCTAAGGAACCTAATTTTAATAGTGGAACTTTATGGAAATATAGTCAAACCGTAGGAACTGCTAAAAATGGCGCCGTAACCCATCCTGGCGGTTCAAAAGAAAAAAGTTGTTACGCTGATATATAAGTGAAGATCAAACCTATTATATTATGTGGTGGAGCTGGTACTAGACTTTTTCCATCTTCTTTTAAGTCGATTCCAAAACAATTTATTGATTTTGGAGGATGGACTTTGTTTCAAAAAACTTTAGAGCGAATTAAGGATCCTATTTATGATTTTCCTATAATCAGTTCTAACCTAAAATATGAAAAAATAATTAAAAAATTTCTTAAATTATACAAAATTAAAAAATACAATCTGGTTTTAGAACCTTATAAAAAAAATACTGGACCTGCTGTTATATCCTCTGCCTTGATTAATAGTATTAAAAGTGAACAACCTTTGATTTATTTTCCTTCCGATCAATTAATTGAAAATAAAAAAATTTTTAATAATTCAGTTAAAAAGTATTCCAAAAAGTTAACCAGTGAAAATATTTGTGTATTTGGAATAAAACCTACAGAACCGTCCGAGCAGTTTGGTTACTTTTTGACAAAAAAAAATAATGATAAAGTTACTAATTTTATAGAAAAACCAACCAAAAAAATTGCAATAAAAATTATTAAAAATAAAGCTTATTGGAATTCTGGTATTTTTTTTGTTCGTAAAGACTCATTAATCAATCTATGTAAAAAATTTCAACCGATTTTGTTTAAACAAGCCCATAATTCAGTTATTTTTTCTAAGAAAATAAAAAATACAACAAAACTTAACGCAAAATTTTACAAATCAATAAAAGAGATTTCTTTTGATTATGCAATTTTGGAAAAAGTTAAAGATATCATTGGTGCAAAATTAAATGTGGCTTGGTCAGATCTTGGAAGTTGGAAAGCAATTACTCATTTATTTAAAAAAATAAAGCATAAATACTATAAAAAAAATAACACTTTTCTTAAACCATGGGGCAAATACTTTAATCTACATAGGGGAGACGGCTTTTTAATAAAAGAGCTTGTTATAAACAAAAATTCTTCAATTAGTTTGCAGAAGCATCGATATAGATCGGAGTATTGGACTATCACTCATGGAAAACCAAAAGTAACTATTGATAAAGATATTTTGTTTCCAAAAATTAACGAAACCGTTTTCATCCCTTTAGGTTCAGTTCATAGAATTGAAAATTCTTATAGCGAACCAGTTAAAATTATTGAGGCCCAAGTAGGAAAAATATTAAAGGAAAGCGATATAACCAGATATATTGACCAATATAATCGTATTAAGTAAGAACACATCTTATAGGCACATGATCTGAGGGTCTTTGATTGTCTCTAGTGAATTTATCTATTTCTATAGTTTTTATAGTATCTGTTAGTTCATTTGATATTAAGTAATGGTCAATTCTCAATCCCTTATTTCTCTGCCAAGATCCTTGTTGATAGTCCCAAAATGTATATTGTTTATCTAGATTATTAAAAAGTCTAAACCCATCCTTAAAACCAAGATTTAACAAAGATCTAAATTTTTTTCGAATTTCTAATTTAAATAATGCATCATTTATCCAATCCTCCGGGTTATCAACGTCATTTTCTCCAGGGATTACATTAAAATCACCTGTAATAATTATATGCTTATTTTCATTTAATTTTTTTTGAATAAATTTTTCAAATAGTCCCATCCATTTTTTTTTGTATTCGTATTTTTCTGTATTAACAGGATTGCCGTTTGGTAAATATATAGAAACTAAAAAAATTTTTTTATTTTTATAATTAATATTAGCTGAGATAAATCTAGATTGTCCTAGAGGATCTTTAAAATCATCATGATTTGTTATTAATTTCTCTTTGCTTAAAATAGCTACTCCATTATAGGATTTTTGACCATTTACGTAAGAATTATAACCTGCATTATTGAATTCTTGAAAGGGAAAATTTTTCTCTTCTGTTTTAATTTCTTGAAGAACTAAAATATCAATTTTTTTCTTTTTTAAATAATCAAGAACCTGATCCGCTCTAATCCTTACAGAATTTATATTCCAACTGGCTATATTCACTAAAACGAAAACGAAGTTCCACACCCACAAGAACTTTTTGCATTAGGGTTAGAAATTTTGAATGATTTTTCAATTAAGGTATCATTATACTCTAAAATAGATCCTTTAATATATTCCAGACTAATTGGATCGATAATGACATTGTCGAATTTTTTATCTTCTGGATTCAGATGTTCATCGATTGAGAAATTGTATTTAAAGCCTGAGCAGCCACCACCCTCGACGGATATCCTAAAAAAAGAACCATTATTTTCATTTTGCAAAAGCTTATTAATTTCTTCTTTAGCTTTTTTGCTTATTTCTATATTAGTATTCATAAGTTAATTAAAATAACTTTATATATATTATATCTTAAATGAGCACACTCCTAGCTAATCATGACAATATTCTACAAAAATACGCTTCAAATAAAGCTAATTTTTTGGGTAGGTATTTTTTGGAAAAAAGCTCAAATTATAGATCTGAATATCAAAGAGATCGTGACCGGGTGATTCATTGTTCATCTTTTAGAAGGCTAAAACACAAAACCCAAGTTTTTGTTTATCATGAGGGAGATCATTTTAGAACAAGGCTTACTCATTCTTTAGAGGTCTCCCAAATATCAAGATCTATATCAAGATACCTAGGTTTGAATGAAGATTTATCTGAGGCACTTAGTTTAGCTCATGATTTGGGACATACTCCATTTGGTCATGCTGGTGAAGATATTCTAGCTGAGTGCATGCTTAATTATGGTGGTTTTGATCATAATATACAATCTTTAAGAATTCTTCTATTGCTGGAAAATATTTATGAGGATTATCTAGGATTGAATTTATCGTTAAATTGTATTGATGGTCTTTTGAAACATAATGGTCCAGTTCAAAATGAAAATAAATTAAAAATTTTGTTACCTGAAATTTTTAACTATGGTTTAAATTTTCAAACTTACGGATCATTAGAAGCGCAAATAAGCTCTTTATCTGATGATATAGCCTATAATAATCACGATATTGATGATGGGTTAAGGGCAAATTTTTTTAACATTGATGATCTTAGAGAAATTCCTGTGCTAAATGATATTATAAAAGAAACTTATAATAAAAGCTCCAATAAAAACAATTATATTTTGGTCAGAAAGTTAATTGATTATATGGTAACAGACCTAATTGATAATTCACAAAAAAATATCAATTTATATAAAATAGATAATATAAATGATGTTTATAAATCTGGTAACCAAATTATTGATTTTTCAGAAACAACTAATGAACTAATAAAAAATATTAAAACGTTTCTACACTCCAAGATGTATAAACACTCTCATATCCAAAAGTGGTCAAATAAATCAAAAGAAATAATACAAAAAATTTTTAATTATTATAATAGTCATTATGAAAAAATTTCTAATAAGTTTAATAATAATTTTTCAAAGCAAAGGAATATAAGTGATTATATTTCAGGCATGACGGATAAATATGCTATTGATCTGTATAACTCATTAAAATGAATATTTTTAAAATATACAAAGATAAATTTATTTTATTACTTCGTAATAATAGTTTTGACTGTGACGAAGAAAAAGTTTCTGTTGATACTCCTAGACAAGTAAGTTTCGGAGATCTGGCATTTAATGCACCTCTAATTTTATCATCTTCTCTTAAAAGCAATCCTTTAGAAATTGGTAAAAAAATTGCAGACTTGATAAAAGAAAATTATAGTGAATTTGACACCATAGAAGTTGCCAAACCTGGATTTGTAAATTTAAAGTTTAAAAAAGAATTTTGGTATAATTTTTTATTTTCATTTGATGATAGCAAAGGAAAAATTGTAAATACATCTAAAACTATTAATTTAGAATATGTTTCGGCTAATCCCACAGGCCCGTTGCACGTAGGGCATTGTCGAGGAGCGGTCTATGGAGATATTTTAGGAAACCTTTTAAATTTTGTAGGACACAAAGTTATCAAAGAATATTATATTAATGATTATGGTAATCAAATTCACATGTTTGCCAAATCTGTGTATGCTCGAGTTCTTGAAATTAAAGAAGGAAAAGAATTTCCTGCAAATGAAGGTCTTTATCCAGGTGAATATTTAAAAGAAATTGCACAAAGTTTAATAAAAAAAAATAAAATTTCTAATTTTTCTAATTACGATTCTATTAAAAATGAACTTGGTGAAATGGCTATGGACGAAGCCATGATTATGATTAAAAATGACTTGCTTTCGCTTGGTATTAAGCATGATTTATTTATTTCAGAAAAAGAATTAGTAAAAAACAACCTTGTATCTAAAACTTTAAAAATATTAGAAAGAAAAAACTGTATCTACGAAGGTGTACTGCCTAAACCTAAGGGTAATGAAAATGAAGATTGGGAACCAAGAGAGCAATTATTATTCAAGTCCACCAAGTTTGGCGATGATGTAGATAGAGCTTTAAAAAAATCAGATGGCACATGGACTTATTTTGCTAATGATGTGGCCTATCATTCATACAAACTTGATAGAAAATTTGATAAATATATTAACGTGTTAGGAGCCGATCATGCGGGTTACCTTAAAAGATTAAAAGCCTGTGTTGATGCACTATCTGATTTCAAAGCAGATTTTGAATGCAAAGTATGCCAGTTGGTAAAGTTATTTAAATCTGGAGAACCTTACAAGATGTCGAAAAGAGCGGGTGATTTTATCACTGCTAAAGAATTGGTAGAATCTGTAGGAGTAGATGCGGTTAGATTTATGATGATCTATAGAAGCAATGATAGCCAATTAGATTTTGATTTTGACCTAGTTACAGAAAAAACTAAAGAAAACCCTGTTTTTTATGTACAGTATGCCAGTGCAAGAATTCATTCAATCTTAAGGAAAACATCATTAGATTTAACAAATATTGATAAAAAGTGTTTACGATTATTAGATGCGGAAATTGAAATTGAAATAATTAAAAAATTGTCCTTGTGGTCTAAATGTATGGATCTTTCAGCAAAAAACTTAGAACCGCATCGAATACCTTATTACCTATATGATCTTGCATCAATATTTCACTCTTATTGGAATTTAGGAAAAGAATATCCAGAGTATAGGATTATTGAAAATGAAAATAGTGAATTAATTAAGGCTAGAGTTTATTTATTAGAAAAGGTTTTGGGAGTAATAAAGTCTGGGCTGTTAATACTTGGTGTTAGCGCACCCGAGTCTATGTAATGAGATTATTATTATTAAAAACAACATCCATTATCTTAATTTTTATTTTTTTTTATTTCACTATATTATTTTATTTATCTGAAAACTTTAAAGCAAAAATTTTGCAAAGTAGAAAGTTACATGACTCATTGTTATTTAGCTACGGTATGAAGCTACCAAAAACTGAGGTAAATAAAAACTTTAAGATATTCATTGACAATTCTGACTATTTTAAAAAAATTGATGATGAACCAAAGTTTTGGGAACTTGTAAAATGAATATTGCTTTTAAACCAGTTATCGTAGGATTATCTGGACATTGTATTTCCAAAGAAGAATATTTTTTATTTAAAAAACACTTACCGATTGGGTATATTATTTTTTCAAGAAATATAAAAAATTTTTTTCAATTAAAAAATTTAATTTCAGAATTAAAATCCCTTAATCCATATCAAAAAACCTTAATTATGATTGATCACGAGGGTGGAAGAGTAAATCGTTTTTCAAAATTTTTTGATCAAAGACACCAATCTGCTAAAATATTTGGTAATTATTTTAAAAATGACAAAAAACAATTTAACCAAGAATTAAATAAATTTATCAATTTTAATTCTAATCTGTTTAATTATTTAGGAATTAATTTAATCGCAACCCCAGTATTAGATTTATTTTATCCCAATAAATCTAGCGTCATATCTGATAGGGCGTATTCTGATAAAAATACTGATATTATTAATATTGGTAATACAATCGTAAAGAAATATTTAAAGAAACGGCTTATGACTATTGGCAAACATGCTCCAGGTCATGGCTTATCTATGCTAGATAGCCATTATCATTTACCAATAATAAATGAAAGCAAGGAATACTTGTATAATAATGATTTTAAATGCTTTAATAATTTAAAGTCTCAATTTTTAATGACCGCACATATTCTTTATAAAAATATTGATCATATTAACCCTGCAACTTTTTCATCGACAATAATAAAAAAAATTTTAAAGAAAAAATTGAAATTTAAAGGCCTAATAATGTCAGATGATATATGCATGAAGGCACTTAATGGATCTATTGAAAGTAGGGCTGTTAAGTCGTTTGATGCTGGATGCGATATTGTTTTACATTGCAATGGAAATTTGAATGAAATGACACGTTTGTTTGCCATTACTGGCTATGCGGATAAGAAGTTGTTAGCAAAAACGATTAAAATCTTTAATTATAGCCAATAATTTAGTACGATTTTTTATGCAAGAGAATCATGCTGAAGTTTTAACAGATAATTTTAAATTACAGGTAGATAATTACGAAGGTCCCTTGGACCTGTTGCTAGATCTTGCCAAGGCACAAAAAGTTGATTTGATGCAAATTTCCATAGTTCAACTTGCCGATCAGTACATTAATTATATTTCTGAGTTAAAAGATAATCTAGAATTGGCAGCTGATTTTTTAGTAATGGCATCTTGGCTTGCTTATTTGAAATCAAGACTATTGTTACCAGATGAATTTGATGATGATTTCTCTGCTATTAAAATGGCTGAAAAACTTAAACTTCAGCTTAGAAAGTTAGAGAGTATTAGATTGTTATCAGATCAATTAATGAGCAAACCTAAATTAGGTCATGAAGTTTTTATGAGAGCAATGAGAGAGGGAATTAAACCAATCAATAAATCTGAGTATAGTGTTTCTTTGTATGAACTAATAAAAGCTTATGCTGACTTTAAAAGAAAAGAAAATTTTTCTTCTATTAATATAAAAAAATTACCCGTTTATACCATGGAAGAAGCTATAAAAATGATTACTAAAATGTTTGATCAGATAAAAGAATGGTGCGATATAAACACTATTATACCCAAGAATTTTTTAAAAAATAAAAAATTAAAAAAATCAGGTCTATCGGGTACTTTTGCTGCAAGTTTAGAATTAGTACGTGAGGGGAAACTTTTGATTAAACAAGAACAGATGTTTGAAGATATTTATATAAAATCAAAAAATTAAAAATTTATGCCTAGTATTGACAAAAAAGAAAAAAAAATAATCGAGGCTTTTTTATTTGCAGCTGACGAGCCTCTAGATCTTGCAACGTTGCAATCAAAAGTAAAAAAAAATACTGATGTTTTGGAAATTTTAAACGAATTGCAAAAGGAATATCAAGAAAGAGGTATAAATTTAATTAAATTAGCAAATCGCTGGTCATTTAGGACCTCAATTGATCTAGCTGATCAACTCAGAGAAGAAATAACAGGTCAAAAAAAACTATCAAAAGCTGCAATTGAAACATTGGCGATTATTGCGTACCATCAACCAGTTACTAGATCTGAAATTGAGGAAATTAGAGGCGTATCTTTTTCTACAGGCACAATGGAAGTTCTATTTGAATTGGGGTGGGTTAAACCAGCAGGAAGAAAGGATATACCAGGTAAGCCACTAGCTTATGGAACCACGGATTCTTTTTTAAGTCATTTTAATTTAAATAGTCTTGAAGATCTACCTAACTCTGATGAATTAATGGCTGCTGGTTTAATAGATAGCAGAGTTGATAGTTCAATTTTTGGAACTTCTAAGTTTACTAAAGAAGATGATAGTAGCATAAAAGAAAATATATTTAGTAATATTGATGAAATGATTAGTGATACATTGGATAATAAAGATGCAGAGAATAATGAAAATAAGGAAGAAGCTGATCAAAATTTAGATGAGCCTTATGAAGATAATGAGGAGGATGATGACTATGACGATGACGAGGATGAAGACGACGACGAGGAAGACGAAGAAGATGATAAAGAAAAATAATTATTGTTTTTTATATAAATAATGGATAAGATTTAGATATGAGCATTGGTTTTTGGCAAATAGTTATTGTTGTGGCCTTAGTTGTTTTACTTTTTGGAAGAGGTAAAATTTCTGAATTAATGGGCGATGTTGCCAAAGGAATTAAGAGTTTTAAAAAAGGTATGTCTTCAACTGAGGAAATTGATGATAAAAACCTTACCAATAGCAATAAAGATAACAAAAATTCAGAAAGTTAATTTCTAATGCCACAAATTGGGTGGTCTGAACTTCTAGTCATAGCTGTTATTGCCATATTAGTAATTGGACCAAAAGACCTTCCTATCATCATGAAAAAAATTGGTAGTTGGATGAGAACTATTAAAGGTTATGCCAATCAATTTCAAAATACTTTAGAAAATATAGAAGATGTTGAAACCATTGATTTAGACAAACCTAAAAGAAAACAAACAACATCAAAAAATCAAAAAAAAAAAGAAGTTAATTCTTGATTATAGATGGCGACAAAAACAACAACGATTACTGGTCACCTTAAAGAACTAAGGTCGCGTCTAATCAAATCTGTAATTTTTTTGCTTTGTGCTTTTGTTGTATGTTTTGTATTTGCGGATAGTATTTATGCTTTTTTACTTGATCCTTATGTTCAAGCTACGAAAGATGATCCCGTACAAAGAAGAATGATTTTTACAGCACTGCACGAAACTTTTTTAACTTATTTAAAATTAGCTTTTTTTGCATCTTTTTGTCTTTCGTTTCCTGTCATATTAATTCAAATTTGGAAGTTTATTGCTCCGGGTTTATATAAAAATGAAAAAATGGCCCTTTTACCCTTTTTAATTGCAACACCAATACTTTTTATTTTAGGTGGAATGCTAGTTTATTATTTGATCATGCCGCTTGCAGTAAAGTTTTTTTTATCATTTGAGACAACTAGTGCAATGTCAGGCATGCCTATTCAATTAGAGGCAAAGGTTGATGAGTATTTATCTTTGATAACCAAATTAATTTTTGCTTTTGGTTTAAGTTTTCAATTACCTGTATTATTAACTTTATTAGGAAAAGTTGGTTTTTTAACAGCGGATGATTTAAAAAAAAGAAGAAGGTATGTGATTGTGATAATTTTTGCAGTAGCAGCAATTTTAACACCTCCTGATCCAATTACTCAAATTGGACTAGCTTTGCCATTACTTCTTTTGTATGAAATTTCTATTTTAACAGTTAAAACTGTAGAAAGAAAATAATGCTAAATATTAAAGACATAAGAAAAGATTTAAATACTTTTAAACAAAAAATTAAATCTAGGTTTGTAAATAATTCCGACCTAATTTTTGATCAACTGATTAAATTAGATGAAGAGCTTAGAAAAAATCTTGAAAAGCAACAAGAATTGCAAAATCAAAGAAATTCAATCTCTAAAAATCTTTCAATTGAAAAAGATAAAAATTCTGAAAAATTTAAAAATCTTTCATCTGAAGTTTCTTCTATCAAAACCTCAATTTCAGCTTTAGAAACGGAAGTTACAAAATTAAATATAGATATCAATAGAATATTGCATACGATACCAAATATTCCATTAGATGAAGTTCCAATTTCAGAGGATGAGAAGGGAAACGTAGAGATAAAAAAGTCTGGAACTATAAGACATTTTGACTTTGAGCCTTTAAGTCATGATCTTTTAGCTAAAAATTTGAATCTTATAGATTTTGAAACAGCTGCAAATATGTCTGGATCCAGATTTGTGATACTTAAAAAAGATCTGGCTAAACTAGAGAGAGCTTTGATCAATTTTATGCTTGATCTTCATACAGGTGAAAATGGTTATATAGAGCACAATGTGCCAATTTTAGTGAACGAAAAATCTATGTTTGGAACTGGGCAGTTACCTAAATTTAAAGATGAACAATTTCAAACTAATAATAATCTTTGGCTAATTCCTACAGGTGAAGTCTCTTTAACAAATATTGTTTCGGATAAAATTATAAAATATGAGGATCTGCCATTACGTTATGTAACCTGCACTCCATGTTTTAGATTAGAAGCTGGTGCAGCAGGAAAAGACACTCAAGGTATGATGAGACAGCATCAGTTTTCAAAAGTGGAGTTAGTATCCATAATTCAACCAGAATTTAGAATGAATGAATTAGAGAGAATGCTTTCTTGTGCGGAAAAAGTTTTAGAATTATTAAAATTACCTTACAGAGTGATGCTTTTATCAAGCGGTGACATGGGTTTTAGTGCTGAAAAAACTTATGATATTGAAGTTTGGATACCATCTCAAAATAAGTACAGAGAAATTTCCAGCTGTTCATCTTGCTCCACATTTCAAGCTAATAGAATGAAAGCTAGGTATAAAACAGTTGATAATAAAAATGAATTACTAGCTACTTTAAATGGTTCGGGATTAGCCATAGGAAGAACAATTATAGCTATTTTGGAAAACTATCAAAATAAAGATGGCACTATTTCAATACCTGAAGTTTTGCAAAAATACATGTCCAAAAAAATTATTGGATAAAAATAAAATTTAAAGTGATTTTAAAAACTTTTTTTTAGAATGAATGATATTTTTTTATGGCAAGCCACAAAAGAACAAATAGAAAAATCAAATTTATACTTATTTTGCGAATATCTTGATAAAGAAAAATTTTTTCCTTTAACAACTGATTATCAAAAACTTTGGAAGTGGTCGATACAAAAACCTGATATATTCTGGTCTGCTTTTTGGGATTTTTCTAATATTAAAGGCACGAAGGGAAAAAAAATAATTTCTAAAAATACTGAATTTTTAGATTGTCGTTTTTTTGAAGACTCAAAAATAAATTTTGCTTTAAACTTATTAAAAAAAAAAACTAATGAAGTTGCAATACATTTTAGAGGGGAGAATGGATATGAAAAATCTATTACTTGGAAAAAATTATATAATGATGTTTGTAAATTATCTAATTTTTTTAAAAAAAATGGTTTAAAAAAAAATGATAGAGTGGCAGCATATTTGCCTAATAATATTGAAGCAATTATTGGACTGTTAGCATCATCAAAAAATGGACATATATGGTCTTCATGCTCTCCGGATTTTGGTGTCCAAGGAGTTGTAGATCGTTTTTTGCAAATATCTCCAAAAGTTTTAATCACTTGTGATTATTATTATTATAATGGGAAAAAAATAAGTTTAATTGATAGAATTTATTCCATACAGAAATTAATACCCTCAATTGAAAAAATTATAATTTGCTCTTATGAAAATAATAATTTTTTTACAGAAGAATTTATATCTTTTGATAAAATTATAGAGGACGGTTTTATTGATGAAATTTTCGAAGAATTTGAATTTAATCATCCTTTGTATATTCTATATTCAAGTGGCACAACTGGAGTTCCTAAGTGTATTGTGCATGGTGCTGGCGGATCTTTAATTGAGCAGAAAAAAGAATTATTTTTACATTGTGATGTTAAAGAAAATGACAATATTTTCTATTTTACTACTACTGGATGGATGATGTGGAATTGGTTGGTTGCAAGTCTTTCATGTGGTGCTAGTGTAAAATTATACGATGGATCTCCATTTTACCCCAATAAAGAAGTTCTTTTTCAATACTGCGAGGATCACAATTTCTCATTATTCGGTTTAAGTGCAAAGTATATTGATTTTTTAAAAAAGAATAATTTTTCTGCAAACAAATACAATTTAGATAATCTAAAAATAATTACTTCCACAGGCTCTCCCCTTATGAAGGAGAGCTGGGAATACGTTTATAAAAATATTAAGAATCAAGTTTTGCTTTCTTCTATTAGTGGCGGAACTGATGTGGTAGGTTGTTTATTAATGGGAAATTTATTTGGAAAAGTTTTTGCAGGAGAGATACAGGGCGCTAGTTTGGCTATTGATGTTGATGTTTTTGACGAAAGAGGTAAGGCAATTAATGATTTTGAGAAAGGTGAACTTGTTGTTAAAAATCCATTTCCTTCTATGCCTGTAAAATTTTGGAATGACGATGACAGAAAAAAAATTAAAGATGCATATTTTAATAAATATTCTAATATTTGGTATCACGGTGACTATATTCAAAAAACATCTAACGCTGGGTTTATTATACAGGGAAGATCTGACGCAACGTTAAAACCTGGAGGTGTAAGAATTGGAACAGCAGAGATTTATAGACAGGTTGAGGCTTTTGATGAAGTTGCAGAATCAATTGTAGTTGGTCAAAATTTTGACAATGATGTAAGAATAGTTTTGTTTGTAAAAATTAATACAAAATATTCTTTTACAGAATCATTAGTTGAAAATTTAAAAAACACTATCAGAGACAATTGTTCTCCTCGACATGTACCATCTCTTATTATCGAATGTCCAGATATCCCAAGAACCAAAAGTGGTAAGATTGTTGAAATTGCCGTTCAAAAATTAATTAATGGTGAAAAAATTAATAATCTAAATTCAATAGCCAATCCTGAATGTTTAGATTTTTACAGAAAAATAACAAATGCCTAGTGATATAGAAATTGCCAAGTCAGCAAAAATTAAGAAAATTTCTAAAATTGCAAAGAATTTTCTTAATATACCGGAAAATCAAATTCAATCATTTGGTCACTTTAAAGCTAAAGTTTCATTATCATACTTAGAAAAATTAACAGAAAAAAAAAATAGCAAGCTAATTTTGGTTACAGCCATTAGCCCCACTCCTGCGGGAGAAGGAAAAACTACCACAACTGTAGGACTAGGGGACGCTTTAAATCGAATTGGAAAGAAAACGATTATCTGTTTACGTGAGCCTTCATTAGGACCTGTTTTTGGCATAAAAGGTGGAGCTGCGGGTGGAGGGTATGCCCAAATAATTCCCATGGAAGATATAAATCTTCATTTCACTGGAGATTTTTCAGCTATTGCTCTTGCTCACAATTTATTGTCAGCGATGCTTGATAATCACATTTATCATGGAAATTCACTGGAAATCGATGTTTCCACCATTCAATGGAAAAGAGTTGTTGATATGAATGATCGATCGTTAAGAAAAATTACCGTTGGTTTAAAAGAGGTTAAGAAAGGTTTTCCTTATGATAACGGTTTTGAAATTGTTGCTGCATCTGAAGTGATGGCAATTCTTTGTTTGTCATCTTCAATACATGATTTAAAAAAACGTCTCGGTCAAATTATAGTAGCTTACAATAATCATGGAGATCCAGTTACAGCTAAAGATCTAAAAGCACATGGAGCTATGACAGTTTTGTTAAAAGATGCCATTTCTCCAAATTTGGTTCAAACTTTAGAGAACAATCCTTCTTTTGTTCATGGTGGTCCATTTGCAAATATTGCCCATGGTTGCAATTCAATAGTAGCAACTAAAGCGGCATTAAAACTTGCAGATTACGTAGTTACGGAAGCAGGTTTTGGATCGGACCTTGGTGCAGAAAAATTTATTGATATAAAATGTCGTAAATCGGGCTTGAGACCATCAGCTGTAGTGGTTGTGGCCACAGTGCGAGCAATTAAATATCATGGAGGCGCAGAATTAGAAAGCTTAACAAAAGAAGATTGTTTAGCAATTAAAAGGGGTTTGCCAAATTTAGAACGTCACGTGAGCAATATTGTTAAAATTTATAATTTACCTTGCGTTGTAGTAATTAATAAATTTTCTAATGACACAAACAATGAAATCAAATTGATAATTGATAAGGTAAAGGAATTAAAGGTTAATGTAGTTCTGTCTGATCATTGGGCAAAAGGAGGGAAGGGGGCGATAGACTTGGCTAACGAAGTCATTAAAATATGCAAAAACAAAAAAAAAGGAATGAAATTTGTTTATAATATTAATGATAGCATATTGGAAAAAATTAACAAAATAGCAAAAAAAATCTATCATGCTAAAGAAGTTATAGCTGAAAAAAAGATAATCGATGAAATTACCAATCTTCAAAAAGCTGGTTTCGGTCATTACCCGGTATGTATCGCAAAGACACAGTCATCTTTTTCTACTGACCCTAAATTAAGAGGAGCACCAATAAATCACTCCATATCAATACGTGAAATAAGATTAGCTGCTGGTGCCGAGTTTATTGTTGTTATATGCGGAAATATTATGACCTTACCGGGATTGCCAAAAAAACCTGCTGCTGAAAAAATTGATTATTTAAAAGATGAAATTGTGGGACTATTTTAAATAATTTATTTATGAGTCTTTTTTTGCAACATTAAAATAAATAAGATATATCGAAGATAATTTATTATGGTCAGGTGGGTGAGAGGCTGAAACCAGTCGTTTGCTAAATGACCCTACGAGTAAAATCGTAGCGAGGGTTCGAATCCCTCCCTGACCGCCATAATTTATGATAAAAAAAGATTTTGCTATTCCAGAAATTCTAAAATTATCTTTTCAATTCGTATCGACTAATTTTACGGCAAGAATTAAAGATGGTTTTCCAATTGTAATACTTATTACAGTCGCATTTAATGGTTTAAATTTTTTGATGTCCAACTCTCTAGCGAGTAATTTTACCATAATATTATTTGTTTTGTTTTCTATGTTATTAACCAGTTGTGTTGGCATAAGCGTACATAAAGAAATAATAACAAATTTTAGACAAAATTTTTTATCTCATTTCTTATCATTAATAAATTTAAAATATTTTTTCAATATTACATTGATATCATTAATCGCAATATCTCCACTTCTTATTCATTTTTTTTTTAAATTTTTTAATAAAATAAATTTTTTTGGTTTTAATATTTCTTATTTATTTTTTTTATGGATACTTAGTTGTGTGTTTGCTTTAAAATTAATTTTTATTTTACCAAAAGTTGCTCTCAATAAAAACTTTTCTTACTCAATTCAAGAGTTAAATAATTTTGGTTTTAAATTGTTTTTAATATTTATAATTATAACTATTATTTTTTTTATACCTTCAGTATTTGTACTGTCTTTTCAAGTATCTATACTTAATAGTAATTCTCAATTGTATCTAGTTATTAAACCAATGTTTGATTTTATTTCTTTTTATATATCTTATTTAAATTATTTAGTTATTTTTGCAGCAATCTCTTATGTTTATAAAAAAACTAATTAAATTATTTTAAATGGCGGAGAGGGTGGGATTTGAACCCACGAGTGAGTTGCCCCACTGCTGGTTTTCAAGACCAGTGCTTTCAACCGCTCAGCCACCTCTCCAGATTGATGGGTTATAAGCATTATCTCGACTTTCAGCAATATTTATAAGCAAAATTATCTAAATATCTTAGCATTTTACAATATTGCTCATATGACTTAAATTTTAATTTATGTTATCAAAAAATATGCTTCGTTTTTTAAAGATTATATATTTCTTTGCTGTATTAGCATTTACCACAAATGTTTTTGCCAATAGCCCTGAGTTTGATGATTGGGTAAAAAATTTTAAAAAAAAAGCATTAACGCAAGGAATTAGCAAAACTACCGTTGAAAAAGCTTTTCAAAGAGTTGTTTTTTTAGAAAAATTGCTAATTTATGATAAGAGACAGCCAGAATTTATTGAAAAAACAGATGTCTATGTGAGTAAAAGAGTCAGCGGTTTGCGAATTGCTACTGCAAAAAAACTTCTGATTGAAAAAAAATACTTATTAGAAAAGGTTGAAAAAGAATTTGGAGTTCCCAAAGAAATCTTATTATCTCTCTGGGGTATAGAAACCAATTTTGGTGTGCACAAAGGTAAAGTCGATATTATTTCTGCATTGGCAACCTTGTCTTTCGATAAGAGAAGATCTGCTTATTTTACAAATGAACTAATTATTTTGTTAAGACTGATTGATAAAAATATCATTGATATGAATAGCATGTATGGATCGTGGGCAGGTGCTCACGGAAATTTTCAATTTATGCCATCTTCAATTAACAATTACGCAATTGATTATGATAATGATGGCAAAATAGACTTGGTAAATTCTCTAGAGGATTCTTTTGCCTCTGCCGCAAATTATTTAAGCTCTATTGGATGGAATAAAAACATGCCTTGGGGTTCAGAAGCCATTCAGGAAAAAAAAATAAATAAAAATTTATTTACTACTGATGCTAGAAAGCTGCAAAAAGAGATGTCTTATAAGAATTGGGCGCATCTTGGTATTAAAAGTAAACAAAACTTACCTTTAAAGAACAATTTTAGACTTGTAAGGCCTGATGGTGATGATGGGCCAATATACTTGGTAAGTATGAATTATGAGAAATTATTAAATTGGAATAGGTCATTAAGATTTGCAATTTCAATTGGTTTATTCTCTGATATTTTAAAGATGTAATGCTTAAAAAAGTTTTAATTATATTATTATCATCGTTAGCTTTTTCTTGTACAAGTGTTGAGAAAAATCAAAGTTTCACTAATGAAACCTATGAAAAAATTGGATTTCTGGGTTACTTAATTGATTTAAAAATATCTGATAGCAAAATAAATGTAATTGTGGATAAGCAGTTTCCAGGTAATACAATTAAAATTACTAATTTAATTAACAACAAAACAGAAACAATTTCCAATATCCAAAAGAAAGAACTTGATGGTTCGCGAATTGTTTATGTATCTGACTCAATCAAAACTAGCCTTGATGTAAATAATGAATTTCCTTACATAAAAATAGAAAATTCCAAACTGAACCCAACTTTCGTAGCCAATAAGGCTAAAATTTTTAAAGAGGAACAAAAAGTTCCAAACACATCGAGAGTGAGTAATGTAGAAGTTGTTTCTTTAAGCAAAAAATCTAAAATCGAAAGTAGTAAAATAAAAAATAAAATTTACCTTCAGTATGGATCTTTCTATTACAGCGATTATGCTAATGAATTAAACAAAAATTTAAAAAAATTTCTAATTTCTACTAATATTTCTATGTACGGTTCTAAAAAGAAAGGTTATTACGTCACAATAGGGCCCATTTTAAATATTAAGAAATTTGATGAAATATTTAAATTATTAAAAAACAATGATTATGAAGGTTATGAAATTATAGTTCAATGAAAAAAATTTTAAATATATTCATCTTTATCTTAGCTATTTCTGGCAACGCTCAAGCAATAGAGACGACAGCAAAAGAAGCTATTCTTCTTGATTATAATTCTAATGAAATCTTATTTAAAAAAAATGAGAATCTCAAAATATCTCCAGCTTCATTAACTAAAATCATGACCTCTATTATTGCATTTGAGTTAATTAAGAAAGGAGAGTTAAAATTAGATGAGAAAATAATCGTATCCACGAAAGCTTGGAGAATGTCAAAATCAGGATATTCCTCTATGTTTATTATGCCTAATGATAAGATAACAGTTGAAAATTTGCTCAAGGGTATAATTGTGGCTTCTGGTAATGACGCTTGTATAGCGCTTGCGGAAGGTATTGCAGGTTCAGAGGAATCTTTTGCTTTAATGATGAATGAAAAAGCAAAAGATATTGGAATGAAAAATACTAATTTTTCTAATTCATCAGGAATTTTTTCTGAAAGTAATTTTTCTACAGTTGAAGATATTGCCTTAATGTCATCTTATTTAATTAAAAATTATCCTGAATTGTACAAAATGTATGCACTAAAAACTTTTACCTGGGAGAGGACCGGTGGAAAGCCAATTAGTCAATCTAACAGAAACTCTCTTTTGTTTAGAAATTCAAATGTGGATGGAATTAAAACAGGCCATTTGGATGATTCTGGATATGCATTAGCTGCATCATTAAAGAATGGTGAACGAAGATTAATAAGCGTAATAAGTGGAACAGTATCCAATGCTGAAAGGACAAGAGAGTCTTTAAAGCTTTTAAACTATGCTTTAATTTCTACTGATTTAATTTCAATCAAAAAAAATAATGAATTATTAGTAGCTGATTTTTGGAATGGTAAGATAAATAAGATAAATCTTCATTTAAAGGAAGATGTTTTTTTTACTTATCCTAAAAGAAGATCAAAAGATTTGAGCATTGCTATTATTGGTGAGTTTCCAATTAAAAAAAGCTTTAAAAAAAATGATGAGTTAGCAAAAATAAGAATTCAAGATAAAAATGGGTTTTCAAAAGAATATCCCTTATTTGCCTCTGATGATTATAAAGATATTAATTTTATTAAAAAATTTATAAATACAATTAATTTTTTAATATGGGGATAAAAAATGGAATTTTTATTACTTTTGAAGGAATTGAAGGATCGGGTAAATCGACCCATATTAAGTTACTTTATTCTTTTTTAAAAAAAAATATTTCTGAAAAAGTTTTTTTAACTAGAGAGCCCGGGGGGACCAAAATTTCTGAAAAAATAAGATCATTAGTTATTAATGATTTAAATGAAAAATCAAATCCTTTAACTGAATTATTTTTGCTTTTTGCTGCTAGAGCAGAACATTTTGATTTAATAAAAAAAAAATTAAAAGATGGATATATTGTTTTGTGTGACCGATATATAGACTCAACAATCGCTTATCAGCATTATACGGGTAAGATTAAACTTAAATATATTAATTATTTGCAATTATTTATTGATAAAGGTCAAAAGCCAAATTTTACAATTCTTATAGATTTACATCCTAGTATTGGCAAAAAAAGAATTGCACAAAGAAAAAAAAAATTAGATAGATTTGATAGTGAATCAGTAAAAAAAATGATTTTAATTAGAAATGCTTTTTTAAAAATATACAAAAATAATATAAAAAGAGTCTTTCTAGTATCTAACAACTTGTCAAAAAATGAGGTTCAGAATAAAATTAGAACAATTGTATTAAAAAGAATAAATAAATGAATAAAATTGACAATATCACCAGACAAAATATTTATGATTTAGTTTACACAGAACTGGGATTGTCAAAAAATCATTGTTCTAATTTTGTTGATGACATCTTTTCCACTATTATTTCTGGATTACAAAATGAAAAAAAGGTTAAAATTTCTTTGTTTGGAACTTTTGTTAATAAAGAAAAAAAAAGTAGAATTGGTAGAAATCCTAAAACTAAAGAAGAAAAAATTATTTCCTCTAGAAATGTGGTCACTTTTAAGCCTTCAAAATTTCTATTAAAGAAAATAAATAAATTTTCTTAATGCTAAATAAATCGGTCGAAGCTTTTAAAACAATTGGAGAATTAGCAAAAGAGTTAGATCTTATTGATAAAACAACAGGAAAGGCCAAAACTCATGTTATTAGGTTTTGGGAAAAAAATTTTAATATATTAAAACCAAGTATTGTCATAAAAAAACATAGGTATTACAGTGATACCGACATACAAATTTTTAAAAGGGTAAAATATCTGCTTAAAGACAAAGGCATGACCATAAAGGGTGCTAATAATTTATTAAATAAAGAATATTCTGTTGACTATAAAAATTTGAATAATATAAGTGCGAACAACAAATTAATTAAGTTAAAAAAAATAATCAAAGATATTAAAAAAATATTATAATGGCAAAAAAATCTACAGTTAAGGTAAGATTAGTTCCTGAGGATAAACCTAATAGCTCTTTCAATTATTATGTTAAAAAACCTACTGCTGGCGACAAGGCTAAAGACAAGCTAAAGATGAAAAAGTATAATCCAGCAACTAGAAAGCATGAGTGGTTTGTTGAAAAAAAACTTCCACCACACAGTAAATAGTTAAATTTTCTTTTTTTCTAAAGCTATAAAAGACTTAATCATTGAACCCCAGATATTTTTAATTATGAATGGTTCGATTTTATACTTTTTTCCTTTTTTTGTTAAAATTCTAATTATTTGATAAATTCTTTTTTTGTCAACAATCTCACTTCTGGTTTTGTATTTTGTTATCTTTAAAACTTCTTTTCTCCTTAAACTTAAATACTTAAGTATTTGTGTATCAATTTTATCAATATTGTTCCTGATATTTTGAATATTTTTGTTTTTGTTTTGAAGTGACAATTTAGCTTTTTTATTCATGTGTATAAAATTATATAAAATATCATGAGCAACATTCAACAAAATAAAGCTTTAATATTTTGGCATTACTCAGTTCTATTTTTGCTTATTTTACTTGTTTCTGTTGGTGGTTTTACCAGATTAACAAATTCTGGTCTTTCAATTACTAATTGGGATGTATTTAAAGGCATTTTGCCACCATTGAACAATTCAAAATGGGAAGAATACTTTTCATTATATAAATCAATACCACAATATAAGGTGTTAAATTACGGAATGTCATTGGCTGAATTTAAATATATTTTTTGGTGGGAATATATACATAGATTGTTGGCGAGATTTGTTAGTTTGGTTTATTTTTTACCACTTCTTTATTTTATTTTAAAAAAAAATATAATTAAACAAAATATAATTTATTATTTATTTATTTTTCTTCTTTTTTTATTTCAAGGTTTTCTTGGATGGTTTATGGTTAAAAGTGGCTTGTCGGTAAATACAGATGTAAGTCATTTTAGATTAGCTGCTCATTTATTGATGGCCATAGTAATTATTTCATTAATATATTGGTCAACTATTAATTTAAATAATCAAGATTTAAGCATTAGCATTTCCAAAACTTCTATTTTATTTTTAATTTTTTTATTTTTAGTTTATTTTCAAATTATATTTGGAGCATTTACATCGGGTCTTGATGCGGGATTAATTTATCAAACCTGGCCATATATGAATAATTCATTTATTCCTAATTATATTACTACTAATACTTTTTTTTCAAGTTTGGCTTTTTATGATCAATCACATGTTCAATTAATTCATCGTTTAAACGCATATATAATTTTTGTATTATTTATTTTTATTTACTTTTTTAATTTAAAGAGAAAAAATCAATATATTTATAATTTAAATATTGTTTTCCTTTTTTTAGTAATTCAGATAGTCTTAGGAATATTTACCCTTATTTCAGGATTAAACATTTATGTTGCTGCACTACATCAATTGACTTCAATACTTCTAGTAATGTCAATTTTATCCTTGATTTACAGGGTTAAATTGTAATTTCAGATGTTGACTTTTAACTTAGCAAACAGTAATTACTGCATCTTTCATGACTAATTTTATTAAAAAAAGCGAAATTAAGAATAACTGGATACATATTGACGCTACTAATGCAGTAGTGGGAAGACTTGCATCTGAAATTGCTAAAATTTTAAGAGGAAAAAATAAAGCAACTTTTACTCCACATATGGATGATGGAGATTTCGTGGTAGTAACAAATGTTTCTAAGATTAAATTCACAGGAAACAAATTTAATAACAAAAGATATTTTAGACATACAGGACACCCAGGTGGAATTAAAGAAACTTCCCCTAAATTGCTTATGAACAAAAAACCAGAAGAAATTTTAAAATTAGCTGTTAAGCGTATGTTGCCAGGCGGTCCATTGGCAAAAAAGCAATTAACGAAGTTAAAAATGTATAAAGAGGAATCACATCCACATACTGCACAAAAGCTTAAAGAGGTAAATTTTGCATCTTTAAACAAAAAGAATACGGTATTAAATTAATGTCTCTAGATATCAAAATAACAAAAGAAGCTCACTATGCCACTGGTAAACGAAAAGACGCTGTAGCTCGTGTTTGGTTATTATCAGGTTCAGGAAAAATTTCTGTTAATGGAAAGCTTTATACGGAATATTTTAAAAGACCAGTTCATCAATTAGCTATTGAGAAACCATTAAATATTACAGATAAAAAAAATTTAGTTGATATTTTTTGCACAGTTAAAGGTGGAGGAATGTCAGGTCAAGCTGGGGCTGTAACCCATGGAATTTCTAAAGCACTAGTTATATCTGACTCAACGATAAGAAAGTCTATAAAAAAAGATAAATTACTAACGAGAGACTCAAGATCTGTAGAGAGAAAAAAATACGGACAAAAGAAAGCAAGAAGACGCTTTCAATTTTCTAAACGATAATCGCATAACCTTAATATTTTATTTACTCTTTAATTCAAAAGTAAATATATGTACTAATTAATAATGAAAAAAATAAATATTGCTATTGCAGGTGCAACTGGTTTTGTTGGTTTGGAATTGCTTAATATTTTAAAAAAACATCCTAATGTAAACATTTACAGATTGTATGCACAATCAAACCTCGGAAAATCTATTTCTTTTTTTGATCAAAGATTTAGTAAAGATAAAAATTTTCCGAAAGTTTCCTTGTTACAGGATAGGGATTTTGACAATATAGATGTTATTTTTACAGCCTTACCCCACGGAGAAGCTCATTTAATTTCAAACAAAATAAAAAAAAATTCTGTGTTAATAGATCTCTCTGCAGATTTTAGAATTAAAGATAAAGAGATTTTTGAACATTGGTACAAAGTACCTCATTTAGCAGTGGAGCAACAACAAACAGCCATTTATGGTTTGAGTGAAATTAATAGAAAATTAATTAAAAAAACTAATATTATTTCTTGTCCTGGATGTTACCCAACATCAATTTTATTACCATTGATACCTCTTGTTAAAAATAATTTAATTAAACTTGATAATATCATTGTTGATGCAAAATCTGGATATTCAGGTGCTGGTAAAAAAACCGAAGACAAAAAACTTTATCCTAATATTAACCAGAATATTGCAATTTATGGAGTTGGATATCATAGGCATATGCCAGAAATTGACCAAGTTTTATCGGAGAATTCTAAGAAAAAAATTAGTATTTCATTTACACCACATTTAATTCCAACATTTAGAGGTATTTTGTCAACTATATATTTAGAGTTAAGCAAAAATGTCAAAATAGAACAGATAATCAAATGTTTAATTAAATTTTATAAGAAAGAAAAATTTGTTAAAATTATTGATCCTAAAAATATGATTAATACGAATAATGTTATAAATTCAAATCTATGCAATATATCTGTTTATAATAATAGATTTAAAAATAAAATTATAATTGCGAGTAGTATAGATAATCTGATTAAAGGTGCTGCTGGTCAGGCCGTTCAAAACTTTAATATAAGGTTTGGTTTTAAGGAAGATTTAGCTTTAAATTAAATTTAAATGAAAACTTTTAATATCGCTATCGCTGGTTTGGGTAACATCGGTCTCGAAGTATATAAAAACTTAATTAAAAATAAAAAAAATATTTATAATAAAACCGGCTTTAAAATTAACATATCTCATGTTTGTGCTAAGAATATTAAAAAAAATAGAGGAGTTTCTATATCTAAAAAAATTTGGGTTACTAATCCATTACAGCTCCCAAAGATTAAAGAAATAGATATTGTGGTTGAACTTATTGGTGGTAGTGATGGTATTGCTAAAAAATTAGTTTTTGAATCAATTAAAAACGGTAAGCACATAGTCACTGCTAACAAAGCTTTGATCGCAAAGTATGGAGATTTACTGTCTATTTTGGCAGAAAAAAAATCGGTAAATTTATTGTTTGAAGCATCTGTTGGTGGAGGTATTCCGATTATTCAATCAATCAAGCAAGGACTAATAGCCAATAAAATTAAGCACGTTTATGGAATACTTAATGGAACCACAAACTTTATTTTATCTGAGATGGAAAAAAAACAAGCCAATTTTGATGAAATTTTAAAGATTGCTCAAAACAAAGGATATGCTGAAAGTAACCCCCATGCTGATATTAGTGGCTCAGATGTTGCTGCAAAAATATCAATTTTAAGTTCTATTTGTTTTGGATCTAAGATTATAAATAAGCAATTTTTGGTAGAGGGTATTTCAAATATAGATCTTCTAGATATTCAATGTGCAAAAAATCTCGGTTATAAAGTTAAACTTTTAGCTATTTCAGAAATTATTAATAATCAAATTAAACAAAGAGTCCATCCTGCATTAATTCCTTTAGACCTAGACATAGCTAATATTAATGGAGTAACTAATGCAGTAGTAGTTGATGGCGAGCCAATAGGGAGAACTATATATGAGGGTGCGGGCGCTGGTAAAGGACCGACTTCTTCTTCTATTATTTCAGATATTGCTTCAATCATGGTGGGTAATGATGATTTTTCTTTTGGACTGTCTCCAAAGGCCAAAAAATCATATAAATTATTTAATTTTAACAAGCACGTTAGTAAATATTACATTAGATTTTTAGTTCATGACAAGCCAGGAGTTTTATCTGCTATTACTTCTGTGCTAGCTAAAAATAAGATCTCTATTCAAAATTTAATTCAGGATCCTGATAAAAATAAATTATCAAATGTTATCATTGTTACGCACAAAGCAATTGAGTATCAAATTCAAAAAAGCATAGCAATTCTATCCAAAAATAAAAAAATTTTTAAAAAAATTGTTTTAATTAGAATAAGAGACGAAAGCAAACTTTAGTGTTAGATCAAAAACTTTTACAACAATTCTCAGTAGTAGCTGCGAGAGCAGCTTATTCATCATCATTATTAAAAGGTAAAAACGATAAGATTGCTGCTGACCAAGCAGCTGTAGACTCAATGCGAAATTATTTAAATAAAATTGATATGAATGGACAAATAGTTATAGGTGAGGGAGAAATGGACGAGGCACCTATGCTATTTATAGGAGAAAAGCTTGGTACAGGTGAAGGTGAAATTTTAGATATTGCTGTAGATCCATTGGATGGAACTACCCTTACAGCAAAAAATTTGCCTGACGCAATATCAGTTATTGCTGTTTCAGAAAATGGAAATTTATTAAAAGCACCTGACACTTACATGGAAAAAATTGCAATTGGTCCAGGATACCCTGAGAATATAATTGATTTGGATAACACTATCGAAACAAACTTAAAAAATATTGCAGAGTTTAAATCTGTTAAAACGTCAGATTTAACAGTTTGTTTATTGGAAAGAGAAAGGCACGAACCTATAGTTAAAGTATTAAACAAACTCTCAGCCAAAACCAAATTTATTTCTGATGGGGACGTTTTGGGTGCAATATATACCTGCGTTGATAGATTTAATGTTGATATGTACGTTGGTATAGGAGGTGCTCCAGAGGGAGTATTGGCTGCGGCTGCTATTAAATGTTTTGGCGGTCAGTTTCAGGGCCGATTAATAATATCTAATAATGATGAAAAATTAAGAGCTACCAAACTAGGCATCAGCGATATGAAAAAAAAATACTATCTTAATGATTTAGTTAAAGGTGACGTTATTTTTTGCGCAGCAGGTGTGACTGATGGTGAAATGCTCAAAGGTATAAGAATTGATGGAAATAATTTTTTGGCTGATTTGTTAGTACTGCATTCTGAAGCTAAAATAAGTAAAATTTATACTGAAACTCTTGAAATATGATAAGTCGTTCAGTTTCTGATAGGAATTGGATATTAAGAAAATTTGACGAAAATAAAGTAAAAAGAATTTCTCAAAGCATTGGTATAAGTGAACTTTTATCAAGATTGTTGTCTATAAGAGGAATCGATGAAAAAGATTGTTTAAGCTTTTTAAATCCAAAAATAAAAGATTTGATGCCCAATCCTTATTCATTAAAGTCAATGACTGAGGCTAGTGATACTGTAATAGAGCACATTAAAAGAAAAAGTAAAATTTGTATTTTTGGCGATTATGACGTAGATGGGGCTTCATCAAGTTCTATATTAGGGAAATTTTTTAACCAGATTGGTTTAGAATTTATAATTTTCATACCAGATCGAATTAAGGATGGTTATGGTCCAACTGTAAAAACTTTTTCTAATATTATAAATAAAGGTGTTAAACTAATAATAGCAGTTGATTGTGGTACAACAGCCTTTGATGCAATTGATTTTGCAAACGATAAAGATGTTGACGTTGTTATTGTCGACCATCATCAATCAACTGAAATTCTTCCAAAAGCAAAAGCAATTGTTAATCCTAATAGATTTGATGAAAATTCAGAATTAACTTATTTATGCGCTGCTGGTGTAACTTTTTTATTTCTTGCAGCTATTCTAACAAAGTTAAGAAAAGAGCAATTTTTTAATTTAAATCAAATTACTGAACCAGATATTCTTAATTATCTAGATTTAGTTACATTAGGAACCGTTTGTGATGTTGTTCCCTTGCGTGGATTAAACAGGGCATTCGTCACACAAGGATTAAAAATTATAGCAAAGAGGCAAAATATTGGAATAAAAACTTTAGCTGATTTATCAAATATAAATTCCAAAATATCCACTTATCATATTGGATATATTTTGGGACCCAAGATTAATGCTGGTGGTAGAATTGGGAAGTCTGAACATGGTACTAATTTATTATTAAGTAATGATGCAGAAAAAGCTTTTTTAATTTCCAAAGAACTTGAAGAATTTAATGAAAAAAGAAAAAATATTGAAAACATTATGCTTGATGAGGCTATAAACTTAGCAAAATTTAAAGATAATAATCCTGTTATAGTTTTAACATCAAATGCTTGGCATGAAGGTGTTATTGGAATTATAGCTAGTCGTTTAAAGGATAAATTTAATAAACCAATATTTATAGTTTGTTTTGATGGAAATGAGGGTAAAGGTTCTGCTAGATCTGTTCCAGGTTTTGATATCGGTACTGCCATCGTTCGTAGTAAACAATTAAATATAATTTCTCGGGGCGGTGGCCATAAAATGGCTGCTGGTTTTTCTATCAAAAAAGAAAATATTGATAGATTTGAAAAATTAATGATTGAGTTGTTTGATAAAAGTGAATGCATTTCATCTAAAGAGAATGATTTATTTATTGATAGCATAATATCTCCAAGCGCACTTAACGAGGACTTTTATGATGAAATAAATCAATTGGCTCCCTTTGGATCTGCCAATCTAGAGCCACGGTTTATGCTTGAAAATGTTTCAATTATAAAGACTATAAAATTAAAAAATAATCACTTAAAAGCTATTTCAAAAGTTGGAAACAATACTATAAATGTAGTTTCTTTTAATAGCGTTGATACTGTAATTGGTACCTACTTAGAAAATCATAAAAATAAAAAATTTAATCTTGCTGGACGATTATCTTTAAATGAATGGAATGGTAAAAAAGAAGTTCAGTTCCTTCTTGATGATTTATCTTTATTTAATAATTAGATTACTTTTTGATTGATTAATTAACCAATTATCACTAAAAACCACCTGAATGGTCCCTTCGTCTATCGGTTAGGACATGTGGTTTTCATCCATAAAAGAGGGGTTCGATTCCCCTAGGGACCGCCAATATGAGTTCAAGAATTAAAGAATGTCTTTTATTTTTTTGACAATTTTTGAACTCTTTGGGTTTGTTAAAGAATTGTAGACTTCTTCAATTTTTCCTTCTTTATTTATTAATATTTTATAAAAATTCCATTTTGGAATACCTGACTTACCATAATTATCCGCAACCCATTTGTAGAAAGGATGTTGATCTTTACCAAGAACTAAAGTTTTTCCCATAATAGGAAATGTAATTCCAAAATTTGTTTCACAAAAAGATTTTATTTCACTATTAGAACCTGGTTCTTGATTTCCAAAGTCATTAGAAGGTATACCAATCAGAACAAGTCCCTCATTTTTATATTCTTCGTGAAGTTTTTGCAGATCCGCATATTGTTTTGTAAAACCACATTGACTTGCTACGTTAACAATAAGCAGTACTTTGCCTTTGTGCTGTTGAAGAGAATATTCCTGATTATTAATATCTTTGAAAGAAAAATTATAAGCTAAATCTTTATAGTTAGCATTCGCATTTACAGAAAAAAAAGAAAACATTAAAATTAATATTAAAATTTTTTTATTAATTATTGGCATTTTTTTTTGTAGACAATCTGCATAATGTATAACCAAAAATTGTTGATAATAAAGATCCTAATAAAACACCAATTTTTACTTCATCCATATAAGTATTATTATTTGCAAAAGCTAAGTTTCCAACAAATAAGCTCATAGTAAAACCAATTCCCGTTAAAATTCCAACAGCATAAAAACTTATCCAATTGCAGTTTTTTGGTTTATCTGCCCAGCCAAATTTGATGGAAATAATTGAGAATAAAAAAACTCCAACTTGTTTACCAACAAATAAACCAACCAAAACTCCTAACGTTACTTTGTCTAAGAGTTGATAGAATTTAACCCCATCTAAATTAACCCCAGCGTTTGCAAAGGCAAAAATTGGCATAATTATAAAAGATACATAAGGAGCTACGGAATGTTCAATCATTTTAAGCATGGAATTTCTGTGACTTCCTCCTTTTTTATGAGGAATAGTCATCGCTAATAGAACTCCTGAAATGGTTGCGTGAATTCCAGATTCGTGGGTGAAAAACCACATGAATAGACCAACTACTATGTAAGGAATATAGCTCTTAACTCCATTTCTATTAAAAAGGTATAAAATTGCAAAAGCAACAAACATTAAAAACAAATAAGAAAGATGAAGATCTGTAGAATAAAAAAGAGCGATTATTACTATCGCTCCCAAATCATCTATAATGGCTAAAGCAACTAAAAAAACTTTTAAAGATAAAGGAACTCGTTTTCCTAATAATGACAAAACCCCAATTGAAAAAGCAATATCAGTAGCAGATGGTATTGCCCATCCCCTTAATGTCTCGGGAGTATCGTAATTAAAAAAAACGTATATTAAAGCAGGAACTAGCATACCTCCGATAGCAGCAATAATTGGCAGGGATGCTTGTTTTGGTCTTGATAACTCTCCCTCAAGAAATTCTCTCTTTATTTCAAGTCCAACTACTAAAAAAAATATAGCCATTAAGGCGTCATTTATCCAATGAAAAACTGTTAATTTTAATTTAAAATCTCCAATACCTAAAGATAAGTATTTACCTAATATATCAAAATATTCTGCTGATAATGGTGAGTTACTTACAATTAATGCCAAAATTGTCATTACAAGAAGGACAATACCAGCAGAAGTTTCATGCTTTATAAACCACTTAATAAAAGACTTTGTATTAGTAATCATGGGCTCTTTTCTTAACACTTATTTTCATAAAAATAAATTGAATTTCTTTAATAATTTGAGAAATCTTGTATATACCTCCTTAGAAGTCGGGGCATAGCGCAGCCTGGTAGCGCATCTGGTTTGGGACCAGAGGGTCGTAAGTTCGAATCTTACTGCCCCGACCACTAATAGTTATGAAAAAAGCAAAAATTTTTGTTCCATCAAAAACTGCAATGCAGTCAGGTCAAGCAAAGAATAAATCTTGGGTTTTAGAATTTATAAGAGAAAATATAAGCAAAGATTTTGTCATGGGATGGAATTCATCAATTGACACAAACAAACAAGTAAAAATTTTTTTTAATACCAAAGATGAGGCTATTGCTTACGCCGAAAAGAATAATATTGAATTTGATATTATTGAGCCAAGGAAACATAAGATTATTATAAAATCTTATGCTGATAATTTTTTAAAGCAATAAATGCTTAAAAGTTTTTTTTTAAAAAAAAAATGGTTGCTATGGTCATGGGGTGGGGGTCTTTTATTAATTTTATCATTGTTAATTCAGGTTACCATTACTGTTAAAATTAATCAGTGGTACAAAGGTTTTTATGACGTTTTACAGAAGCCGATGGATCACTCGATCGCAATATTTTGGGAAAAAATTTTTGAATTTACTTATTTAGCATTACCATATGTTGTTCTTGCAACTTTTACAGCTTACTTCACTAGATTATATGCATTTAGATGGAGAGAAGCGATTACCTTTGATTATTTGCCTTATTGGACGTCCAGCAATGCTATAGTTGAAGGATCTGCCCAACGTATCCAAGAAGATACGATGAGGTTTGCAAGAATAGTTGAAAGTTTAGGATTGCAAATTGTTAGAGCGCTTATGACATTAGTTGCATTTACTCCTATATTATGGAGCCTTTCTGATAAAGTAGTAGTATCTTTTTTTAAAGACATACCGGGATCTTTGGTCTGGGTAGCATTTGCTACCAGTTTAGGTAGTTTGTTAATTAGTTGGTTAGTTGGTTGGAAACTTCCTGGACTTGAATACAATAATCAAAAAGTAGAAGCAAAATTTAGAAAAGAACTCGTGTATGGCGAAGATAATAGAGTTATTTACGCAAAACCGGACACAGTGTTTGAGCTTTTCACAGGAATTAAATTTAATTATCATCGTTTGTATTTGCATTATGGATATTTTGATATTTGGGTGAATATTTACGATCAATTTATGGTTATTGTGCCGTATTTAGTGATGGCACCCGGATTATTTACAGGAGCAATTACTTTGGGCTTTGTCATTCAAGTATCGAATGCATTTCAAAGAGTTCATAATAGTTTTTCACTTTTTACACATAACTGGACAACGATTACAGAGTTAAGATCAATTCATAAACGACTGAAAGAGTTTGAATTGGCTATTGGTTATAAATAATTAGCCTGTATCAATAATATTTAAAATTTTATCTTTTTTGAAAATTTTCAAAAGGTCAGAAAATTTATTGTGCATATTTGGTAGAATTAGTTCTAATGCTTCAATTTCTTTTTTGGCAACTTCAAATAAGTCCGAATGATAAATGGGATCTGCAATTAAAAAATCTTTTTCCCCACTTTGTTTGTACCCAACAATATCGCCAAAACCTCTAAGTTTTAGATCTTCTTCTGAAATATAAAAGCCATCTAAAGACGATTTTAATATTTGAATTCTTCTTTTTCCATTTTGACTTATATTTTTTGAATATAGTAAGATACAGTAAGCATTTTTAGTTCCTCTTCCAACACGTCCTCTAAGTTGGTGAAGTTGAGATAGTCCAAATCTTTCACAGTTTTCTATTATCATTGTATTTGCATTCTGATTATCAATTCCAACCTCAATTACTGTAGTAGAGACAATTACTTTAATTTTACCAGAAATAAATTCATTCATAATTTTGTCCTTTTCTTCATTTTTCATTGATCCATGAACTAAACCTACTTCAATATTTAATTTGTTCTTTAGGTATTCAAATCTTTTAATAGCAGCTGATAGTTTTAATTTTTCACTCTCTTCAATCAGTGGTGTAACCCAATAAATTTGATCATTTTCGGCCAGACGTTTATTTACAAAATCTAAAACTTCATCAATTTTTTCCACTTGTTTGGATAGCGTAATAATATTTGTGTTATTAAAAGGTTTTTCATCAATGGTTGAAATATCCATGTCACCATAATTTGTCAGAATTAATGTTCGTGGAATAGGGGTTGCTGTCATAAGCAATACATCTGTATTTATGCCTCCCTTTAAAGATAAGTTAATTCTTTGCTGAACTCCAAATTTATGTTGCTCATCAATGATAATTAGTCCTAAGTTTTGAAATAGTGTTTTTTCTTGAAATAACGAGTGAGTACCAATGATGATATTGATATCACCATTTGCCAATGCAGAACGAATATTTTTTTGTTCAGAAATTTTTATTTTTCCAGATAATAATTCAATTTTATAACCTAAATTATTAAAAATTTTTTGACTTAATAAAAAATGTTGTTTGGCAAGAAGTTCTGTTGGACATAAAAAAGCAACTTGATAACCTGACTTCACTACTGCATATGCAGCTATTAAGGATACAATTGTTTTTCCACTTCCAACATCTCCTTGAAGAACTCTTAGCATTTTCTTTCTAGAGTTTATGTCTCCTAAAATTTCATCACAAACCTTTTTTTGTGAATTAGTAAGTTCAAATGGTATATTTTGATAAATTTTTGACAGAAATTGATAATCAATATTTTTTGATTCTTTGTTTAATTTTTGAATTCTTTTTTTTATTTCTGAGAAGATTAATAAATTACTAAATATTTCATCAAATGCTAAGCGTCTGTAATAATGTGACTGTTTGTCGACATCTTGAATATGTTTGGGATTGTGCAAATTGTAAATAGCCTCATACCAAGTTGGCCAATTCATTTCTTTTAAAAAATCAGCTCTATGCCATTCTCTAAGTTGCTTTAAAATATCAATTTCTTCCTGATAAATTTTTTGCAAAGTTTTGGGAGAAATACCAGCAATCGAGGGGTATTTTGCCATAATTTTAGTTATATCTTTCCCTTTATCAATTGATTGAACATAGTCGGGATTAGTTATTTGAAATTTATTTTTATAAAAACCTACTTTGCCACTGATTATAACTTCCTGATCTAGGGGTAAAATTTGTTTAATATAATTTTCTCTAGAGTTAAAAAAAATAATATCAATACTGCCAAATTCATCTTTGCAAATAACTTTATTCGGCAAATTTCTAAAACGAGGAAAATAATACTTTGTAGGTCTTACGAAGATAGAAGAAATTTTTCCTACCTCTAGCTGATCTAATTTAGGACAAAAGCTACGATCTATTGCTCCTGTTGGCAAATTTAAAAATAAGTCAATCTTATTGTCGATACCTTTCTCGGATAATTTTTTTGAAATGACGGGTCCAACTCCTTTGATTTTATTTATAGATGAGAAAAGGTCGGTAAAATTCATTTGAAATTTAATTTATAAATATTAAAAGTAATTAATGATCTCTAACACAGACAACTTTAGAAAAAAACTTTTGTTCCGGTCATCACACAGAGGAACTAAAGAAATGGATATTTTATTAGGAGGTTTTTTTAAAGAATTTGCGAATTCTTTAGACGAGTCTGAACTACTGGAATTTCAGTCTCTTTTAGAATTAACAGATAAGGTCCTTTCAGACTGGTTAATTATGGATAAAGTCTCAGAGTCTATTGAAAAGATTGGAGTATCCAAAAAAATTAAAGAATTTGTAAACTCAAATTCTTTAATCAAATAATGTTGTTAATTTTCAACATTTAGTCTAAAAGATTACCATGGATTCAAAAGCTATAGGTCAATTTATACCGTTAATTCTTATTTTTGTTATTTTTTACTTTTTGTTAATACGTCCTCAACAAAGGAAAGTAAAAGAGCACAAAGCCATGATTGATGCTGTTGGACGGGGAGATACCGTTGTTGCTAGTGGTGGTTTAATTGGAAAAGTTGTTAGGGTATTAGAAGATGACAGAGCCGAACTAGAGATAGCAGATAACATCACAATAAAAATTATAAAATCTTCGATTTCAGCAGTTCTTAGCAAAACTGAACCAAAGTAAAATTTTGTGTTATACTTTTCTCGTTTTAAAGTATTTTCAATTTTTTTAGTTCTTCTTGTTGGTATTTATTTCTTTATTCCAAATTTTTTTTCTTTAAATAAAAATTTTTTTTTAAGTGATCAAAAAGTTAATTTAGGTCTAGATTTACAGGGTGGGTCTTACATACTGCTTGAGATTGATGCCAAACCTTTGATTGATCAAAAAATTCAAAGCAAAAGCCTTGAATTAAGAAGAGAGTTAAGAAAGAATAATATTAGCTACAATAATTTTAAAGTTGGTAAAGATTCTTTATCATTTAATTTTGACAATAAGCAAAAATCTGCACTTAATAATTTACTTTCGGACAATACGATAAACAATAATATTGGTCCTTCTGGGAAAGAACTTTTGATCAGCGTTAATGAAAATGAAGCTGTTATTAAATTTACTAACGATTTATTAAACTTAATTAAAAAAAACGCACTAGAACAATCAATTGAAATTGTAAGAAATAGAATTGATGAATTAGGAACTAAAGAACCAAATATTATTACGAGAGGAACTGATAGAATTTTAGTTGAGTTACCTGGCTTGAAAGATCCTAGTGAAATCAAAAAGTTACTTGGAAAGACAGCAAAATTAACTTTTAGATTTTTATCTAATACAAATGATGAAAGTTCCCTAGGAATTGAAATTTTAAATTCATCTAAAAAAGATTTTAAATATAATGTCGAAAAAAGAATTGTTATTTCAGGGGAAAATCTAATTGATGCACAACCTGGTTTTGATCAATTGTCAAATTCTTCAGTTGTAAATTTTAAACTTGATAATTTAGGTGCTAGAAAGTTTGCTTTGGCTAGCAAAAATAATATTGGAAGAAATTTAGCAATAGTTTTAGACAATGAGGTTATTAGCGCTCCAGTTATTAGAGACGCTATTGTGACAGGAAACGGACAGATATCTGGAAATTTTTCCTCTAAGGAAGCAAATGAACTTGCTATCTTATTAAGGTCTGGTGCTCTACCAGCGCCTTTAAATATTATTGAAGAAAGAACTGTGGGTCCAGATTTAGGTAAGGAGTCGATAGAAAAGGGTATCATCTCTCTATTAATTGGAATGTTACTAGTCATTCTTTACATGATTTATAATTACAGAATATTTGGAGTATTTGCCAATATTTCACTATTTGCTAATTTAATTTTAATCATTTCTATTTTAAGTATCTTTGGTTCAACTTTAACACTGCCGGGCATTGCTGGAATTATTTTAACAGTTGGAATGGCAGTTGACTCTAACGTTTTGATTTATGAAAGAGTTAAAGAGGAACTGAAGATTGAAAAAAGTAATTTAATAGCTTTTGACACTGCATACAAAAAAGTTTTAACTACAATTTTAGACTCCAATATCACTACATTAATTGCTGCTTTTGTTTTGTATTATATGGGCTCCGGTCCAGTCAAAGGCTTTGCCATAACCTTGGCAATTGGAATAATTTCAACATTTTTCACAACTTATGTTTTTGGAAGATATTTAGTCTCCTTATATGTGAAAAAAAATAAAGATAATTTAATTAAAATTTGATTATGAGCCTATACGATAAACATTATAATTTTTTAAAATTTAAGAATGTATTTATGAGTGTTTCTTTAGTGCTATTTGTAATTTCAATTATACTTTTTTTTACTAAAGGCCTGAATTTAGGGGTTGATTTTAAAGGTGGAACAGTAATTGAAATGAAATTTGAGCAAACAAATAATTCAGAGGATATTAGAAAATCATTGTTAAAGATTAATCTTGGCGATGTTAAGGTTAAAGAATTTGGCTCTGACAAAGATTTTTTAGCAACAATTGAACAAAAAGGAAAAAACAATGATTTTGTTGGTTCAATAAAAAATCATTTAGAAAAAGATTTAAATAAAAAAGTTGATTTTAGAAGAGTGGAAGTTGTTGGCTCAAAAATTAGCAATGAACTTACTAGAGATGGCATTTATTCAGTTGTTCTTGCTCTAATTTTAATGCTTGTTTACATCTGGTTCCGTTTCGAGTGGCAATTTAGTTTAGGCTCTATAGTAGCTCTAGTTCATGACGTTATAATAACGATAGGTGCTTTTAGTTTAATTGGCTATGAGTTTAATTTATCAATCGTAGCTGCAATTTTAACAATTGTTGGATATTCTATGAATGATACGGTGATTATATACGATCGTATTAGAGAGTTTTTAAAAAAAGATGACAAAAAAGAATTAAGCGAATTAATAAATGATTCTATCAATTCTACTTTATCAAGAACTTTAAAAACATCAGGGACTACATTGTTGGCTTTAATATCCATATATTTTTTTGGAGGAGAAATACTTAAAGGTTTTTCTTTTGCATTAATTTGGGGAATTTTAATAGGAACTTATTCATCTATTTTTGTTGCATCTCCAATTTTAATTTATTTTAAAGTTAAAAGAAATTGGGAAGAAATAATTGATACTTCTCCTTAGATTTACTGTTTTGAAGGTTTTTTCTCTAATGTTTTTTTTAAAAATTGACCGGTAAAACTTTCTTTCACGTTTATTATTTGTTCAGGTGTTCCTTCGTATATCAGTGACCCTCCATTATCTCCACCCTCAGGTCCCATATCAATAATCCAATCAGCTGTTTTTATAACCTCCATATTGTGTTCAATTACCACAACTGTATTTCCTTTTTGAACAAAGGCCTGAAGTACTTCTAGTAATTTTTTTACATCATGAACATGTAGACCCGTAGTTGGTTCATCTAAAATATAAATTGTTCGACCAGTGGATCTTTTAGAAAGTTCTTTTGCTAATTTTATTCTTTGAGCTTCTCCACCAGATAAGGTCGTGGCTTGCTGACCAATTTTCATATACCCCAATCCAACTTTTTGTAATGTAAGCAATTTGCTTCTAATGGTTGGAATATTTTCAAAAAAATCAACACTTTCATCAACGGACATATTCAGTACATCAGCAATACTTTTATCTTTGTGTCTAACTTCCAATGTTTCTCTGTTATATCTTTTGCCTTTACAGACATCACATTCAACATATACATCAGGCAAAAAATGCATCTCATAAGTGATTACACCATCACCCTCGCAAGCTTCACACCTTCCGCCTTTAACATTAAATGAAAATCTTCCAGCTTTATAACCTCTAGATTTTGACTCTGGTAAATTTGTAAACCAGTCACGTATTGGAGTGAAAGCACCAGCATAAGTTGCGGGATTTGACCTTGGAGTTCTTCCAATAGGTGATTGGTCTATATCTATAATTTTATCCAAATATTCATGACCCTTTAAACCTTTAAATGGTTGTGGCATGTTTCTTGAAACGACTTTATTTATCATCAGATTTAATGCTCTATATAAAGTATGCAATACCAAAGTTGATTTACCGCTGCCAGATACACCAGTTACACAAGTAAACGTTCCCAAAGGTATTTTTGCAGTTACGTTTTTCAAATTATTTCCCGTAGCACCGATTAATTGAAGAAACCTTCCATTCACCGCAGTTCTTCTATTTTTGGGTAAAGAGATATATTTTCTTCCCGATAAATAATCACCAGTTAAGCTATTTTTATCTTTTGAAACATTTTGATAAGTTCCTTGTGATACAACCTGTCCACCGTGAATTCCTGCCCCCGGTCCTATGTCAATGATATGATCTGAATGTAACATAGCTTCCTCATCATGCTCTACTACAATAACAGTATTTCCAAGGTCTCTAAGTCGTTTTAAAGCCTCAATTAGTTTTATATTATCTTTTTGATGCAGTCCTATAGACGGCTCATCAAGAACATATAAAACACCTGTTAATCCCGATCCAATTTGAGAAGCTAATCTTATTCTTTGAGACTCACCGCCTGAAAGCGTTCCAGATCCCCTTGATAAATTAAGATAATCAAGGCCAACATTAATTAAAAAATTCAATCTTTCATTAATTTCTTTTAAAATATGAGAGGCAATTTGATTTTCTTTGTCTGTTAAAACTTTGTGTAATTCTTTAAACCATCGATGAGCTTCTTTGATAGAGAATTTTGCTACTTCACTAATATTTTTGTTATCTATTTTAACACATAACGATTCTTCCTTTAATCGATAGCCCAAACACCTCTCACATTCTTTCTCGTTTTGATATTGTTCAATTTCTTCTTTTTTCCAGTCACTATCAGTTTCTATATATCTTCGTTCTAAATTTGTTATTACGCCTTCAAAACTTTTTTTATTTGAATATTTTTCATATCCATCATCATAACTAAATTTAATTTCATCTTCTCCTGACCCATATAAAATTATGTTTTGAATTTCTTTTGAAAGTTTTTTCCATTCAGTCTCTAATGAAAAATTATAATGTTTTGCCAATGCTGCTAAAGTTTGAGCATAATACAAGCTAGAAGAATTAGCCCATGGTTTTATTGCTCCATCAATAAGAGAAAGTCTTTCATCTGGAACAACCAATTTTGGATCAACATACAAATCTACACCAAGGCCTTCACACTCAGTACATGCACCATAAGGGCTATTAAAAGAAAATAATCTTGGCTCGATTTCTTCAATGGTAAATCCACTTTCGGGACAAGCAAATTTTGATGAGAAGGTTAATTTTTCAATTTTTTGATGCTGTTTTGGAATGTTTTCATTTAAATGCTCAACATAAACAAGCCCGTCAGAAAGCAGTAGGGCACTTTCCAAACTTTCTGCCATTCTTTTTTTTTCTTCTTTTTTATTAATAAATTTATCAATCAAAACCTCAATATTATGTGTAATTTTTTTATTTAGGTCGGGCGTTTCCTCAATATCAAACAGTTGATCATCTATTTTGATTTTTGAATAACCTCTTTTCTTTAAAGATAAAATTTCTTTTTTATATTCACCTTTTCTACCTCTGACGATTGGAGAATAAATTGAAATTCTTGACGGTACAGGTAAATCTAAAATTTTATCAACCATCTCAGAAACAGTTTGAGATTTTATAGGTAAGTTTGTAAACGGGGAATATGGAGTACCAACTCTTGCAAACAAGACTCTCATGTAATCATAAATCTCAGTTACAGTAGCAACAATGGATCTTGGATTTTTAGATGTTGTTTTTTGCTCTATCGATATTGCTGGCGACAAACCTTCTATTAAATCGACATTAGGTTTTTTCATTCTATCGAGAAATTGACGAGCATATGATGACAAACTCTCAACATATCTTCTTTGGCCTTCTGCATAGATTGTATCAAAAGCCAAAGAGGATTTGCCCGATCCTGACAGTCCAGTTATGACGATAAATTGATCTCTTGGTATTTCTACCGATAAATTTTTTAAATTGTGCTCTTTTGCACCTTTAACAACAATTTTTTTAAGCATTTACCTTGTGGATATAAGTAATTTTATTCATTTAACATGCGCTATATGGTATAAACATATTATCTTATTATTAATACTAACATAAATGGAATTATATGGCTGGAAGTTTAAATAAAGTTTTATTGATTGGGCGATTAGGAAATGACCCTGAGATCAAGCAAATGCAAAATGGAAAAAGTGTTGCACGATTAAGTGTTGCAACTAGTGAGTCATGGAAAGACAAGAATTCTGGCGAAAAAAAAGAAAAAACTGAATGGCATAGAGTAGTTATATTTAACGAAGGACTTGTTAATGTTGTTCAACAATATTTAAAAAAAGGCGCACAAATTTATGTAGAGGGCCAATTATCTACTAATAAGTATACTGACAACAATGGTCAGGAAAAATATAGCACACAAATAGTTTTGCAAGGTTACAACTCTACCCTTAAAATGTTAGGCGGGTCATCTAAGGGTGCAGAATCCTCTCTGGATCAATCTTCAAGTAGCGCATTGCCATCGGATGAAATAAGTCCACCATCAGATTTAGATGATGAAGTTCCTTTTTAATTAAATTTCTTTAGGCATGATCGATAAAAAAATCGAAATCAGAAATATAACCGATGAGATGAAGTCATCTTATCTATCTTACGCTATGAGCGTGATAGTTTCTAGAGCCTTACCAGATGCTAGGGACGGTTTAAAGCCTGTCCACAGAAGAATTGTCTATGCAATGTACAAAGGTGGTTATGATTGGTCAAAACAATTTAGAAAATCAGCAAGAGTAGTTGGAGATGTTATTGGTAAATACCATCCGCACGGAGATCAGGCTGTCTATGATGCCTTAGTAAGACTGGCACAAGATTTTTCTATGAGTGTTACTCTATTGGATGGACAGGGTAATTTTGGATCTTTAGATGGCGATCGAGCTGCTGCGATGAGATACACAGAAACACGCTTAGCAAAAATTGCTGAATATTTAATATCAGATATTGATAAAAATACAGTAGATTTTCAAAATAATTATGACGATACTGAATTAGAGCCTGTAGTTTTACCAGCGCAATATCCAAACTTGCTAGTAAATGGAGCTGGAGGAATTGCAGTGGGTATGGCAACAAATATACCTCCGCACAATCTTGGAGAGGTTATAGACGGTACATTAAAATATATTGATAATAATGACATATCTATTAAAGAATTAATGAAATCTATTCCTGGACCTGATTTTCCAACTGGTGGAATTATAATAGGGAAGCAAGACATTATTCCTGGATACGAAAAAGGCAGAGGCTCGATCAAAATAAGAGGCGAAGTCGAAGTAGAAGACGGTTTAAAAGATAGAAAAAAAATTATTATTAAATCTGTACCTTACCAAGTTAACAAAACTGTTTTAATTGAGAAAATTGCAGAGTTAATAAGAGACAAAAAAATAGAGGGTGTTTCTGACTTAAGAGACGAGTCAAATAAAGATGGTGTAAGAATTGCTATCGAGATTAGAAAAAATATTTCTGAGAATGTAATTATCAATCAATTATATAAATTTTCTCCATTGCAAAGCTCATTTGGATTTAACACTCTTGCCATTAATGAGAAAAAACCAGAATTACTTAATTTAAAACAATTTATTAAAATATTTGTTGATTTTAGAGAGAAAGTTATCACTAAACGAACTCTTTTCGATTTAAAAAAAGCCAAAGATAGAGTTCACATATTAATAGGCTTATTTATCTCTATTGAAAATATAGACGAAATTATTTCCATTATTAGAAAATCAAAAGATCCTAATGATGCAAAATCCTTACTTATTGAAAAAAAAATGGAATTTTCAGAAATCTAAAATTGATAAAAATATAATTGAAATTAGTGAACTATCTACAAAAGTTGAGTATCAATTAAGTGACCACCAAGTTAAAGCAATTTTAGAATTAAGATTACAAAAATTAACCGCTATTGGTCATGATGAAATAAATAACGAGTTAAAAGAATTGTACCAGCTAATCATTAATTACAAAAAAATTCTTAATGAAAAATCTGAACTTCTAAATTTAATTAAAGGAGAATTGTTAGAAATTAAGAAAAAGTTTGCTGTTCCAAGAAGAACGAAACTAATAGGAGCTGTTGATTCTGTTGAGATTGAAGATGTTATTCAAGAGGAAAAGGTTATAGTTACAGTGACTAATAACGGATATATCAAAAGAACACCCCTTACTTCAATTAGGTCCCAAAAAAGAGGCGGAAAGGGTAAAACAGGCATCGTTACAAGGGAAGAAGATTTTGTTAGCCAATTATTTACGGTCAGTACTCTTACTCCAGTTTTATTTTTCTCATCAAAAGGAATAGTTTATAGATTGAAAGCCTGGAAAATTCCTGAAGGATCAAATAGCTCCAAGGGTAAGGCTTTATCAAATATTTTTCCCATATCATCTGACTCAAAAATTAGTTCAATTCTTCCATTGCCTCAAGACGAAAGTACATGGAAAGATACCTATTTAATATTTGTAACTGCTGGTGGGAAAATTAGAAAAAATAGTTTGTCTGATTTTGAAAATATTCAAGCCAATGGAAAAATAGCAATGAAATTGGAAAAAGATGATCAAATCGTCAGCGTTAAAATTATTAAAAAAGATGATGATGTAATGTTAAATACTTATTTAGGAAAAAGTTTAAGAATTAATTCTAACAAAATAAGAATTTTTAAAGGTAGATCGTCAAAAGGAATAAAAGGTATTAATTTAAAAAAGGATGATCGTGTTATATCGTTAACAGTTTTAAATCATGTTAAAATTTCATCTGATGAGTCAAAAGCTTTTATAAAAAAATCTAGAAACGACGATGATGAAGTGGAGGATACATCATATGAAATTAGTTCAAAAAAATTTGAAGAATTTAAATTAAAAGAGGAATTTATATTAACGATAACAGAAAATGGTTATGGAAAAAGATCGTCTTCCTACGAATTTAGAGAAAGTGGTAGAGGTGGCCAGGGTATAATTAACATAGTAACTTCTGAGAGAAATGGAAATGTGGCTGCTTCATATTCTGTTAAAAATGATGATGACATAATGCTTATCACTGATGGAGGTCAAATGATAAGATGTAAAGTTTCTGAAATTAGAATTACGGGTAGAAACACTCAAGGCGTAAGAATATTTAAAGTTGATAACGGTGAGAAAGTAGTTTCTTCAGTTTGCTTGGCTGATGATAATGAGGAATAAGCTTATGAAAAAAATTGGTCTTTATCCCGGTACTTTTGATCCTATTACTTTTGGTCATTTAGATATAGTCCGAAGAGCATCTTTAGTTGTGGATACTTTGTATGTAGGTATTGCTTCAAATAAAAATAAAAAAACTCTTTTTACTCCATCTGAAAGGGTTGAAATTGTTAAAAATTCGCTAAAATCATCATTAAAAAGTAATAAGAATATTAAAGTTGTTACCTTCGATACTCTGACAGTAAATTTTTGTAATAAAATAAAAGCATCAATTATTTTTAGAGGTTTAAGAGTTGTCACAGATTTTGAATATGAATTTCAATTAGCTGGCATGAACAATAGATTGGATAAAAAAATACAAACTATATTTTTAATGGCTGATATTGAAAATCAATTGATTTCTTCTAATATGGTAAAAGAAATTGCTGAGCTTGGTGGAAATGTATCTAAATTTGCTCCTTATGAGGCAATAGTATATTTAAATAAAAAACTTAAAAATAAGAAATGAAATCTTTATTATCTAAATTTATATTTTTATTATTCTTGTTTTTATCAACACTAAAAGGAGAAGCTGTGGAAAATCCAAAAATTATTTTAACTACTAAGTATGGAGATGTAAAAATTGAATTATATAAAGACACTGCACCAAATCACGTTAACCGTATAATAGAACTAAGCAAAGCAGGTAAATATGATGGTGTCGCATTTCATAGGGTCATTGAAGGTTTTATGGCTCAAACAGGAGATGTAAAACATGGTAATACAAAAAATGGTTTTAATGCTGCAATGGTAGGAACAGGTGGTTCTGATTTGCCAGATCTAACACAAGAATTTAATAATATACCTCATGAAAGAGGAACAATATCTATGGCCAGATCTCAAGATCCAAATAGTGCAAATAGTCAATTTTTTATCTGCTTTGACAAAGCTCCACACTTAGACAGGCAATATACTGCTTTTGGAAAAGTTCTAGAAGGAATGGAATTTATAGATAAATTAAAAAAGGGCGCACCAGGATCTGGTTCAGTTACCAATCCAGATATCATTGTAAAAATCACAGTTCTTTAATTTTAAATGACATGTTCATTTAAAATTTTAAATGAAAATGCAGGAGCAAGACTTGGTGTAATTTCTACGTCTAGAGGTAATATAGATACCCCAGCATTCATGCCTGTCGGAACAGCAGCAACTGTCAAGGCCTTATTAATTGATCAGGTAAAAAGCACAGGTGCTCAGATTATTTTGGGTAATACCTATCATTTAATGCTACGACCTGGCATTGAGAGGATTAGTAGAGTGGGAGGATTGCACCAATTTATGAATTGTGATCTTCCAATATTAACCGATTCTGGAGGCTTTCAAGTAATGTCATTATCTAAAATTAGCAAAATAACAGATGATGGTGTCACTTTTAATTCACATATTGATGGAAAAAAAATTTTTATATCTCCTGAAATTAGTATTCAAATTCAAAAAAGTCTTAACTCTGACATAGTAATGATCTTTGATGAATGTCCAGAGTACACCTTAGATAAAAATAGAGTATTAAAAGCTGTAAACTTGTCTATTGATTGGGCAAAAAGATCGAAGTCTGAATTTGGGGTAAATGAAAAAAAAATGCTTTTTGGCATTGTTCAAGGTGGCATATTTAATGATTTAAGAAAAGAATCTTTGGAAAGACTACAAGAAATTGGTTTTGATGGTTATGCCCTAGGAGGTTTAGCAGTTGGTGAGAAACAAAACGAGATGTTTGAAGTTTTGGATTATATTTGTCCTTTTCTTCCTAAAAATAAACCACACTATTTAATGGGAGTGGGTACACCCTCTGACTTGCTAGGTGCTGTTAAGCGTGGCATTGATATGTTTGATTGTGTTCTTCCAACTAGATCGGGTAGGACTGGTTTAGCTTTTACTTGGGAAGGTAAGAAAAATTTACGAAATGCAAAATATACTACTGATGATCGACCATTAGATTTACAAGTGAATTGTCCAGCATCGAAAAATTACTCAAGAAGTTATTTGAACCATTTAACTAATTCTAATGAAATTTTAGGCTCAATTCTTTTGACATGGCATAATATTGCGTTTTATCAAGATTTGATGAGAAAAATAAGAGAATCAATTGCAGCCAATAACTTTGAAAATTTTTATAATAAACACTTTGAAATTTTAAATAGTTAGTTGAATTCTAGCTCTAAAATTTTCTATTACTATTGATTATTACTCTAATGTTTTATAGACAGTAACCTCTTAATATATTGAAATATAAGTATTTCTTGTTAAGTTAATTATTTGTGGGCCCGTAGCTCAGTCGGTAGAGCAATTCCCTTTTAAGGAATGGGTCACAGGTTCAAATCCTGTCGGGCTCACCATTTATGAAAAAAAATCACAAATATTTTCTTATAAAATGCAATCAGTGTAGATCTGACATTAAAGTTGATCCAATTACTTTTAGAGAGAAAAAAAAAGTAACCTGCAATGATTGTTTAGAGAAGATTTTTAAAAAGTTTAAACGTCTTTAAGTTTAGGAAAATTTTTTCTAACAGAAGGTATCCAACTTCTTAATTGAGCAATTCTATTTGACGAAGAGGGGTGTGTGCTTAAAAATTGTGGAATTTCTTTGCCTTTATTTTCTTGTTGCATTCTTTTCCATAATTCAGGACCAGCGTACAAATCATAACCAGCTAAAGAACAAAAGGCTAATCCTAAATAGTCCGCCTCTGTCTCTTGAACTCGACTAAAAGGATTTACTATACCCACCTGAAGTATATCGACACCAGTATTTTGTCCCACTGTATTCCTTGTTCGAGAGATTGCTCCTCCTAAAAAAATATCAGCTGCCATGGTTCCAACGTTTAGCGCTAATGATGCACTAGCTCTCTCCACTGAGTGTTTGGCAACTGCATGGGCTATCTCATGTCCCATTACAATGGCTAATCCATCCGTATTTTTTGTAACTTTTAAAATTCCTGTATAAACAGCAATTTTTCCTCCTGGCATACACCATGCATTAAGTGTTTTGTCATCATCCACTAATATGTATTCCCATTTGAAATCTTTTGTTGGATCATCAATTTTTTTATTTTTAAAATAAGCTGAAATAGCAACTTTCATTTTACCAGCTATTTCTTCAATTAAGTTTAGCGTTGATTTATCATTGCTAATTTTCGCCTTTTTTTTAAAATTATCATAAGCTTTAGCTGCTTGATTGTTAATCATAGACTCTGGCATAAAAGTCATTTGTTTTCGATTGGTGATTGGTGCTGATGAGCAGGAAGCAAGAGCTACGCTACCGCAGCCACAACCTAAAAATTTCACAAATTCTCTTCTTTTCATAATCAATATGTTATATTAATTGAATGTTACTATTTTTAATAAGTAGAATCTATTACTAATGAATTATGTCAAAATTAATTAAGCCAAAACCTACATTTTTATCAAAAATTAGAACATACTTTCTAACTGGAGTGGTGGTCTTAATTCCTATTGGTATTACTGTTTATTTAACTATTTTAATAATGAGTATTTCTCCACTCTTAATTCCTAGCTCCATAAATCCCAATAAATATTTACCTTTTAATATTCCTGGTCTGGAGTTTTTAATAGCATTTATAATTATTACTTTAATTGGAATGATCTCCTTGACTTTCATTGGCAGAACCTTGTTGGCTTTTGGCCAAAGAATATTAAATAAAATACCAATACTTAGAACTATTTATAATGGAGTAGGCCAGCTTACAAAAAATTTTACTACTGGAAGCAACAAATCCAAGAAAATTGTTCTTGTTGAGTACCCGCGTAAAGGATTGTGGTCTATTGGATTTGCTACAGGAGAAAACAAAGGTGAGATAGCCTCTAAAAAGGGAAAGGACAAAAAGCTTATAAATGTTTTTATCCCAACCACCCCTAATCCTACGAGTGGGTTTCTATTAATGGTACCTGATAAGGATCTTATCTACCTTGATATGAACTTCGAGGATGCTTCTAAGTTTATCATGTCTGCTGGATCAATTAATCCAGGATCAAGATAATTTCATTTGTGATAAAAATAATTACATCAGGAGCTTTCGCTGCAGCTCTGGAAAGGGCTTTGCCTATTTATAAATCTAAATATGGACTAAATTATCAGCTTTTTTACGGATCCTCTTTTGGAGATGCGCATGACTCAATTCCTAATAGAATAAAAAATGGAGAATATTTTGATTTTTTTTTCTTAGCAGAGGGTGCGTTAGACTCTTATATTAAAAACGACTATATAGATGCCAAATCAAAGGTTAACCTTGTTAACTCAAGGATTGGCATAGCCATTAAGGAGGGTGGGAGATCTTTTTCTGTAAATAATGAAGTTTCTTTTGTTAAGATGCTAACTGAATGTAAATCAATAGCTTATGCGGCCAGCGCGAGTGGCATATACCTTAGTAATGAAGTTTTTCCCTTAATATCAAGCAAGATACTTATTAAATCAAAAAAAATTTTAAGTGAAAGAGTGGGTAATATCATTATGAGAGGTGAGGCTGAGGTTGGTTTTCAGCAATTAAGCGAACTTTTGCCAATTAAAGGCTTAAAAATTTTAGGTGGTCTTCCTAAAAAGTACGATAAGAATTTTATTTTTAGCTCTGGCTGTGCTAATGCTTCAATTCATAAGCCTGAATATTTTGAATTTATTAATGCATTGATTAATGAAAATGAATTTAAATGTGTTATTGAGGAAACTGGAGTTAAATTATTGTAAATTTTATTTTACTATATTTTAAATAAATAAATTAGTATTTATATTTAAATAATTGATTTATATCAATTTTTTCTTTTTTTAATAATTTGATTTTTTTTTTAATTCCACCTTTTCCTGAATAACCACCTATTGTAAAATCAGATTTAATTACGCGATGACAAGGTATTAACGGGGCATAGGGGTTTTTGCCACAGGCATTTGCAACAGCCCTAGAAGCTTTAGGAAAACCTATTTTTTTTGCTATATTTTTGTAGGTAGTTACCTTTCCTTTTGGAATTTTTTTAATTTCTTTCCATACTTTAATTTGAAATTTACTACCCTCAAGCATAAATTAACCCTTTAAATCAATGATTATTTGATCACCATCGTTAACTTTTTTTAAATTGAGCAAATCTTGGGGATTCTTAGCTTTTGCCCAATAATTGCATTTAGTAACTAATCTAATTTCAGAACCAAGACTTGCAGGAGTAGGTCCAAAACCAATGGCTATTGAGCTACCTTCAGTCCAATAAGCAATTTCACCCAGATCAAATACTTCTTTTGCGTCTGTTTCTAACAAAATTCCACTTAACTTTGTATCAAAGTATATTTCATCTCCCCAGGTGTTTATTTGTGCCTTGATTGGTAGATTTTGAATTATTTTATTTGAAGTTTCTGTCTTTAGTGAAAAACATTCAATATTAATATTTTTTGTTTTAATAAAAAAATTCATTATATCTAAATAATGCTATTGACAAATTTTATAAACAATTATATTATTTCCGATAATTAATGGTTATCGGAAATGAATGAAATTATTAACAAGATTAATGATTTAGAAAATCAAATAAACGTTAATATAAATCTTTCTAAATCTAAAAATACTCTCAAAGCGTACAAATCAGACTTTGAGGATTTTGTTAAATTTTGTCAAAAGTACAGTTTTCAGTACTTACCAACCAATCCCAAAGTGGTTGGTTTGTACCTGACTGATTTAAGCAATCAAAAATAAATACAGCACCTTGAAACGCAGGTTGGCAAGCATAAATGTTATACACAAAATTAAAGGCTATCATATTGATTGTAGACACCCATTGATAAGAGAAAACCTAATAGGAATAAAAAGAAAAATTGGATCTATATCAAAAAGGTAAAAAACCACTTATTATACAATAATTTAATTAATATAATTGATTTAATTAAATAAAGAATATAGTAAATAATAATGTACAAATTATAAGAGATAAATCAATATTGCTATTGGGATTTGCTGGAGGATTTAGAAGATCTGAAATAGCAAATTTAAATATTGATGATATAGAATTTGTAAAAGAAGGTTTAAAAGTAAAACTAAACTTTTCAAAAAATGATCAATTTGGAGAAGGATACATAAAAGGCATACCCTATTTTAAACAATCCAAGTATTGCCCTGTTTTAGCTGTAAAAGAATGGTTATGCATTTCAAAACAAGAAGAACCATTACTATTTCCCTACTCTGACAAATTAATTGCTTTAATTGTCAAGAAATCAATAGAATCTATAGGATTACAAGCTAGTTTATATTCAGGTCATAGCTTGAGATCAGGTTTTGCAACTTCAGTAGCAAACGTTGGCGCAGATGAGAGAAGTATAATGCAAATGACGGGTCATAAATCTACTGAAATGGTAAGAAGATACATAAAAGATGCAAATTTATTTAAAAATAATGCTTTAAATAAACTGTAAATTAAATATTTTCCCAAATAAATTTCTTCTTAGTTTTAATTAAATTAATCTTTTTTAAAATATAACTACAAACTACATCACTAGAAAAATATTTGTGATATTTATTATAACCTTTTTTGCAATCATACGTGATTTTGCTTTATTATTTTTAAAATATTTAAGTTTTTTTACAAGTTCATCAATATTTTTAAAAAACACGGCCTCATTTTTTGAAAAAAATTTATAAAATTTGGTTTTTTTTTCTAAAAAAACTAACAACCCATTTCCAAATAATGATGCAATTCTATCACTAGAGTAAAAATCCTGATAATGTACCTCTGGATAAATTTAAAGCCATTTGGCATTTTGATAATATCTTATAATAATTATTTCCCCAAAGCGGAGTATTAAAGTCTGTTGAAATAAAATATTTTTTTAAAAAAAAAGTTTTGTTATACAACCTTTTTAAAAAAAGATCTCTTTCATCAGTTACACCTATTTTAAATTTTCCTCTATTTTGACCATGACTCAAAGCAAAAAATAAATCATATTCGTATGATTGATTATTAAAATTTTTTAAGGTATCGATATTTTTATCTGTCATATTAGGGATAAAGGAAAATTTATTATTGTATTTGTTTAAAAATTTGTTTGGTTTAGATGTTATGAAAACTTGATCAATGTGATTTATATTATTCAGCAAAATTTTATTGTTTTGTTTAATAAATTCCTTTGAGATTGAGTCTATGTAAATACGAATTATTTTTATTTTAGAATTGTATTTTTTAATTTCAATAAACGTTGATTCCTCTATTGTATCTACGTGACCAAGAATAATTACATCAGGTGAATAATTAAATACTAATTGTAAAATTTTTTTATTCAATTCTTTCTTTTTAAAAAAAGATAAATTATTTCTTAAAAATAATTTTTCATCAAAGGGTAAAATATCACATTTAATTTTAGTAAAACCATTATTTATTTTTCTCTGAGTGCTATAAAAAAGTCTTCCATTAGCATTGTCATTAAAATTTGAAATATGTAAAATTTTTAAAGTTTTATTTGATGATTTATGTTGATCGATAAGAGATGATCTAATTAAATCTATCTCATGAATTTTATCACTATTAAAAAATGAAAAATTATTAAATGCTTGTTTTTGATATTTTTGGTAAGTTTTGTGATTAGATAATTTAATTAGCGCTTTATAAATTTTATTTAAATCAATATTTTTTATTATAAATCCATTCTTATTAGACTCTATTAAACCTCCATATGTAGAGCTAATATGGACACGCATGCCATTTGCGGCACTTTCAATTGGTAATCTTCCTAATGGTTCTTCCCATCTAGAATGGAGCAATTGAAATTTTTGATATTTTTAATAAATTTAAAACCTTAGAATGATTTAATTGGACCAAGTTCTTTTATGCAAGAATTATAAATGGAATCGTTCTTCTAGGTTCGTCTCCCAGCTGATAATAATTTTCCAATCATTGTAGGCTTTGGCTAAAAATGTCGTAGCAAGCTTCACAAAAAACATCATAGCCTTTTGCATGAATTTAGTTTTCCAGAAAAAAACTATAATATTCTTTTTATTTGGTAATTTTTTTTAGTTTAACACATCCTGGATATACTACACTGTATAATTTTTATATTTATTAGGTTTAATATCTGTAAAAAATTTATTTCTTTATCCAATTCACTTAGAAAAATTAATATGATTACAATTATTTAAAATATACCTTCTTTCGTCTAGTAGATTTTAGAACCATTTAAGATCTAAAGGATTATTATGAAAATAAAGTATAAATTTATTATCTGGATACTTTTTTATTTAAATATTTAAAATAAAAAGGTCTATTATGTATTTCAATTAATAGATTTTTTGTTATTAATTAAACTTTGCAAAATTTCTTAACATAATTAAAATTTCTTAAAAAATAGATTTTGATTATTGGTAATGAAATAAAATTTTTATAATTTACTTTGACACTAATTGAACCATAATACTTTAATATTATTTTTAAATTTTGAATATTTTAATTGATCTTTTACTAAAATTGAAACAGCACCTGGAGATTTGTACTGTCAAGAATTGCTCTTTGTAAGGTAGTAAAATATTAATATTCATTATTATTTAAAAAAAATTTATTAAAATTATATGATGTTATATATTGCAATCTCATTCAATAGATAATTTCTTAATTTCGGCAATTGTTTTCTGCCACATATTTGACCATTTGATGGGAATTGTTACTTTTACCTCTAAATGGTTCTGGCGACAAGAAATGGGCGAATCTGTTTCAATCATCATACTTATCTAAGTGGTACAAACTTCAACAACATTTCTTAAATTCTTCAGATTTTATTAAAAGTAATTATTCCGCTAAAAGAAATAAAACAATTTAAATCTAATAATTTTTTTACCATTTCTAAAGATACCTGTAAAACAGTGTATCAAAAAATTTATAGATTTTTTTCTAACATTTTCAGAAATTATATTTATCAAAGTTCATCATCAGCATCTCTATTATGAACAATTACTGGAATTTTAAGTTGATCAGCTAAATCAATATGTTTTACAAAAAGCATCAATTTGAATTGCAGATTTTTATTTGATTTATATTTATAATAATCCAGTCCAGTTTCTCCTATTCCAATAATTTTCTTTGAACTTCTTGCTAAATTTATTATTTCTGTAAAATTGATTGCTTCTCTTTCTGTCTCATTGGGGTGTAACCCGATTGTGCAAAATATATTTTTATATGCTTCTGCTATTTGAATAGATTTTTTTGATGTTTCCAGATTTGTAGCCAATAGTTAGTAATTTTAGATACTTGATTTTGCATTACACAAATCTAAAACTTTTCGAATATCACTGACCATTGGTTCATATGTCAAGTGACAATGAGAATCTATAAGCATTATAATATTTTTTTAAATAAAATTCCTGGTGATGTAATTTCTAAACCAATCTCTAATTTCTTATTAAAATTAACTAATGTGATATTCTCTTTTTTTATTGATAAACATTTCAAAAAATTTTCAGATTTTTCTGGCATTATAGGATGCAATAAAATAAATATTTTTTTTAAACTCTCAATTACAACATAAAGTATATTTGCAATACGTTCATTAGAATTTTTTTTAGTATTCCACGGCTCCTCATCATTTACATATTTATTTACATCAGAGGCAAAATTAACAATTTGTCTTACATAATTATGTAATTCTAAATTATTCATTGAATTAACAAATTTACTGTCATTTATTTCTAAAATATTCTTATCAATATCTGATAAATTTTTTATTGCTGGTAATTTTCCATCAAATTTTTTTAATAGAATTGTAATGATTCTTTGACTTAAGTTTCCAATATTGTTTGCTAAATCGCTATTGATACAATTTTTTAAATTTTCTAAATTAATTTTACCATCTTGACCATATATTACCTCTTTCATAAGATAGTAACGTAATTCATCTAAACCAAATTCTTTAATAATTTCAATAGGATCTAATATATTACCTTTTGATTTTGACATTTTTTCTTCTCCAGAAAGAATCCATCCATGACCAAAAACTTTTTTTGGCAAATTAATTTTAGCAGCCATTAAAAAAGCTGGCCAATAAACAGCATGAAATCGAAGAATGTCTTTACCTATAATATGGATATCCGCAGGCCAGAAATTATCGTTATTTTCTTTAGAAAAATAATTTGTAGCACTTATATAATTTGTTAAAGCGTCCATCCATACATACATTATATGTTTATCATCATTAGGAACTGGTATTCCCCAATTAAAAGAAGTTCTTGAAATTGATAGATCTTTAAGACCACTCTCTACAAATTTAACAACTTCATTTCTTCTAGATTCAGGTTGAATAAAATCAGGATTTTCTTTGTAAAATTTTAATAATGGCTCAGTCCATTTAGACAATCTAAAAAAATACGACTCCTCCTCTACCCATTCAACTGAACTACCGCTAGCAATATTTCGCTTTATTCCATCTACTTCTTCAATCTCATCTTGTGTATAAAAAGCTTCATCTGAAACAGAATACCAACCACTATATTTTGATAAATAAATTTCATCATTTTTTTGCAATAAGTTCCATAAGTGTTGCACAGTATCGTAATGTCTTTTCTCAGTAGTTCTAATAAAATCAGTATTACTTAAATTTAGGGTTGAGCATAAATCTAAAAAAATTTTAGATATTTGATCACAAAATTCTAAGGGAGTTTTTATTTTCTTTTTCTGCAGCTTTTTGAATTTTTTGACCATGCTCATCAGTACCAGTCAAAAAGATGAACATTCGTAATCCTCTAATCTTTTAAATCTAGCAATTACATCTGCAGATATACTGGAATATGCATGACCCATATGCGGCTTTGCTGATGGATAATAAATTGGTGTAGTAATATAAAAAGTCTTTTTCATTAACAACTAATTTATAAGATACTTAGTAAATATCAATATTTATATTATAATTTAATATTTTATTTATATCATTTCTAAAATTATTAAAAAGTTTATTAAACTTAAAAAAATTATCTTTCATATTTAGATAAAAATAATTTTTATAAAATTGAACTGCATAAAGTAATGATGAAAAGTTTTTATTTTTATTATAATCATTTATGCAATAATTAATGATATTTAGTAAACTTTGATCTTCCAAATTATTTTCTTTTAAAAATAATATTCTATTAATTTTAGAACCATGAGTATCAAATTTATTAAAAATATCAAAATTTTTAAAATTTTTTAAATCAAAATCATTTAATCAAATTTTTAAATATACTGTTTTTTTGATTTATTGGATAATTTAATATTTAATTTAAAGCACCTAGATAATATCGTATCAGGTAATTAGACTTTCTGCTATTTTTTAATAAGATAAAGATATAAATTATGAGGTGGTTTTTCTAATATTTTTAATAATGCGTTTGTAGCGTATAAATTTAAATTTTCAATATTATTATATAATTACAAACCTATGGCTTTATCATTCAAAGATGTTTGATGAGCAATAATTAATTACATTTCTAATTTCGTCAATTGAGATGCTATGTTTTTTGAGTTTTTTAATTTATAAATTTTATCTATTGGGATAATAATTATTAATCAATATTCTCTATAACAACATTCGAGCTTAATTCGTTTGCTATTTTTAACGAGTGTTTGTAAGAAAATTAACTATAAAAGTTTTTTTTCCTATACCCTCTTCCCCATTTATAATTATAGAGTTGGGTAATTTATTTTTTGTATAAAGATTGTTAAAAAAATTTAAGTATTTATCGTAATCATATAACGTTTGTAATTAATTCTGATCATTACTAAAATTTGTTTTAATTTTTTTAATCAAATTTCCTTTTAAAATTTTACTGGCTAACTTAATTGAGTAATAAAAAGGCAAGCCCATCAGCCGATCCATGACTCTTAATTACCGGTGCATTTAAGTCCAAGAAAAATTCCACCATTATATTTTCTTGGATCTAAATTTTTTTTTATTTTTTTAAATAATAGGATAACTAAACAAATAACATAATTTTACCAAATCATTGATGATGAAAATATTTTTTTAATTTCTGTATTAATATAATTTACAGTTCCTTCTGCTGTTTTTAAAGCAATATTTCCTGTAAAACCATCCGTAACAATAACATCTAACATTCCATCTTTTATTTGATTACCTTCAATATATCCATTAAAATTTAAAATTATTATTCTTGATATTTAATACTATTAAATGAATTTTTTAATTCTTCATGTCCTTTTATTTCTTCAGAGCCAACATTTAGCAAAGTCCAACCGTTGGATTATCTTTATCAAAAATTACCCTATAAAGCTCAGCACCAATTTTAGAAAAATCTAAATAATTTTTTTCATTAAAATCTATATTTGCACCAAGATCTAAAACTATACTTGTGCTCATTAAAATTTGGCCAAAGTCCTGCCAGAGCAGGTTTGTCAATACCGTCGATCATTTTTAATAATTAATTTTGAAATAACTAATAGCGCCCCAGTATTTCCTGACGAAATAATTAATGTCAGATTCTTTATTTTTTACACTTTCTATTGCCCTCCACATACTACTATCTTTTCCATATCTTTATAGCATCTCTAACTGAATCTTTGTCTTCAATTATAGTAGTTACAATTAATTATTTTGATAATTTTCGTAGGAATTATTAATATTTAGATTTTTTTAAAGATCTAATAATTTGATTCTCATTTCCATATAATATTAAAAAAAAAATCTTTATCTTCTTTTAATAAATAAACTCAAACCATCTATAACTTTATCAGGGGAATTGTTCACCACCCATAGCATCAATTGCAATGCTGTAGTTAGACCTGACTCATATTAATAATTTATTAAACTTTTGGTTTAAATATTTGTTTGCCGTTATACATGCCAGTTTTCATGTCAACATGATGAGATAATCTAAATTCACCACTTTTTTTATCTTCAATAATATTTTTAAAAGTAGCAGATCTATGAGATCTTCTCATTCCTTTTCTTGATTTTGATGTTTTTCGCTTTGGTACAGCCATAATTATATGTATATATTATCAATATTCATAATAGTAAATCAATAAAATAATATAAATATATGTATAATTATGTTATAGATAAATTATTTAAAATTAACTTTAATATTGAATGAACAAATATTATAATATATTTTGTACATTTCTTTTTATCTGTATGCTCTTGCATCTAATAAGTCTATTAAAATTAGTCATGGAATTATCAATTTAGAACAAAAAGCTAAATTTATTAAATTGAAACAAGTCAATAAAAATGATGTTATCAAATATACTTGGTGAACACTATTGTTAAAAGAATATCCTGATGAAAATACTTGGATATATTTTGAAACTGAATAAAAAATAAATTATTTATGGTAAAAAAATAATATTAAAAAATAATATTTTAATTATTGAATTTGATAATAAAGGTATTGTTAAAAATATAAAATTATTAACTATAAATGACATTAATGAAAATAGATTTTGATGAATCATAACAACAGAAGTCTATCTATAGAGTCAACTCTTTATTCAAAAAAATTTTTTTCTAGTATGAAAAAAAGATTGCAAAACTCAAAAAAATATAATTAAATAAAATTAATTATCCAGCAATAATTGCTAATAATAAGTAATGCAACAATATTAGTAATTTTAATCATTGGATTTACTGCTGGACCAGCTGTGTCTTTGTATGGATCTCCAACTGTATCTCCTGTTACAGCAGCTTTATGAGCCTCAGATCCTTTGCCACCAAAATTGCCATCTTCAATATATTTTTTTGCATTATCCCAAGCACCGCCGCCAGCTGTCATTGATATTGCTAAGAAAAAGACCAGTCACAATAACTCCTAATAAGCATTGCGCCAAGAGCAGCAAGTGCTGCAACCTGACCAGCAAAAGAAAATATTACATAATACAAAACTATCGGAGAAAGAACTGGTAGCATTGAAGGTATTACCATTTCCTTAATTGCAGCTTTTGTTAAAATATCAACACAATTTCTATAATCTGGTTTTGCAGTACCTTTCATAATTCCAGGTATTTTTTTAAATTGTCTTCTTACCTCAATTACAACTGCTCCACCCGCTCTACCAACTGCTTGCATTCCCATGGAGGCAAAAAGATATGGTAACAATCCACCAATCAATAAACCAACAACAACATAAGGATTTGATAAATCAAATGTTACTACAACACCCTTTAATGATGATCCAGCTTGAGAAGAAAAATATTTAATATCTTCAGTGTATGCAGCAAATAAAACTAATGCACCTAACCCTGCAGAACCAATTGCATAACCTTTTGTAACTGCTTTAGTAGTGTTTCCTACAGCATCTAAAGCATCAGTAGTTTTTCTAACACTTTTTGGAAGTTTAGACATTTCAGCAATACCACCTGCGTTATCAGTAACAGGGCCATAAGCATCTAATGCCACAACCATTCCAGTTAATGCTAACATTGTAGTTACGGCAATAGCAATACCATAAAGACCTGCTATTAAATTTGTAGAAATAATTCCAACAACTATAATAAGTGCAGGAATAGCTGTAGCTTCCATTGAAACTGCCAAGCCTTGAATAACGTTAGTACCGTGACCTGTTGTTGAAGCTTTTGCAACTGATTGAACCGGTCTATAATTTGTACCAGTGTAGTATTCAGTTATCCAGATTAAAAGTCCTGTGATAATCAAGCCTATAACACCACAAATGTATAAACTTAATCCAGTAAATTTCAGATCTTTAATGGTGTACGTTTTTGATAAGCCAATAACATAATCTGTAACAGGATATAACACTATTAATGATAAAATTGCAGATACTAAGAAACCCTTTATAAAGAGCTCCCATTATATTTTTCTTTTTTCCAAGTTTCACAAAAAAAGTTCCTATAATAGAAGTGAGCAAACAAGCTCCACCAATACTCAAAGGATATATCATCATGCCTAAATCATTGTGAAAGAAGATTGAAGCCAAAACCATTGTTGCAACAATTGTTACAGCATAAGTTTCAAACAAATCAGCAGCCATACCTGCACAATCACCAACGTTATCTCCAACGTTGTCAGCAATAACAGCAGGATTTCTAGGATCATCTTCTGGAATTCCAGCTTCAACTTTACCAACTAAATCAGCTCCAACGTCAGCTCCTTTAGTAAAAATTCCTCCACCTAATCTTGCAAATATAGAAATTAAGGAAGCACCAAAACCTAAAGCGACCAAGAGCATTAACCACTTCTCTCTCTTCAACTTTATATTGAATTAAAAAATAATAATAAACAGCAATTGCTAACAAAGCCAAGCCAGCAACTAACATTCCAGTAACTGCTCCAGATTTAAAAGCTATATTAAGACCTTGCGCCAAACCTTTTCTTGAAGCTTCTGCAGTTCTAACGTTCGCTTGAACAGAAATTAACATTCCCACATAACCAGCGATGCCTGACAAAGTAGCTCCTATTAAATATCCTAAACCAACCCATTTACTAAAAAGAATAACGATTAAAATTAAAACAGCAAAACCAACTAATGCAATTGTTTTATATTGTCTATCAAGATATGCTTTTGCTCCGATTTGAATTGCAGATGCAATTTCTTGCATTTTTTCATTACCGGCGCTTGAATTTAAAATTTGTTTACTTGCGACAAAACCATAGAGTACTGAAATTACTCCACATCCTATTACAAGATTTAAAACTAGATCTGGACTTAGCATATTTGATTCCTTTATTTTGTTGATTTCGAAAAAAGGGATACATGCCAAAATTATGCCCAAAAATCAATAAAATAGTAATAATTATAAGTTTTTTAAAACTTTCTAAAATATGAAAATTTACTGTTTTTGGGACTTAAATACTGAGTCTAGTACAGCATTTACTAAGGATTTTTGCTTTGTATCATAGTACATATTAGTAACTGATAGATACTCATTTATAACAACTCTAAAGGGAATCTTTCGCATATACAAAATTTCAAAAATTGCAGCTTTTAAAATTATCTTAAGTATCATATCTAAATTTTTATAACTTACATTAGACGAAAGGTTTTTTTTTAAAACTTCCTCTATTTCAATTTCTTTTTCAAAAAAACCATTAAAAACTTTTTTTATAATTCTTAAATAGCTATTTTTAGGAAAGGTAATTTGATGACTTGAATCTGAAATTTTTTCGTAAATTTTTTGAACAATAATTAGTCTAGAACTGCCTTTCATTTATATATTATCTAAAATAGAAATTGCAGCTTTTGCGGCCTCAACACCTTTATTCTTAGACTTTGACTTTGAGCTTCTTTCAATAGCTTGCCTATAATTCAATGATGTAATGATGCCATTTGTAACTGGTTTTCCAGATGAAATTGATAATGACAATAATGAATTAACTATAGCATTAGAAATAAAATCAAAATGAGGAGTCTGGCCTTTAATTATACAGCCTAACGCAATGTAAAAACTGTACTTATTTTTTTTTATATAATGTGAAATAAGCGTTGGTATTTCAAGTGACCCTGAAACTGTTTTTATGTCAAAAAGATACTTTTTGCTCTTTAAAATTGCAGTGCAATTTATCAATAAATTTTTAGATATATCCTGATAATAGTCAGAAATAACAATTAATCCCTTTTTTTTCATTTTAATATTTCTTGTTTAATGATTTTAATTCCAAATCCATCAAGAGCAACTAATCTTTTTTTAGAACTTGATACAAGTATCATTTTTTTAATTCCCAAACTCTTTAGAATTTGAGCACCAACTCCGTAATATCTAAGTGAATTATTATTTAAATAATTTTTATTAATATTTTTAGATGATACAGGGCTCGGAAGTTCAGAAAGATCTCCGTGATTAATAATTATTAACACGCAATTATCAAACTTACTAAAAAAATTTAATGTTTTTTTAACTTTTGAATTTATGCTTTTATTAAAAAAAATATCTAGTGACCCTGATGATAAAACTCTTACTCTAGGAGTGTTAGTTAAATTTGATCCTTTTATAATAGCCAAATGATTCAGGCCATCAATTTTATTTACAAAAGTTTTTAAAAGATATTTTGAGTTTTCTAAACTTAAAAATTTTTTTTCTTTTAAATAAATTTGATTTTCTTTTTTTAATCTATAGGAAATTAGGTCCTCAATTTTTGCAATTTTCAATTTATGTTTTTTTGCATATTTTTCTAATTGAGCACCTTTCGCCATCGATCCATCTTCATTCATAATTTCACAGATTACAGCAGATGAACCGCAATTAGATAGTTTGGCTATATCAACCGAGGCTTCTGTATGCCCTGCCCTAACTAATGTACCTCCGTTTCTTGCAACTAAAGGAAATATGTGACCAGGAGTAGATATATCTTTTTTGGTTGCTCTGGTCTTGATAGCAGTTAAAATTGTCTTACAACGATCATGTGCCGATATTCCTGTTGTGACACCTCTTCTTGCCTCAATGCTTACTGTAAAAGCAGTTTTTAATCGAGATTGATTTGAGCTTGGCATTAATTGCAGACCTAGTTGATCAGCTTTGTTTTTATCTAAGGCTAAACAAATAAGACCTCTTCCATATTTTGCCATAAAATTTATTTTTTCAGGAGTTGTTTTTTTTGCTAGAAAAACTAAGTCACCTTCATTTTCTCTATTTTCATCGTCAACAAGAATAAAAATTTTACCTTTTTTAGCATCAGATATTATCGTCTCAATCTTAGAATAAATATTTTTTTTCATTTTTTTTCAATTTTTCGTAAATATTTAATAACAATATCAAATTCAATATTTACAACATCATCTTTAGATAAAGTGATTAAATTAGTTTGTTTTAAAGTATGTGGAATTATAACTAAACTAAAAATATTTTTGCTAGCTTTGACAATTGTTAATGATACTCCATTAATTGAGATTGATCCTTTGTCAATTAAGTAAGATGAATAAACAGGGGCAACAGAAAGAAAAACGGTCCATGTTTTTAATTTTTTTTTAATTAATTTAACTTTTCCAGTAGTATCAACGTGTCCTTGAACAAAATGGCCTGCAATTTCATCACCAAATTTTAAAGATCTCTCTAAATTAACCAGCGAATTTTTCGTTAAATACTTGAAATTAGTTAATTCAAAAGTTTTATACGAAATAAAAAAAAATAATTTTTTTTTGATAAATGATGTAAGAGTTAAACAAACTCCGTTCACACTAATTGAGCTACCTATATCTTTTTTTGAACATTTTAAATCTGATAAAATAACCAATTCATAGCCTTTTGATTTTTTTGTATTAGAGACTATTTTTGCTGTGCTTTTAATTATTCCGGTAAACATATGTTTATTTTATAAATAACGTATTATCATCTAAATTAATATCAACTTTGTATTTGGCGAATGTATGCTTAAAGGCATTCGATATATATAGCTTTGCTGAATTGTGGGATTTACCAATAACTTTAGTTGTTTTAATAATATAGCTCTTATTAATTAATTTTTTCTTTTGAAATAATTCTAAAGTTTTTACACCGCCCTCTATTAACAGTCTTCTTGATCCAAGTTGATAAATATTTTTTAAAATTTCAATTGGTTCGATAAATCCATCATTTGCTCTTAACTTGATTAGATTAAAATACTTTTTATATTTTAAAATCTTATTTGTATCGTCACAGGAATGAAAAATATTAATTTTATTGCAGTAAAATTTTAAATTTTTCATTTTAATATCTAAATTTTTATTAATAATAAATATCTTTGGTGAATGTTGTTTTAAACCTTCAATTCTACAATTTAGTTTTGGACAATCTTTTAAAAAAGTATTTTTTCCTACTAAAATTGAATCATTAAAATATCTCAATAAATGAGAAAATTTAAGAGCTTTTGGATTTGTAAAATATTTTTTTCCATAGACATTGCTATCAAATTTTTCTGTTATTGCTAATTTTGCAGAAACAAATGGAATTTTATTTTTTAATGAATATTCATATTCATAATAGAATTTTTTATTTCTTTTAATTAATGCAGTATTTATTTTATTTTTTTTTAAAAAAAGATAACCTCTTCTATTAACAATAGGATTTTTATCAAAATGAGAGAAATATACTTCATTAATATTTTTATTTTTTATATTATTTACACATGGTGGTGTTTGTCCGTAATGAGAGCATGGCTCAAGAGTTACAAATAATCTTTTTTTATTATTTTTATTTTTGAAAACTTTATGTAAAGCATTACTCTCTGCATGAGGCCTACCATTTATCGAGGTAATTCCTGTAGATAATATTTTATTATCAAAATCAGTTAATACACACCCCACTGATGGATTTTCTCCAGTTTTATACAGATTTATTTTTGCAAGCTTAAATGCAAGCTCTATAAAATAATTTTGATAAAATTTATTTATTTTTTGGGACATTAATTTTGTCCACAAATTCTTCGAAATCTTTGACTTCTTTAAAATTCGTGTAAACAGAAGCAAACCTTACATACGCAACTGGATCTATTTCCTTAAGCCCGTCCATTACAAATTTACCAATAGTTGTAGACATAACCTCGTTTTGACCAAGATCTTCAAGATTTCTGTAAATTCTTGAGACAAATTTTTCAATAGTATCTGCATCAACAGGACGTTTTCTTAGCGAAATTATCACTGATCTAGTAAGCTTATCTCTATCAAATGGAGATTTTCTGCCATTTTTTTTTACAACTGTAATTTCCCTGAATTGTACGCGTTCAAAAGTTGTAAATCTTTGATTACAACAGTTGCTTTGTCTTCTTCTTCTTATTGCTGTGCCATCTTCCGTGGCTCTAGAGTCTATCACGGATGTATCTTTTTCTTTACAAAATGGACAAATCATAAATTTAGTAAATTGGAAATTTTGAACAAAGCTCTTTAACTTGGTCTTTTACTTTATTTTCAATTAAACTATTATTTTCTCTATTATCTCTCAAACCAACCAAAACTTTATAAATTAATTCACCAACAATCTTAAATTCTGCCAATCCAAGACCTCTTGTCGTACATGCCGGTGTCCCTAGTCTTATTCCTGATGTTATCCATGGTTTTTGCTCATCATAAGGAATACCATTTTTATTGCATGTTAAATTAGCTTTACCTAAAGAAATTTCAGCTTCTTTTCCAGTTAAGCCAAACGGTCTCAAATCTATTAGAACTAAATGTGTATCAGTACCCCCAGAAAAAATTTCAAGTCCTAAGTTTTTTAATGTTTCAGATAATATTTTTGCATTTGAAATTACATTTTTTGCATAAGATCTAAATTCTTCAGAAAGCGCTTCTTTAAAACATACGGCTTTTCCTGCGATCACATGCATTAATGGTCCACCCTGCAAACCAGGAAAAACTGCCGAATTAAATTTTTTTGATAGCTCCTCGTTATTTGTTAAGATAATGCCACCTCTTGGACCTCTTAGAACTTTATGAGTAGTCGATGTTACAACATCAGCATAATCACAAGGATTTGGATAAACTTGACCAGCAACCAATCCTGAAAAATGTGCCATATCCACTAATAATTTAGCACCAACAGTGTCAGAGATTTCTTTAAATTTTTTAAAGTCAATAATTCTGGAGTAAGCACTACCACCCGCTATAATAAGTTTTGGCATATTTTTTTTAGCAATATCCATAACCTCATCATAATTTATTAAACCTGTTTTTTTATCGACACCATAAGCAACTGCATTAAACCACTTACCAGATTGAGCTGGAGCAGCTCCATGGGTTAAATGCCCACCCTGATCAATACCCATACCTAAAATTGTATCTCCAGGATTTAGCAATGCCAGAAAAACAGCTCCATTAGCTTGTGCACCAGAGTGAGGCTGGACATTAGCAAAGTTAACATTAAATAATTTTTTTGCTCTTTCAATGGCAAGATCCTCCGCAATATCTACAAACTCACAACCTCCATAATATCTTTTGCCAGGATATCCTTCAGCATATTTGTTAGTTAGAACCGATCCCTGCGCATCAAGCACAGCTTGAGATACAATATTTTCTGATGCGATCAATTCTAGATGTGTTTTTTGTCTCTCCAGTTCCTTTGTAATAGATAAGTGCAGATCTGGGTCCGATTGCTTTAAACTTCTATTGAAAAAGTTATTTATATAGATTTTCTCTTGAGACATCTTTTATCCTAGTAACTTGACTCTTCGCAAATGTCTACCACCTGCAAATTTTGTAACCAAAAAAGACAAGATGTATTTAATTGCTACTTTTGTGGAAGTAAATCTCGAGCCAATACAAAGAATATTTGCGTTGTTATGCTCTCTTGATAGTACAGCCGTTTTTACTGAACTTACTAATGCTGCTCTAATATTTTTATATCTATTTGCTGCAATAGACATGCCTATACCAGTACCACAAATCAAAATTCCAATATTTTTTGAATTAATTTTTTTACAAAGTTTCTCAGCAAAGAGTGGGTAATCGACGGATTGATCGCTACTTTGCGTTCCCAAGTCATTAATTTTTAATTTCTCTTTTTTTAAAGTTTGGATAACTTTTTCTTTTAATAAAAAACCAGCATGATCTGATGCGATTAATACATTTTTAGTAATGAATTTTGATTTAACAGTCATTAACGACTAGATATATACAAGATAGGCCAAAAAACTACAATATTTGGTATATATTTATAAATATTTTAAACTAAAAGAATAATTCAATTATTGTTTGTAAAAAATGTATCCACTTACGAGACTAAGAAGAACCAGGTTAAACGAATGGTCTAGAAGACTAATTCAAGAAAATAATATTTCAACCTCAGATCTCATATTGCCAATATTTATAAAAGAAGGAAAAAAAATAAACGAAGAAATAACATCGATGCCAAATGTCTTTAGATATAGCTTGGATACAATGCATAAAATAATTGAAAAAGCCCTAAAAAATAAAATTCCTGCCATTGCATTATTCCCTCAAATTAATAATGATAAAAAAGATCAATATGGAAGCGAAGCCATAAATAAAAATAATTTAGTTTGCAGAGCAGTAAAAGAAATAAAAAAAAAATATAATAATGAGATTGGAATTATTTGTGATGTCGCTCTAGATCCTTACACATCTCACGGTCATGACGGGATCTTAAAAAACAATATTGTTGATAATGATGAAACAATTAAGATGCTTATAAAGCAATCTTTAATTCAAGCACAGGCAGGATGTGATGTTATTGCACCATCAGATATGATGGATGGAAGAATTGGCGAAATTAGAAAAGCTTTAGAAAAACAAAACTTCAAAGACACTCTAATACTTTCATACGCGGCAAAATACGCATCTAGTTTTTATGGTCCCTTTAGAGATGCCGTGAAGAGCGCCTCTAAACTCAAAAGTGATAAAAAAAATTATCAGATGGATTTTCATAATTCAAAAGAATCTTTAAGAGAGATAAGCTTAGATATAGATGAGGGTGCAGATATGGTTATGATAAAGCCAGCACTAGCTTATCTAGATATAATTTCAGCTGTAAAAAATAAGTTTAATATACCTATTATAGCTTATAACGTTTCTGGTGAATACAGTATGATAAAAAATGCTATAGATAAAAAAATTTTACCTGAGCATGCAATATATGAAATGATGTTATCTTTTAAAAGAGCTGGAGCAAATGCCGTCGTTACCTATTTCGCAATAGAAATTGCAGAAAATTTTGTTAACAATTAGTTTGAATATTTTTTCTTAAAAAAAATAAGAGGTTTTTTGCTTTTTAATACCTTAAAATTTTTTACTTTGTGTAAAATAATAAAATGATCACCAGCATTAATTTTTTTATATAACCTGCAGTTAAGATATCCCATAGAATTTTTAATAATTGATAAGTATAATTTCTTATCAATAGTATTGTTAGGACTTGCTAATTGATTAGAAATTGTTTTTTGATTACTAGATAAAAAAATTATTTTATATTCTACATTCTTTTTAACAAAAAAACTCAAAGAAGAAGATTTTTTGTCAATACACCACATAACCAAAGGTGGGTCTAATGAAACAGAGGAAAATGAATTCACTGTTATACCTACGTAATTTTTTTTATTTTTAGAAATGACAGAGGTTATTCCAGTTGCAAATAATGAAAAGCATTTTCGGAGATTTATAGAATTCATAACTTTATCAAAATATTCTTAAATTATTATCATATCCTCTAAAAAAATTGTTCGCATCTTTATCAATCTTGATTAACTTTCCCTGTTTCGCCCTACTTGATATAAATTTTTTAAAGTCAATTTTTGAATAAATTTTATTTGAAAAATTATCAAATAATTGAAGTTTTTCATCCAAAATAGCCAGAGAATATAAGTTTGTGTTATGCGGTTTAAACAAAATTACACCAGAACCTTTTTCAAATTCTGGAACCTCATTAGTGTTAATTACTAAACAGCGGTGCTCAATATTATTCTTAACGGTAAAGAGAACAAAATATTTTTGATTATGATTAACAGAAATAGTTGAGGTTAAAAAATCATTTTTTTTAAGTTTAAATACTTTTTTTCCTGACTTTTTGTTTGAAAGCAAATGATTAGAATTAACAAAAAAAGCATACCCATTTTTAGAACAAAATAATATTTTCATTTTTTCCCTAAATAAAAAAGCATCAACAATTTGCTCATTGTCAGTCATTGAAAAGTATGAGGAAAAAGGCTTTCCCTTTGAAGATCCAAAAACTAAATTAGATCCATCAATTGTATAAACTTTGCCATGGGAAGAACAAAATATAAATTTATCTGATTTTTTTCCATTCAATAATATAAATTCATTGTCTAATAAAATTTTTCTATCTACAATATTAGAATTTCCAATTCTTGATTTTAAAAAACCATTTTTAGAAATTATTAAATTAATTGGATCATCGGATTTTAATTCCTCCTCAATTTCAGAAGTGTCAATTTTGTTAAATTTTTGTAGTGCAGTTTTTCTAGCTCCGTAAACAGAACTATTTCCAAAAATATTGATTACATCTTCAAGCTCATTATCAACTTCTTTCTTTTGCAAAGATCTTGATGATAATAAATTTATTAAAAACTTCTTTTTTTTTAATAATTTTGAATTTTCATCTTCAATTTCTTTTTGTTCTATTTTTCTCAAACTCCTAAGTTTCATATCTAATATTGCATTTACTTGATTTTCCGTGAACTTGTATTTTTTAATTAATTCTGTCTTAGGATTATTTGAGTTTCTTATAATTTTTATAATATTATTTAAATGCTTATAAACAATTATAAATCCTTTTAAAATTTCCAATCTAAGATTGATTTTATTTAATTCAAACTTTGATCTTCTTTGTAAAATTTCATAGCGATGTTTTAAAAAGCTTACCAGAACATCTTTTAACGACATTACTCTGGGCTCTAATTTAAAATTTAAAACATTTAAATTTAGAAAAAATTTAACTTCAAGTTCAGTTTGCTGATACAAACTGTTCATTAGAATTAATGGATCTACATTTCTATTTTTAGGTCGAATAACTATTCTTATATTTTCATCAGATTCATCTATTACGTTATCTATAAGTTTGTTTTTTTTATTTATTATTAGATCGGCTATTTTTTCGATTAATTTTGATTTATTAACTTGATAAGGAATTTGCGTTACAGATATTTGATACTGGCCTTTACCAAGTTCTTCAACTTTATATTTTGCTCTTAATTCAAAAAAACCTTTACCGGAGGTATATGCCTTAGTAATCTCATTTTTATCTAAATTAAGAATACCACCTGTTGGAAAATCTGGTCCTTGAATAAACTTTAACAAATCTTTTACACTACAATTTTTGTTATTATTGAGATGTTTTAAAGCTAAACATATCTCCTCAACATTGTGAGGAGGAATATTGGTGGCCATACCAACGGCAATACCAGAAGACCCGTTCGCCAATAAATTTGGGAAAGCAGAAGGTAGAACTAGAGGTTCGCTTAATTCTCCATCATAGGTTTTTCGGAAGTCAACTGTATCAAACTCTATGTCCTTTAATAAAAACTGTGAAACTTCAGTTAATTTTGTTTCTGTATATCGCATTGCTGCTGCATTATCTCCGTCAATATTACCAAAATTTCCCTGTCCATTTATTAAAGTATATCTTGTAGAAAAATCCTGAGCGAGGCGCACTAATGCGTCGTATACTGACTGATCACCATGAGGATGAAATTTACCTATAACATCACCAACTACTCTTGCAGATTTTTTAAAACTAGATTTAGGACTTAAATCTAGGAGATACATTGCATAAATTAGTCTTCTATGAACAGGCTTTAATCCATCACGAACATCAGGTAGTGCTCGCTGGGTTATTGTTGAAAGTGCATATGCTAAATATTTTTTTGCAAATTGATTTTTTAATTGATCTTCACTTATATTATTAATTTTCATTGATACTTTTTTCAATTCTTTCTCTAATGATTGGAAATTTTATTTTATTTGGATCAAATATGAATTTTTTCATTATAAACCTATTAATAACAAATCCCCTATAAAGATCTCTATCATCATAAATTGCAGATGTGTCAATTAAAAAATTGGGGTATAAAAATTTATTATTATCAATTTGAAAAATCCAGTTCTTGTTATCGTCAATATAAAAATTAAAATTCTTATTATCAGGATTGATTTCAAAACCTATTGACTTAAGCAACTCCTGTTCCCAGCAGACGTATAATTTTAAAAATTCTTTATTTAAAATATTTGATAAAAATGAATCGGTATACTCATACAAGTCTGAATAACTATGTCTCTCAGCTAAGAGTTTACAACAAAGTTCGGACAAACATAAAATTAAATTTAATTTTTTTGGATGATCAAAAAATTTAGAAGATATGGCGTCTAGTAGTTCTAAATTATAATATCCCAAAGAGTCTTCTGATTTAGATTTCCAATTAATGATAAATTTGTTACCAAGTTGAAGATATTTTTTTTTACTCCTTGATGTTGCGCCATATATAATTCCATTATGCAATCCATGAGAATTAGTTAAAAAAGTGGCTACAGAAGAGTTTTCAGAAAAATTATTTATTTTTAGCAAATATCCAGTATCTGTCCAAATCATTATTTCTTTTTTAAAAGAACTTTTAAAAATAAATTTACTTTAGATTTAAAAATTTTCTCCATTTCTGATCTTGCGTAAATTCCAATTGATTTAATTGAATGACCATTTTTTCCTAAGATTATTTTTTTGTGACTCAATGTATTTACAGTAATTTTTTGATGGACGGTATAATGGAGGGACTTTACCACTTTATCTGTAGTAATATTTACTTGATAAGGTATTTCTTGATTAATATATTTTAGTATAGATTCCCTGGTTATTTCTGCTAAAAACACTTCTTTGCTAATATTTGTTTGATTGTTTTTTTTATAAATCCATTCTTGACTTGGTAAAAATTCAGATATTTTACTTAACAGTTTTGTAATATTTTTTTTTTTAAGTGCTGATACATAAAATATTTCATCAAAAAGATTGATAAATTTTATATCAGAAATTTTTTTAAGAATATAATCATTATCTACTAAATCTATTTTATTAATAATTAATAATTTTTTTTTTTTATAATTTTTAATAATCTTTTCAATCTGGTCTAAGTAAAGAAATTTTGAAGTAATATCTAAAATAATCAATAAAATATCAGATCTGTCTATACTAGACAAAACGTCTTTATAAAAATTAATATCATTTTTTTTTTGATATAAACCGGGAGTATCTATAAATATAATTTGAGAATTTAGATAATTTTTTACTGCATCCATCGATTTAAGAGTAGTTTGAACTTTATGAGAAACTATTGATACTTTTTTTTCAAAAATAGAATTTAGTAATGTAGATTTTCCAGCATTTGTAGGACCAGATATTGCTACATAGCCGCATTTTTTAGTCATAAATTTAGAGATTCTATAAGCTTGTGAGCAGCTGCTTGTTCTGCAATTTTTTTAGAACTACCTACTCCAATGCAAGCTTTGCTATCATTTATTTTAACCGAAACTTTGAAGACAGGTTTATGCGATGGGCCTTCGTTTGATAAGTTTTTGTATACTGGCAGCTCTTTATATTTCTTAAGGGAGTATTCTTGTAATTTAGTTTTAGAATCAATTTGAATTATTATAGTTTTTTTTATATTCATTTCCCAAATTCTTAAAATAAACTGAGTAACCTTATCAAACCCTTGGTCAAGGTAAACAGCGCCAATTAGGCTCTCGCATAAATCTCCATAAATTTTTTCAAATCCTATTTTATTTTTTTTTTGAGAGTTGCTTAATATTATATATTTTTCAATTTTTAGATTTTTAACTACATCGGCGCAAATTTTTTTGTTTACTAAAGAAGCTAGTTTTTTGTCCAAGACTCCCTCTGCATCCAAAGGATATAAACGTGCTAATTCAGTTGCGATAACTAATCCTAAGACCCTGTCTCCAATAAATTCCAATCTTTCATTATTTGACTCGGATATTTTGGTAATACTTTTGTGAGTAAGAGCTCTTGTTAGTAAATTTAGGTCATTAAATTTTATGCCCAAGATATTTTGTACTTTTTTTAAAATATTGTTAATCATTAAATAATTTTATTTAAAATTCTGTCAAATCTTATTGATTTATGCCATTTCCAAAAAGTAAAAAAATTTCCAATATTCTCATCATTGGAAAAAAATAAAAACTGAGCTTTCCCTACCAGATTGTCTTTATGCACATAGCCTACACTAGATAGAAATCTACTATCTTTAGAACAATCTCTATTATCCCCCATAAAAAAATAATGATCTTTTGGAACTTTGTACAAATCAGTATTCCTCATGGAATTTTCATTTGCATAGTAAATTCTATAAGATTTATTATTGGAAATTTTTTCTAAATACTCACTTGCTATAAATGTTTGATTGCCGCAAAAAACTGTAGTTTTTTTTGAAAAAGTTTTATTTATTTTTATATTATTTAAGTAAAGATCCCCTTCAATTAATTGTATTGAGTCCCCTGGCAAACCTATTAAACGTTTAATGTAATCAGTTCTATTATCAGATGGTGTTTTAAATACTATCACATCTCCTCTTTTGGGCTCTTTAAAAAAAAATCGACCTAAAAAAATTTCTGGACTAAAGGGTAGCGAGTGTCTGCTGTATCCATAAGAATATTTTGTAACAAAAAGCCTGTCCCCTACCAGAAGTGTTTGTTCCATAGAGGAGGATGGAATATAAAATGGTTGTAATAATAATGATCTAATAATTAGAGCAAGCAGTAATGCAATCAATACTGTTTTTATATTTTCAATAATTTTAATTTTATTCATTATTTTTATTTAGTTATTACTACAAAAGCTAGAGCCCAAGGATAATCGTCAGACATACTTAAGTAGGAATTTAAATTTTTAAATATTTGTTTATTCTTAAAAAAAAAATACGGCTGGCCAGATGATAAATTCAAAACTTCAAAATCTAAAAACGAAAGTTTTTTGCCAATACCTGTTCCAAGGGCTTTTGACAAAGCCTCTTTCGCCGCAAAACGCATTGCAATTTTTGAACCTTGTTTTAATTTATATTTTGTAAGAATTTTAATTTCTTTATTGGTAAAAATTTTTTTTAGAAATAAGTGTTTATTTTTTTTACATATATTTTCAATCCTTCTTATATTTACAATGTCAGTACCTACACCAATTATTTTCATTTAATTACTAATGATTTTGGAAAATTTTTTCACAACATTGCCGAGACCATAAAAAACTGACTCAGATATAATAAAATGCCCAATGTTAAACTCCAAAATTTCTTTTATTTTTTTAATATTTTTTGTACTTCTGTAATCAAGACCATGGCCACAATGAACATTTATTTTATTCTGAAAAGCGTATTTAGCTGCTATTTTAATTTTTTTAAACTCCTTTAGAGCTTTGTTTTTTTTGTTTGTTTGAAGAAGTTTACAATATTTTCCAGTGTGCAATTCAATATTATTCGTATTCAATTTGATCGCTTGTTTAATATTTTTCAAACTAGGATCAATAAATAATGAAACTTTAATGTTGTTAGATTGAAGCTTGCAAATACTTTTTTTTAAATAATTAATATTATTAAATAAGTTTAATCCTCCTTCAGTGGTTAACTCTTTTCTTTTTTCAGGAACTATACAAACAAAAGTTGGTCTTATTTTAATTGCAAAATCTATCATTTCGTTTGTTAAAGCCATTTCTAAATTAAGTGGTTTATTTAAAATTTTTTTTAAATTTATTACATCTTTGGGTTTAATGTGTCTTTGATCTTCACGCAAATGAACTGTAATCAAATCTGCACCTGCTTTAATGCATGTAAGTGCAGCGATTTTAATAGAAGGATAACCTTCTCCTCTGGCATTTCGTAAAGTTGCCACATGATCAATATTAACGCCAAGCCTATATTTCATCTTAATTACAAAACTTCTCTACTACCTGGTTTGACAGCAGTAATGTTTTTTAAATGATCTGGTAAATTCTCTGGTTTGTATGTTGGAATATTGAATTGCACTTGAGACACAATTTTATCTTGAATAAGAGAATTTCCTGATGATCTATCAATAATACAGGCGTAGCCAGAAACTGCTCCGCCATTATCCTCTATACACTTTGCACATTCTAAACTTGATTTTCCAGTAGTAATCACATCCTCAACTATTAAAATATTCTTAAAATTAGCCAAATCAAATCCCCTTCTTAAAGCAAATGTACCATCAACTCGTTCAGTAAAAAAACTAGGCACATCTAAGTGTCTAGAAACTTCATATCCAGCTAAAATCCCTCCAATCGCAGGTGATACAACGGCATCACAGGCTAAGTTCAAAAGCTTAATTTTTTCCGAAAGAGATTTGCATATTAATTCTGATATTTTAGGAAACATCAAAAGCTTTGCGCACTGAATATATTTGTCACTTCTTAGTCCTGAGGAAAGAATAAAATGACCTTCCAGTAATGCTCCTGTTTCTTTTAATAATTCAATAGTTTTTTTTTCATCTAACATTATTTTTCTACTTTTCTGTTTCTTATAATTCTGAAGTTTAAAGATCTAGACTTAAGCTCAGATATTAAATTAGTAAAATCTTTAAGATTATTTATCTCAAGATCAAAAATAAAACTTAAAAAATCCTCTTTTTTATCAACTAGTTCTACATTAAAAATATTACATTTATTAGCACCTATTAAACTGCAAATCTCTCCGAGAGTACCGGCTCTATGACTTAATAACACCCAAATACTGCTTTTATGAACTTTGCTAACTTTATTAGCAGGCATTTTGTCATGCCAGTATTTTCTAATAGAGGCTCTCGCTTTTCCAGTTTTAGAAAAAGATAACCAATGCAAGGATGGAGATTTTTTTGTAGAAGTTATAATTTCAACCTGGTCTCCATTTGACAAAGAGGTTTGCAAAGGTAATTCTTTACCGTTTATTTTAACACCGATACATGCGTCACCAATATCTGAATGTACTGCATAGGCAAAATCAATAGCTGTAGCTTTTGAAGGTAATCTAATGACAGCACCTTTTGGTGTAAAACAAAAAACTTGATCTTGATAGAGTTGTAATTTTGTATACTCTAAATAATGCTCAGGGTTTTCACCGCTTTCAATAAGTTCCACTAAATCTTTTAGCCAATTAAAATTTTGAACTGAATCAGATGTTGTTTTTTCATTATCTTTATAAATCCAGTGAGATGCAATTCCACGTTCTGCAAAATCATGCATTTTTTTTGTTCTTATTTGTATTTCAATTCTTTGCTTAAAAGGTCCTATAACAGCAGTGTGTAACGAAGAATAATTATTAGATTTTGGGGTGGAAATATAATCTTTAAATCGTCCAGGTATAGTTTTCCAAGATTGATGAATTACTCCTAAAGCTGCATAACAATCATCAACATTTTCCAAAATTATTCTAAATCCAATAATATCTGTAATTTGCTCAAGAGAAATTTTCTTTGTTTGAATTTTTTTCCAAATTGAAAAACAAGATTTTTCTCTACCAGTGATAATGGCATTAATATTTTTAGTTTTAAGTTTTATTTCTAACTCATGAGAAATATCAGAAAATAATTTTTGAGTATTTGGAAAAATCTTCTCTAATCTCTCTAATATTAATTGTCTTGCTTCATTATTCAATACTTTAAAAGATAAATCTTCAAGCTCATCTCTAATATTGTGCATGCCCAAACGTTCAGCTAACGGTGCGTAGATCTCCATCGTTTCTTTTGCAATTCGATTTTTTCTTTCGCTTGAAATGATTGAATCAATTGTCCTCATATTATGAAGTCTATCTGCTAATTTTACCAGCAAAACCCTTATATCTTTTGACGTTGCAAGAATTAATTTTCGAAAGTTTTCTGCTACAGAAAACTCTTTATTTTTATTTTCTAATCTTGATAACTTAGTAACACCATCAACTAATTCTGCAATTTCAACACCAAACTTTCTTTCAACTTCATCGTAAGTAGCAATTGTGTCTTCAATTGTATCATGAAGTAAGGCAGTTGTGATTGTAGGTCCATCTAGTTTCAATTCTGCAAGTATATTCGCAACGGCCAGAGGATGATAAATATACGGATCTCCAGAATCTCGTTTTTGACGAGAATGCGCTTTTTCTGCAAAATCATAAGCATCTCTAATTTTCTGAACATCCAAAAAACTATTATAATTCTTAATTTTACTTATTAATTGTTCTTGATTAAGCATAAAGAAACTATATCAAAAAAACTAAACCTTCGTAATCTTATTATCTCCTAATCTGGAAAGCTTATTAATCAGATAATTAATAGATCTTCTTGTTTTTGGGGATTTCCAAAAGGGTGATATCTGAAACAAAGGAGCTAAAACAAAAAGTCTTTTTTCTAAATTTTCATGAGGTAACTTTAAATAACAAAATTTATTTTTAATATTTAATTTTAAAGATTTAAAATCTATTATATCGATATCTAAGGTTCTAGGTGAATTTTTTTTAGTTCGAATCCTTCCAAATTTCTTTTCTATTTTTAGGGTAATACCTATCAATTGAATTGGCGTAATATTGCCATAACAAGCAATCACTGAATTTACAAATTCTGGATCTTTTGGATTAGGGTATGCTTTGCTTCGATAAAAAGAAGATTTTCTTTTAACTATCAAGCCATATTTTTCTATTTCATTATAAGCTTTTTTAATCAAAGATATAGAATTACCATTTTTGGATTTAAGATTTGAACCAAACGCTAAATAAATCATTCTAAATTAACTTGTTTTTCTAAAAACTCTGGCTTTTTCTCTGTTCCAATCTCTATTTTTTTTGGTTTCTCTTTTGTCGTGATTTTTCTTTCCTTTTGCTAGTGCAATAAGAATTTTTGCAATTCCTTTATTGTTGAAATAAATTTTAAGAGGAACAATGCTATATCCATCTCGATTAACTTTTCCAATTAATTTATTAATTTCCTTCTTTTTTAACAAAAGCTTCCTTAGTCTTCGTGGCTCATGATTATTATAACTAGACTGATTATAAGTTGGTATAAATGAATTGTTCAAAAAAATTTCACCGTCTTGGTCAATAGCATAAGATTCTGATATATTGGCTTTTCCAGATCTTAGTGATTTAACTTCAGGGCCTAACAATTCTATCCCTGCCTCATAAGTTTCTTCAAAAAAATAATTAAAACTCGCTTTTCTGTTTTGACAAGCTATGTTGTCTACAGATTTTTTATTTTGAGACATTTATATAATAGACAATTGTTCTAAAACTTTTCTAATTTTTTCTTTAGATGCTTTTGTGGCCGAAACTAAAGGAAGTCTAACCTCTTCGGACATTAATTTAATTAAAGACAAAGAGTATTTAGCTGGTACTGGATTACTTTCAATAAATAGTATATTATGTAATTCGTACAGTTGGTCAAAAATTTTTTTAGCCTCATCATGTCTTCCATTTAATGATAAATTTTGAAATTTAGAACAAAGACCAGGAGCAACATTCGCAGTTACTGAAATACAACCTACTCCACCTCTTTTATTAAATTCGTGAGCATTTTCATCGTTTCCAGTAAGCATTATAAAATCTTTTCCCATTGCGTTTAAATGAGCATCAACTCGATTCAAATCGCCAGTAGCATCTTTAACACCAATAATATTTTTTAACTCAAAAAGCCTACTCATTGTATCAACGCTCATATCAATGACACACCTTCCGGGAATATTATAAATGATAATCGGTATTCCACAGTTATCATTAATTGCTTTATAGTGCTGATATAAACCTTCTTGAGTTGGTTTGTTGTAATAAGGGGTAACAATCAATGCAGCATCGGCTTTCGCATTTTCAGCATATTTTGTTAATTCAATAGCCTCTTTTGTTGAATTTGATCCGGTACCAGCAATAACTGGAACTCTACCCTTTGAGACTTTAACAGCAATATCAATAATTTTCTTATGTTCGGAATACTCTAATGTTGGAGATTCTCCTGTTGTACCGCCAGGAACTAAACCATTGGATCCCTGTGATATCTGAAATTCAATAAAATTTTCATATGCTTCAACATCTAGGTTTCCATTCTTAAAAGGCGTAACTAGAGCTGTAATAGATCCTTTAAACATAAGCACTTATTGTATAATTAGTGTTTTATATAACATAAAAATATTAAATTAATAACTATATTAATGAAACAAATCCAAACATTACTACTATTAGTTATATTGTTATTTTCTTCTTCAAAAATTCTACATGCAAAACTTATTTCCCCAAAAGAAAAACCATCTAACCTCATTTATATTTCAAAAGAAGAAAAAAAAGAACCAATCATTAATAATCAAATAAAATTAAATATAAATAACAAAGAAATAGATTCTAAAATTGAAGAAAAAAAAATTGTAAAGCCAATACAAGCAAACAAATCAAACATAGTTGCAAAGGAAAAAGAAACTATAATTGAAAAGGATGAAATAATTTTTGTAGATCAAATAATTCCTCCAAAAAAACCTTTGCTCCTTGGATCTGAAAACTTAAAACAATCTAATATATTAAATACTCAAGATTTTAATATTGCAAAAAAAACATTTTCTCATATTAAAAGAGGATCATGGAAATCTGCATTTCTGGAAGCAAATAAAGCTTCTGATGTGATTGTATCAAAAATTGTTAGGTGGATGTATTTAAAAGAGTCTAATAATCAAGCCTCATTCTATGATTATTTACAATTTATTAATGAGAATCCAGAATGGCCAAGAATTTTACGCTTAAAGTATTTAGCTGAACACAAGATTGATTTTAAAGACGTTGATCCGAATGATGTAATTAATTTTTTTACAAAATACGAGCCTGCTAGTGGTTATGGAAAATTAAAACTTGGAGAGGCTTATCTTATTAAAGGAAATTTAGATAAGGGCATCCCCTTAGTTCAAAGTGGTTTTAAATATGCTCTACTTGATAAAGAAGATTTAAAATATATATCAAAAAAGTTTACAGATATTCTCACATCACAAGACTATATTGAAAGAGCAAAATATTTGGCTTGGGAGCAAGAGTACTGGGAACTTAATCGAACTATTCCTTATTTACCCAAAGGCTACAAAGAGCTTTATGCGGCTCGTTTTGCTCTTATGACACGTTCTTATGGAGTTGATAATGCAATATCAAAAGTTCCAAGTAAGTTTATTAAAGACGCGGGTCTACAATATGACAGAATGAAATGGAGAAGAAAAAGAGGAAGATACGACTCTGCGTTAGAGATTATAGATGAATATAGTAAAAATCCTGAACTCCTAGTTAAACCTGAATTGTGGATGAAAGAAAAACATATCATTGCTAGAAGAAAGATTGATCAAAAAAAATATCAAGATGCTTATGAGCTATATATAGACCATGGTATTACTACCGATTCTTCTTATCTTGCTGATGCTGAGTGGCATGCTGGTTGGTTAGCTTTAAGATTTTTAAACAAACCGGATTCTGCAATAAATCATTTTAAAGAAATGTATGAAAGTGTTGGCTATCCTATTAGCAAATCTAGAGGTGCATACTGGCTTGGCAAATCATATGAGGCAATTAATAACTTAACAGAATCCAGTAAATGGTATTCGATAGCAAGCTCTTACAATACCACATTTTATGGTCAATTAGCTGCCACAAAGATTAATAAAAAAACTATTCAAATTAAAAATGATTATATCTTAGACAAAGATAATTTTGAAAAATTTTTAAAATCAGAAGTTTCCAGAGCAATTATTCTGCTTGCAGAACTTAAACTGAGTTCTCAATCAAAAGATATGCTTAAACATTATGGAATAGAAAAATCACCTATTAATCTAAGAACATACTCAGGAACCTTGGCTCAAAAAATAAACAGATTAGATTACGCCATTCAAATTGCCAAACAGGCTTCCTATGAGGGAATAAATCTATTAGATTTAAATTATCCTATCATTGAAACTCCAAGAATAGTTTCAGATACAGAAATATTAAATCAGGAATATATACTAGCATTAATTAGACAGGAAAGTGAGTTTGATGCTTCCGCTAATAGTTATGTTGGAGCACGTGGTTTGATGCAAATTATGCCTGCAACAGGAAAGCTATTAAGCAAACGACTTAAGCTAAATTATAGTTCAGATAGACTAACAGAAGATGAGTTTTACAATTTACAGCTTGGTTCATTTTATATAACAGATTTATATAAAAATTTTGATAAGAATATCTATATGGCTTTAGCAGGTTATAACGCTGGTCCTCATCGAGTAAATAAATGGATTAAAAGATTTGGAGATCCTAGAAAAAATGAAATAGATCCAATTGATTTTATTGAACACATACCATTTGAAGAAACAAGAAATTATGTTCAAAGGGTTATGGAAAATATTAATGTATATAAATTTATTTTAGAAAAAAAATCTACTCCAAATAATATTGAAGATTTATTATATAATCCTGGCAAAATATAATTTTTTACAATTTTAATTTTTTTAAAATTCTTTTCTGTAACTTTTATCTTTTAATACTTTTCTTGAATATTCAAATTTTTTAAGATTTTTAATTGATTTTTCTCTAACTCTTTTTCTCCATAATTTAAAAGAGCTGGGTTTGAGGTTTGATCTCATTATCTTAATTACATCAGACTCTGTTTTATTGGTATTTTTCTTAATATCTTCAAACGTAATACGATCAGCCCAGGCAGCCCAAATAATCCAATCATTACTCGATTTATCCTTTGGTTCAGGATTGGCAGACTTGGTTATTGGTCTATTCGATTTTTTAGACATTTGTTGATTGTAAATAATTCATCATAGTCCCTGAATCGCTTACATCAAACTTTCCATCTTCGTCTTTAAAAATTTTAATGATTTTTTTATTGTCAACAAACATGGAATAACGGAATGATCTTGGACCCATACCTGAAGCTGAACGATCTGAAATCATATTCATAGCTTTTGTAAAGTATCCATTTCCATCTGCAATAAACTTAACCTTAGATATTTTTTGATCTCTTTTCCATGCATCAATAACGAAAGAATCATTCATGGATAAACAATAAATTTCATCAATACCAATTTTTTTAAATTCTTCATATTTTTCTTCATAACTTGGCAAATGGTAACTAGTACAAGTCGGTGTAAAAGCACCTGGTAAAGCAAACAAAACAATTTTTTTGTTTACAAAATACAAATCGCTTTTTTTAGTTTCAAATTTTCCATCAACTCTGACTACAAAGTTAACATCAGGTATATTATTTATCATTTGTAGAACATTCCTTATTTTTAGTTTTATTAAATTGCCTCATGGCAAATCTTTTTTTTTGCTCTTCGCTAGATTTATCATAACAATAAGGGCAAGCAATACCCTCAATAAATTCTTTTGATTGTTTATCGTTATGATTGATGGGCATGCGGCAACCATAACACATTGTGTAGCTTCCAGGATCAGATTTGTGTTTTACGGCAACCCTTTTGTCAAAAACGTAACATTCCCCTTTCCATAAACTTTCTTTCTCTGGAATGTTATTGATATAATTTAAAATTCCTCCTTGTAATTGATAAACCTCTTCTACTCCTTTTTCTTTTAAATATTCTGACGCTTTTTCACATCGAATTCCACCAGTACAAAAAATAGCTAATTTTTTATTATTTTTTTTGATAAACTCATCGAAATATCCTTTGAATTCTCGAAAGCTATTTACATTTGGATTAATTGCACCCTCAAAACTTCCAATTTTATTTTCAAAGGGTTTTCTAATATCAATAACTGTCACGTCGTCTTTTTGAATAAAATCATTCCAATCCTTAGGTGATATATGCTTTCCTTCTCTGCTTAATAATTGTTTTTCTATTGGAACAACTTCTTTTTTAATTTTAACTTTGGGTCTTTCAAATGGAACTGAGCTCGTATTAGATGTATTGATTACATCAAAATCTTCTAGAGAAAAAATGTTAAAAATAAATTTATTAAATTCATTTACAAAACCTATCTTCCCAGAAATTGTACCGTTAATTCCTTCTGGCGATATAATAATTGTTCCTTTTAGATGATTGTCAATCAAATATTTTTTTATAATTAATTGAAAATTTTCAAGGTTGCTTAAATGAGTAAATTTATAAAAGCTAATTATCTCAAATTTTTTTTCTTCTGGCATAATGTCATTCCATCGCCTATGGAAATCATTGTTGTTACAACTCTTTTATCATTTTTTATAAAATCATTAAACTCCCTAATAACACTAGTTTTTTTGTCATTAATTAATGGATTGGCAACTTTTCCTTTCCACAAAACATTATCAAAAATAATTAATCCATTATCAGATATTAAGTTAAGACTTAATTCTAAATAGCTTCGATATCCTGATTTATCCGCGTCTATAAAAATAAAATCAAAAATAAATTTATCGTCTTTAAATTTTTGCAAAGATGTTAAGCCATCGTTATTAATTAATGTAATTTTATCTAAGACATTTGCTTGTTTCCAAAATTTTGCAGCATGAATTGTTGTTTTAATATCATTATCTACTGTAATGATTTTTCCATTCTCATTTAATCCAAGAGCCATAGCCAAAGTGCTGTAACCCATAAAAGTTCCTACTTCTAAAATGTGACTATAATTTCCAATTTTTACAAGCATATGTAAAAACGATGCCTGCTCTGGACTTACTTGCATGTTTGCTGCATTCCCCAATTCCTTAAAAGAAAAGTCCCTTAATTCTTTCAGTACTGTATTTTCAATGGAGTTTTTATTTAAATACTTCTCTAGTTCAGGCGTAAAACTGATATTTTTTGACACAATTTAATTATTTTAATTTTTCTTTTAAAATATCATTTATTAATTTTGGATTTCCTTTACCTTGCGTTTCCTTCATTGCTTGACCTACAAAAAAACCAAATAATTTATCTTTTCCTGACTTATATTGTTCAACCTTATCTAAATTAGACTGCACAATTTTATCAATTATTTTTTCCAATTCTTTAGGATCTGATTGTTGCGTTAAACCTTTTTTATTTATTATTTCTACAGGATCTTGATTGCCTTTTATCATGTCTTCAAAAACAGTTTTTGCAATTTTTCCTGATATTGTGTTATCTTTTATTAGATTAATTAATTTTGATAAATTTTTTGCTGATACCGGCGAATCTTTAATTTCTTTATTCTCTTTATTTAATATACCAAAGAGTTCAACAATCATCCAATTGGCAGCAAGTTTATAATCAGAGTTTTTGGCTACCTCCTCATAGTAGGTGGAGATTTCCTGATCTGATATAATTATACTCGCATCATAACTGGAAAGACCAAAATCATTCATTAACCTTGCTTTCTTTTCATCTGGGAGCTCTGGTAATGATTTCTTAATATTATTTATATAATCTTGATCTAATTCTAATGGTAGTAAATCAGGATCTGGAAAATATCTATAATCATGGGCATCTTCTTTGCTTCTCATAGATCTAGTTTCTATTTTTTTTGTATCAAATAACCTTGTTTCTTGATTAACCGCACCCCCTTCTTCGATTATCTCAATTTGACGCTTTGCTTCATATTCAATTGCTTGTTGCATAAATTTTATAGAATTTACGTTTTTAATTTCGCATCTTGTGCCAAGCTCTCTAGAACCTACTTTTCTGACAGATACGTTAACATCAGCTCTCAAAGAACCTTCGTCCATATTTCCATCGCAGGTATTTAAATATCTCATTATAGACCTTAATTTTTTTACATACTGTCCCACTTCTTCTGGAGATCTAAGATCAGGTTTGCCAACAATTTCCATTAAAGCAACACCAGATCTATTTAAATCTACAAAAGAATTTTGAGGATCTTGGTCGTGCAAACTTTTTCCGGCGTCCTGCTCCAAGTGTAATCTTTCAATGCCAACTTCTTTAGTGCCATAAGGCATATCTAAAATAACCTTTCCTTCTCCAACAATAGGAAATTTAAATTGAGATATTTGATATCCTTGCGGCAAGTCTGCATAAAAATAATTTTTTCTATCAAATTTTGAAAAATTATTAATCTTTGCTTTTAGTCCAAGCCCTGTTTTAACAGCTTGTTCTACACAATATTTATTAATAACAGGTAACATCCCTGGCATCGCAGCGTCGACTAAACTAACTTGTGAGTTAGGCTCTGAACCAAATTTAGTGGAAGATGATGAAAATAGTTTGGCATTAGATGAGACTTGAGCATGCACTTCTAAACCAATAATAACCTCCCATTTTCCTGTTTTTCCATCTAAATAATAATCAAATACTTTTTCACTCATTACATCCACCAATCTTTTACTTGTGATTGAAAACCAATTTTTTCCTCTAACGCGTAAGCAGCATTTAAAATAGTTTGTTCATCAAAGGATTTTCCAATTAGTTGTAACCCTAAAGGCAAACCAGACTCATCTAATCCTCCTGGTAAAGAAATGGCTGGTAAACCGGCTAAATTTACCGGTACAGTAAAAACATCGTTAAGATACATAGAGATAGGATCTTCTGTTTTATCTCCAATTTTAAAAGCAGAAGATGGTGCTGTGGGTGTTAAAATTGTATCTACTTCATTAAAAGCACTATCAAAATCATTTTTAATTAATCTTCTAACTTGTTGAGCTTTTAAATAGTAAGCATCATAATAACCGGAAGATAAAACATAAGTACCAATCATAATTCTTCGTTTAACCTCATCACCAAAACCTTGTGCTCTAGTATTTTCATACATTTCAATTAAATCTTTTCCAGCAGCCCTAAAGCCATACTTTACACCATCATATCGAGCCAAATTAGAAGAGGCTTCGGCTGGAGCAACTATATAATAGGTTGGTAAAGCATACTTTGTATGAGGTAACGAAATATTTTTTATAATTGCACCAGAGTCTTTCATAAACCCTATTCCTTTATCCCATAAAGATTGTATTGCTTTTGGCATATTGTCTACAATGTATTCCTTTGGAATTCCTACTTTTAGACCTTTAATATCTTTCTTTAAATTTCTTAAAAATTCTACTTTTTTAACATTTGCTGAGGTCGAGTCTTTTTCATCATAGCCTGAAATCACATCAAGCATTAATGCGCTATCCGCAACATCTTTTGTCATCGGTCCTGCTTGATCTAAAGAGGATGCAAACGCTACAATGCCCCATCTTGAACACCTACCATAAGTAGGTTTTAATCCTACTATTCCAGTAAAAGCAGCTGGTTGTCTGATAGAGCCACCTGTATCTGTACCAACAGTGGCAGATGTTAAATTAGCAGCTACAGCTGAAGAGCAGCCACCAGACGATCCTCCTGGAACCAAAGTATCGTGATTATTTCTATAGGGATTGATAACATTTCCATAAGCACTTGTTTCATTAGAAGATCCCATTGCAAATTCATCGCAATTTAATTTGCCAAGGAGAATTGCACCTTGATCCCAAAGCTTAGATGTTACTGTAGATTCATAAGTAGGAATAAAATTTTTTAAAATTTTACTTGAAGCTGTAGTTTGGACATTTTTAGTACAAAACAAGTCTTTGACTGCAATAGGAGCGCAAGATAAGGCTCCATCTTTTTTATTAATGACATCAGCTTTTTTTGCTTGTTCTAATGCACTCTCTAAAGTTTCTGATATAAATGCATTTAATTTTTTTGATTTTAAAATTCTTTCAACATATGCATTTGTCACATCGACGGCTGAAATTTCTTTGGACTTAATTTTATTAACTAATTCAACTAAAGTGTATTTTGGAATTGTGGCCATTTAATTATTCAATTACTTTTGGAACTACAAAATAATTCTCATTTTTATCTGGTGAGTTTTTTAATATATCTTCTTTATCATTTATTATTCTAACAACATCATCTCTTTGAAATAGTTCTTGTTCTACAACAGAAGATAAAGGTTCAATATTTTTAATATCTAATTCATTAAGCTGCTCAACAAATGTTAAAATTGAATTAAGATCTTTAATCATGAATTCTTCAAATTGTTCATTTGAAGCAATTCTTGCTAATTTAGAAATTTTTTTTACAGTTGCTTTATTAATTGTCATTAGACTTAGTGAAAAATTAAGGTAAATTAACACTTTAATGGAAACTTACAACCTTTTAGAGAATTCTGATTTTGCCAAAAAAGTTGGAGATAGGTCAACCTTAATTGGTATTGATCCTGGAAGAAAAAGTGTTGGTATTGCCATTTGCGATCCTAATAGAAAAGTAGCGACACCATACGAAACTATTAAAATAAAAAAACTAAAAGATTTTATTGATAAATTAAACCAAATTATATTTGATACTCAGGCTAATGGTCTAGTGGTTGGCAATCCAATAAATATGGATGGATCTGAAGGTCCAAGGGCACAATCAACTAAAGATTTTGTAAAAAATATACTCAAACATATAAATATTCCTGTTACTTTATGGGATGAAAGACTTTCTAGTGAAGGTGCTTTTAAAAGCATGAAAAATCTTAATATCAATGCTTCCTCTAAAAAAAATTATTTAGATGAAAATTCAGCAGCTTTTATTTTGCAAGGTTTTATAGATTATTTAAATAATTAACTTGCTTTGATTTGAAAATCAGCCTATAGACCTGGTTTTAATGGCAATAAATCAATATCAAGCTGTTAAATTTAATCACAAACATCTACTTGGCATTCAATATTTATCTATACCTGAAATTAATTTAATTTTAGATGAGTCTTTGGCATTCGTTGAACTTAATAGACAAGAGAATAAAAAATTAAAGATTTTAAATGGCAAAACTCAAATTAATTTATTTTTTGAAAATTCAACAAGAACCTTAACTTCTTTTGAGTTGGCTGGAAAAAGACTTGGTGCTGACGTCATGAACATGAATTTGCAAAACTCTTCTATTAAAAAGGGAGAGACACTTATTGATACAGCTATGACATTGAATGCAATGCATCCAGATATTCTTATCATTAGGCATCAGGATTCTGGAGCTGCAAATTTATTATCTCAAAAAGTTAATTGCTCGGTAATTAATGCTGGTGATGGAAGAAATGAACATCCTACTCAAGCTTTGTTAGACGCAATGACAATTAAAATGAAAAAGGGAAAAATTGAAGGATTAAGAGTTGCAATCTGTGGTGATATTATGCATTCGAGAGTTGCAAGATCAAATATTTACCTTTTAAACATGCTTGGTGCCGAAGTTAGAGTGATAGGACCATCAACTCTGATGCCAAAAAATATTGAGCTGTTTGGTGTAAATGTGTTTCATGACATGGAAAAAGGCTTGGAGGGTTGTGACATTATTATGATGCTAAGAATGCAAACAGAAAGAATGGATGGTTCTTATATGCCTTCAACTAGAGAATATTATGAATTTTTTGGATTAGATTATAAAAAAATTAAAAACGCTAAAGATGATGCTTTGATAATGCATCCTGGACCAATGAATAGAGGAATAGAAATTGATACCAGTTTAGCTGATGATATCAATAGAAGCATTATTGTTCAGCAGGTTGAAATGGGTGTTGCAGTAAGAATGGCTTGCCTAAAAATTTTAATGGAAAATAAAATATGAAGAAACAATGCATTTCTAACGCAAGAATTATTGATCCAAAAAATAATCTAGATGAAATTGGTGGAATCTTGATAAATGAACAAGGAAGAATTGAAGCAATTGGAAAAAATGTTACTGAATTAAATATTTCAGATGCCACTTTTTATGATTGCGCAAAAAAAATTGCAATTCCTGGCATTATTGACATGAGAGTTTTTGCTGGTGAACCTGGCTTTGAATATAAAGAAAATTTTAGGACACTTAGCCAGGCTGCAATCTCTGGAGGTGTAACTGCTGCCGTAACAATGCCTAACACTAACCCTATCGTAGATAATGTATCTACACTTGATTTTATTAAAAGAAGATCAAGAGATAAATCCATTATAAAAATTTTTCCTTTGGCATCACTTACCAAAAACACAAATGGAGAAGACATGACTGAGTTTGGTCTTCTTAAGTTAAGGGGTGCATGGGGATTTACTGATGGGCTACAATGCGTTCAGAATAATAGAGTAATGGACAAAATACTGAATTACGCAAAAAACAAAGATGCTTTAATAATTCAATTTCCTCAGGATAATGAAATCTCTAAAAATGGTGTCGTACATGAAGGATTTTTATCTACAAAACTTGGCTTAAAAGGAATACCAGATATTGCTGAACAGTTAATCATAGAAAGAGATCTGAGATTGCTCGAGCAATATAATGGTAGATATCATATTTCTCAATTATCATCTAAAAAATCTTTAGAAATAATTAGATCTGCAAAAGCCAAAGGACTAAATTTTACAGTTGGTGTATCTATAAATAATCTTTCTCTAAATGATAATGATATTGGGGATTTTAGAACTTTTTTAAAATTATCCCCACCTTTAAGATCTGAAGATGATAGAATTGCTCTAATTGAGGCTATTGAAGACGGAACAATCGATGTTATTGTGTCTGATCATAAACCTGAGGATGAAGAGTCTAAAAGACTAACATTTCAACAAGCAGCCACAGGCGCTTCTGGCATTGAAACTTTATTAGCTCTTTCGTTAGAGTTAGTTCATAACAAGAAATGTTCGCTAAATACTATTATTAAAAGTTTAACAACTAATCCTGCACAAATATTAGGTCTTAGAAACGGCACTCTCTCAATTGGAAGTGAGGCTGATATAACAATTTTTGACCTAGAAAGGCCTTGGGTAATTAATAAAGAAAATATAAAATCAAAATCTAAAAATACCGCTATTGAAAAAAGAAAATTACAGGGAAAAGTAGAAAAAACATTTATTAATGGCAAGTTAGTATTCTCTGACTAATGGAAATTATTTACATAATAACTTATTCTTACATCCTTGGATCTATTCCTTTTGGACTAATATACTCTAATCTTCTTGGTTATGGAGATATTAGGAAAATAGGATCTGGAAATATTGGCGCCACCAATGCACTTCGTAGTGGAAGCAAACTACTTGCAATACTTACGCTTTTATCAGATATTTTAAAAGGCTCGCTAGCAACATTTATCACTCTTAAATATTTTTTAGATTATGTTTATTTATCTGCATTAATTTGTTATTTGGCACATATATTTCCTGTTTGGCTAAAATTTAAGGGTGGAAAAGGAGTGGCAACATTCATTGGTGTCACATTAGTTTTAAATCCATTTTCATTTTTAATTTTTATTATATCTTGGTTAATAATCTTAAAGTTATTTAAAATTTCTTCCTTATCAGCCTTATGCTCTTTTGTTGTACTACTCTTATTTTCCCTTTTTTATAATGAATTAACAGAAACCCTTTTTTATTTTTTCTTTTTTGTTTTTTCAGTTTTTACTCATAGAGAAAATATTCAACGATTAATTTTGGGAAATGAAAAAAAGTTATAAAAATTAAAAAAAATCCTCAATAAAGTAAGTTTTTCTATTAAATTTCCTTTTCAAATTTGACAAATGGCTTTTTTTTTGAGAGGTCTTAAATCTTTAAATAAAATTCATGAACTTATTAATAGTAGAAAGTCCTGCAAAAGCTAAAACCATAAATAAATATTTAGGTTCAGAATATATAGTTTTAGCGAGTTTTGGACATGTTAGGGATCTGCCTTCAAAAAATGGCTCGGTAGATACAGAAAATAATTTTAAAATGATATGGGAAATTGATTTAACTTCAAAAAAACATATTAAAGAAATTTCAGACGCAGCTAAAAATTCAAATAAAATTATTTTAGCCACCGATCCAGATCGAGAAGGTGAAGCTATTGCCTGGCACGTAAAACATATTCTTGAAGATCAAAATCTTATCAAAGATAAAAAAGTTGAAAGAGTTGTTTTTAATGAAATTACTAAAAAAGCTGTATTAAATGGAATAAATAATCCTAGAGAAATAAATGCTGAATTGGTAAATGCTTACTTAGCTAGAAGAGCTTTAGATTATCTTGTTGGTTTTAATATATCGCCAATTTTATGGACTAAATTACCAGGTTCAAAATCAGCAGGTAGAGTTCAATCTGTTGCTCTAAAAATTATAGTCGAGCGTGAACATGAAATAGAACTTTTTAAACCAGAAGAATTTTGGACAATTGAAGCAATATTCAAAAATAAAGAAAATAAGGATATTAAAACTAAATTAAATATTTTTAACTCTAAAAAAGTTGAAAAATTTAGTTTTAAAAATGAACAAATAACAAAATCTGTTATTGATGAAATTAATAAACAAACCTTTAGTGTAACAAATATTGAAAGCAGGCCTTTTAAAAGAAATCCTTACGCACCATTTAGAACTTCTACAATGCAACAAGATGCTTCTAGGAAACTTGGATTTGGAGCTTCAAGAACCATGCAAATTGCGCAAAGATTGTACCAAGGAATAGATATTGATGGGGAAACAGTTGGACTTATTACCTACATGAGAACTGATGGAACTGATATTTCTACAGATGCAATTTTAGACTGCAGAAATTATATTAAAGAGAAAATAGGAAATAACTATCTACCATCTGAAGCTAGAAGTTACTCAGGAAAAAAAGCTAAGAATGCCCAAGAAGCCCATGAGGCAGTTAGACCAACAGATATCAATAGAACGCCGGATATGTTGCGATCAAAATTAGATAAAGACCAAATAAAACTATACGAATTAATTTGGAATCGAACTGTAGCGTCACAAATGGAAAGTGCTGAATTTGAAAGAACTGCAATAGATTTTTCTGATAATAAACAAAATATAGTTTTTAGAGCCAATGGATCAATACAAAAATTTGATGGATTTCTTAAATTATACCAAGATATTAAAGATGATGAAGATAAAGATAATGAAGAATTGGAGTCAGACAATATTATACCAGCAGTAAGCAAAGGAGAGGTATTAGAATTAAACAATGTTAATCCTGAACAACATTTTACAGTACCTCCTCCAAGATATTCTGAAGCTAGTTTGGTTAAAAAATTAGAAGAATTAGGTATTGGAAGACCTTCAACTTACGCAAGTATAATTTCAGTTCTATCTACAAGAAATTATGTAGAATTATTAAATAAAAAATTTATTCCAACTGACAGAGGAAAACTAATTACAGCCTTTTTAAATCAGCTGTTTACAAAGTATGTAGATTATAACTTTACTGCTGGATTAGAAGAAAGTTTAGATGATATCACCTCTGGCAAAGTCGATTGGATTGATGTGTTAGCTAAATTTTGGGAACAATTTAATCAAAATATTAATAGAGTTAAGGATTTAAGAACACGGGAAATTTTAGACATGATGAATGTTAGCTTGGGCGAAATAATTTTTGATAAAGACGAAGCTGGAAAAATTAAGAGATCATGTTCATGTGGTGGTGAATTAAGTTTAAAAATTGGAAGATTTGGAGCATTTATTGGTTGCTCTAAATATCCAGAATGTAAATTTACTAGACCACTTTCTAGATTAAAAGCTGCTGAACAAGATTACTTGGCTGAACCCAAGGAAATTGGGAAAACTGAAGATGATAAGAATATTGTTCTAAAAAAAGGAAGATTTGGTCCATACCTTCAAATTGGTAATGAGGATAAAGAAATGAAAAATGTTTCTATTCCGAAGGGGATTTCTGTTGATGATATTGACTTAATTAAAGCAAGATTTCTAGCGTCCTTGCCTAAGGTATTAGGCCAATATCCTGAGAATAATTTGGATATTACCTTAAATAATGGAAGATATGGCCCATACGTTAAATGTGATAAAAAATCAGCCACTCTAGAGGCTCCTGAGGATATATTTACCATAGGAATCAACAAAGCTGTAACCCTTATTGCTGAAGCAAAGCCCGGCAGAAGATCTTCAAACGAAATAAAAACTATAGGTGAGCATCCTGAGGATAAAAAACCTATTAAAATTATGAAAGGATCTTATGGTCCTTATGTTAAGTACAAGACGATAAATGCAACCATTCCAGATGATAAAGATCCCGAGAGTATTACGATTGAAGAAGCTCTGGACTTAATTCAAAAAAGATTGGAATATGATGCGCTTAAAAAGGGCAAAGTTTTAAATAAAAAACCAAAAAAAACAAAAAAGAAAAAAAATGACAAAAATTGAAATACCTAACCCACCCTCACCCGTTGGTAACTATGCTGCTTATAAAATTGTTAATAACCTAATTTATGTCTCAGGTCAGCTACCTATAAATAAAGATGGTAATATGATAACTGGAACCATTGGTGACAATCTTACTTTGGAAGATGGGCAAAAAGCTGCGGAACTATGTATATTAAATTGTATTGGCCATTTAAAAAAGGCAGTCAAAGATTTAGACAGTGTTGTTCAATGTATAAAAATTAATGGTTATGTAAATTGTACTAACGAATTCAAAGATCATCCTAAATTGCTTAATGCTGCATCCGATATATTAGTAGAAGTATTTGGTAATAGAGGTATTCATGCAAGAGCAGTTGTTGGAGTTATAAGCCTTCCATTGAATGCAGCTGTTGAAATTGAAGCAATTTTTGAAATAAGAATTTAGTTTGCTTCTTTAACTGTTTTTTTATATTCACCTTTACTTATTTTAAAAATGAATTCATTTTTATTTGTATCTACCAATACCGATCCTCCATCAGTCAATTTGCCGTGAATTATTTCATTAGCTAATGGTTTTTTAATAAATTCGTCAATAAATCTTGAAATAGGCCTTGCACCCATTTTTTTATTATAACCTAAATTAGTTATTAAATCAGATGCGGTTTTAGTTAACTCAATACTAATATCTCTAGCACTAAGTTGTGATTCAAGCTCAATGATAAATTTACTAACAATCTGTTTAATAATTTCTTTATCTAAATAATTAAATCTTATAAGCGCATCCAGACGGTTTCTAAATTCTGGCGAAAAAATTTTATTTATAGTTTCAATATCTGATTGATTATCTTTATTTTTAACAAAACCTATTTCATTTTTTTCGAGATCGGTGGCACCAGCATTTGTTGTTAAAATTAAAATAATATTTCTAAAATCTATTTTTTTTCCATTTTGATCACTCAAGGTGCCATAATCCATAATTTGTAGCAAAATATTAAATATATCAGGATGAGCTTTTTCAATCTCATCAATTAATAAAACTGCATGTGGATTTTTTTCTACTTTTTCAGATAGTTGACCACCTTGATCAAAACCAACATACCCTGGAGGGGCACCTATAAGCTTTGAAATTGTATGCTTTTCAGAAAATTCTGACATATCAAATCTTATCAATTCAACACCTAAAATATTAGAAAGTTGTTTTGCAAGTTCAGTTTTGCCTACTCCTGTCGGCCCACTAAATAAATAATTTCCTATAGTTTTATTTGTATCGCGCAGTCCAGATCTTGATAGCTTTATAGAGTTTGCCAAAGCATCTACAGCGTGATCTTGACCATAAATTAATCTTTTTAAATTTTTATCAATGTCTCTTATATAATTTCTGTCATTTAAAGTTATGTTCCTTTCTGGAATTTTAGTTATTTTGGACACAACTCGTTCTACATCCACTTCCGTTAAAATTGACTTCCTTTTATCTAAACTTTTTAGAGATTCAGATGATCCTAGCTCGTCAATAATATCTATTGATTTATCTGGTAGTTTTTTATTTCCAATATACTTATGCGACAGATCTACAGACGCTCTAATGGCATTATCAGAATATTTTACTTTATGAAAATCCTCGTATTTATTTTTTAATCCAAACATAATTTTGTATGCTTCATCAACGGTTGGCTCATTCACATCAATTTTCTGAAATCTTCTTTGTAAAGCTCGGTCTTTCTCAAAGTATTGCCTATATTCAGAAAAAGTTGTTGACCCTATACATCTAATATTCCCGGACTGGAGAGCTGGTTTTAACATGTTTGCTGCATCCATTGAATTACCCGAAGTTGATCCAGTTCCAACCAGGGAATGAATTTCATCAATAAATAAAATGTACTTTTTATTTTCTTGAATTTCATTGATGATAGATTTTAGTCTTTCTTCAAAATCACCCCTGTATCTAGTTCCTGCAATTAAAACGCCCATATCTAAAGAAAAAATTGTATTATCTTTTAAAATATCTGGAACCTGATGGTTAAAAATTTTAAGCGCCAATCCTTCTACTATAGCTGTTTTGCCAACACCTGGGTCTCCAACTAACAAAGGATTATTTTTAGTTCTTCTGCACAAAATTTCAGTCATACGAACAATCTCTTCATTGCGCCCAATCAAGGTATCAATTTTATTTATTTTTGCTTTTTCAATTAAATTTATACAATATGTATTTAAAAAGGATTTTTTATTTATTGTGTTAGACTTATTTGTAGATCCAATTTCATCTGTGTAAGAAAAATTTTCAATTTTTGTTATTCCATGTGAAATAAAATTAACTACATCATATCTTGTTACTTCTTGTTCTTGCAAAAAATAAGTTGCATGACTCTCTCGTTCAGCAAAAAGAGAAACTAAAATATTAGCACCCGTGACTTCATTTTTTCCTGAAGATTGAACATGAACAATAGATCTTTGAATAACTCTTTGAAAACCAGCTGTAGGCTGAGGATCAGACTCTTTTTCTGAATTAACGATATTATCGAGTTCATTATCTATATAATATTCAAGATTTTCCTTCAAAAGATCGGTGTCAACGCTACAAGCTTTCATCACATTGAGAGCATCAGTTTCATCAGTTAAGGAAAACAAAAGATGTTCTAGGGTTACATATTGATGGTTTTTTTCAGATGCAAACTTAAAAGCATGCGAGATTGCATTTTCTAAAGATTTAGTAAATGTTGCCATTTATTTAGGCCTCATAATGGATTTCAACGGAAAATTATTTTGCCTAGAGTAATTATTTACTTTAATAACTAATGTTTCAGCTATGTCTTTTGTATAAGTACCAACAATAGCTGATCCATTATTATGAATATTTAACATAACCGTTGTTGCTCGTTTTACAGGTAAATTAAAAAACATTATTAAAACTTTAACAACAAATTCCATTGTTGTAAAATTATCATTTAAAATAATAACATTAAAAAATTTCGGAGAATTAATTTTTAAAAAAACTTTAATTTTTCTTGATTTAACAAGATCTTTAGACATTAAATGGTCTACCAATAGAGTAATATTTAATTTTTTTATTTAAAAAAGCATCTGGTTGATATAAATTTCTCAAGTCAAAAATTTGTAACTTTTTATTTTGTGTTAATTTTTCAAAATTAATACTTTTAAACTCATCCCACTCAGTATGAATTATTAATAAATCAGAATAGTTCGCCAAATCTTTAATATTTGAAAAATTTTTTACACCTTTATATTTATCTAAAATTTTCTTATTACCCGTAGGTTCGTAATATGAAATTAAACACCCTTTCTTAATTAACTTAGGTATTATTTTTAAAGATGAGGAATCTCTCATATCATCAGTATTAGCTTTAAATGTTACACCCAAAAAACCAATTTTTTTATTTTTAGGTTTTTTTAAGATTTTTAATATTTTGGAAGTTATCAAATCTGATCTAGATTCATTTGATTTAATTACGCTATTAACTAAATTTAAACTTACATCAAATTTAGATGCCGTTTTAGTTAGAGCTTTTGTATCTTTTGGAAAACAAGAGCCGCCATAGGCAGGGCCTGCTCTTAAAAAACGTGAACCTATTCTTGCATCCGTGCCTATGCCGAGAGAAATATCCTCGATGTTAATTCCGGTTTTTTCACACAAATTAGCTAATTCGTTAATAAAGGTTATTTTAGTAGCCAAAAATGCATTAGATGCATACTTAATTAATTCTGCAGCACGTCTTTGAACAACTATAAATTTTCCACCTTTCTTTATAATTGGTTGATACAAAGCCTCCATAACAGATGAAACTTTTTTGCTATTATTTGTTCCTATTATTATTCGATCTGGATACTTAAAATCCCTAATTGCCTCTCCTTCTCTTAAAAACTCTGGATTAGAAACCACATCAAACATATTAGATTTATTTTTTCTTAACAAAATTTTTTCAACCTCATCGCCTGTACCTAGTGGCACAGTAGATTTGGTAACGATTAATTTGTAGGAATTTAAGTTGTTAGAAATTGATTTTGCCACTTCGTAAACTCCATGTAAATCTGCAGACAATCCATCCTTTGATGTAGGTGTCCCAACTGCAATAAAAACAATATCTGATTTACGCACAGCTTCTGACAAATTGCTAGTAAATATAATTCTACCTGCATTATAATTTTTTTTTACAAGCTCTTCTAGGCCAGGTTCATAAATTGGAACAATTCCTTGTTTCAATTTAGAAATTTTTTCAGAATTGTTATCTACGCAGTATACAGTATTACCTAGGTCAGAAAATAACACCCCAGATACTAAGCCCACATAACCTGTGCCTACAAAACAAATATTCATATATTTGAAATTCTATTGAATGACTTAATATATCCTTCCATGGTACCACAATCTAAATACTCACCCTTAAAAACACAACCATTAAAGACCTTTCCATTAGCTAGCATTTTACTAAGTGAGTCGGTAATTTGAATTTCTCCAAGTTTTCCCTTCTTTGCAAATGACATGAATTTAAAGATTTCTTTATCTAAAATATATCTACCGATTATCGCATAAGATGATGGTGCAGATTTTAAAGTTGGCTTTTCAACTAATTTATTAATTTGAAGAATATTATCATTTTTTTTATTAAAACCCACTATTCCATACCTATTAACATTTTTTTTTGAAACTTTTTTTACAGCTATCACGGAGCATTTGTTTTTATAATATTGGGAAATTAATTCTTTAGAACAGTTATGTTTAATAATAATATCATCTGGCAAAAATAAAAGGAAATGACTAGATGTAATTTTATTTTTACATGAAAATACCGCATCACCTAACCCTTTTGGTGAATCTTGATAAACAAAAGATATTTTTTTTTTAAATTTATTTAATGTTTCTAGTTTTTCTAATAAATGTTTATTTTGATTAATTTTTTTTTTTAGAAAAATATCATTTTCAAAATATTTTTTTATAATATCTTTTTTTTTGGATATAACTAAAAATATTTTTTTAATACCAGCGTCTTCACACTCGATTAATACCCTCTCTAATATTGATATACTACCTAGGGGTAGAAGCTCTTTAGGAATCACTTTGGTAAAAGGCAACATTCTTGTACCTAGACCTGCTAGTGGTATAATTGCTTGTGTAATCATAAGTTTATATTTATGAGTTTGTCTTAAATGAAAATAATTAAAAAATCTAATATTATTAATAAAATTATTAATAAAAGCAAAAATGTTGGGTTTGTTCCTACCATGGGAACATTGCATCAAGGTCATATATCTCTTATAGAAAAATCAAAAAAAGAATGCTCCAAAACAGTTGTTAGTATCTTTGTAAACCCAAAGCAATTTAATAAAAAAAAAGACTTTGTCTCTTATCCTAAAAAAATCATGAATGACTTAAAAATTTGTAAATTACATAAAGTTGATTATGTATTTGTACCCAACTTTAATGAAGTATATTCATGGAAAACAAAAAAAGTTATTTATCCTAAACTAGCAAATATAATGGAACATAAGTATAGAAAAAATCATTTTAAAGGAGTGATGGATGTAATGTCAAAGTTACTTTCTATCATAAATAATACAAAAGTTTATATGGGCGAAAAAGATTATCAGCAACTTTATATCGTTAATAAATTATGTAAAATTAACAAAATCCAATCAAAAATAATACCTTGCAAGACTATAAGATCTCCAAAAGGTTATGCTTTGTCTTCTCGAAATTTATTATTAGATAAAGCATCTCATGAAATAATGAGTCATGTTTTCAAAATTATTAATGAATACAAAAAGATAAATATGAATAAAATATTTAATGTTAATTTTTTAAAAAACAAAATAAAAAAAATTGGAGTAAAAAAGATTGATTATATTAATTTGATAAACTTTATTAACTTTAAAGCTCAAAAAAAAATATCTATTAAAACAAACATATTTATTGCCTACTATCTAAATAATGTTCGTTTAATAGATAATATTTAAATATTTAAAATAAAGCTTGCCAATCCTAAAAAGGACAAAAACCCAAAAACATCTGTAACAGTCGTTACAAAGACGCTAGAAGCAATAGCTGGGTCAATTTTTACCTTATTAAGAACAACTGGAATCAAGATTCCAAATAATCCAGCAACAGTCATATTAATGATCATAGCTACAGCTATTAAAATAGAAAGCCTAAAATCTTTAAACCAAACAAATATTGCCAATGATGTTATAATAGCAAATATTAGCCCGTTAAAAAAGCCAACTAAAAATTCTTTGGTTATAATTTTTTTTACATTACTCGATATTAACTCCTTAGTTGCGATTAATCTAACGGTCACCGTTAATGTTTGTGTGCCAGCATTTCCACCCATAGAAGCAACGATTGGCATAAGTATTGCAAGTGCAACAACTTTTTCAATGCTTGCATTAAAAACACTTATCACAGATGAGGCTAAAATTGCTGTAAGCAAATTGATAGTTAACCAAATAAATCTTTTTTTAGTAATGCTTAATGCACTATCAGAAATTTCTTCGTCACTTACTCCAGCTAATCTAAGTGTATCTTCTTCTGCTTCCTCTTTAATAACAGTAACGATATCATCACCTGTAATCATTCCTATCAGATGATTATTTTTATCTACCACACCTGCTGAAACAAGATTGTATTGTTCGAAATTATATGCAACATGCTCCTGGTCCATTTCAGCTGGGATTAAGAATTTATTACTATTCATTATAGAACTCATTTTGATATCTCTAGCAGTTCGTAAAACTCTGGAGGACGAAACTGAACCGACAGGAATATTTAATTCATTGATAATAAAAATTTCCAAAAATTCCTTAGGCAATTCATTTGTTTCTCTCAAATAGTCAATAGTTTGTCCAACTGTCCAACCATAAGGAACAGCGGCAAATTCTCTTTGCATAATTCTTGCAGCTGAATCTTCTGGATAGGTATTGAGGGTTTGCTCCAAAACATACTTATCTTCCAGAGGGATTTTGGTTAAGACATCATTTTTTTTGTGCTCTGATAAATTCTCAACAATATGCAAAGCATTATCGGACTCTAGAGTATTTATTATTTTAACTATTTTATTAGATGAAATTTTTTCTAAAATTTCTTTTTGTAACTCATCTGTTAATTCTATAATAACATTTGGATTGATATAAAATCCATCTAACTCCACTAAATCAAAACGACTTTTTTCAGGTAAATTACTTATAACTTCAGCGATATCAGAGGTATGAAGTTTGGATAGATCTTCATTTATCAAAATGGAATTTTTTTGTTCTATATTATTTATAAGATTATTTAAGTAATCTTGACTAATATTAAATTCTATTTTTTTACTTTTAAGTTCGCTGTTGTTTTCCATGATAATTAAAGTATTTTTCAACTTATAATGAATATTGAAATAAAAATCAGTAAAAAACCAATAGATTACCAAGTTGCAATTGATTTTTTAGAAAAAAGACTTTCAGAGGTTATTGAAAATAACGCAAACGAATTAATTTGGATATTAGAACATAACAATGTCTACACATGCGGAACTAGTGGCAAAGAACATGAGCTGCTACAACCCAATAAGTTACCGACCATAAAAACTAATCGCGGGGGGAAATGGACCTACCATGGCAAAGGTCAAAAAGTTATTTATTTTGTTCTGAACTTAAATAAGCGAGGAAAAGAAATTAAAAAATTAGTTAGAAATATAGAGCATTGGATTATTGAAATTCTTAAAGAATACGAGATTTACTCCTACGCTGACCCCACTAATATTGGTATTTGGGTTAAAAATAATAATAGTGAATATAAAATTGCCGCAATTGGTATTAAGATAAAAAAATGGATTGCATACCATGGTGTTTCTATAAATTTAAATGTTAATAAAGATTACTACTCAGGAATCATTCCATGCGGCATAACTGAAAAAGGAATTATTAATTTTTCAGATATTAAAAAGCTACCTTCTGAAAAAAATCTCAATAACACAATTGTTACTCAATTTAAAAAAATTTTTACAGATTAATTTTTTTTAAAAAATTCTTAAATTCAACTGGTGGCTCAATTTTATAAGTTCTTTTTTTTCCCTGGTAATAGAAAGTTATTTTATAACTATGCAGCATCAAATAATTATTCTCATTTTTATAATGCGGAATAAAATACTTGTCATCACCAACAATAGGATTGTTTATTTTAAAAAACTGCTGTCTAAGCTGATGTTTGCGACCAGTAACGGGTGTGGCTTGTACATAGGAGAAATTTTTATTTTTAGAAATGACGAAAAAACTTGTTTCAGCTTTAAATATTTTTGATTTATTTTTTTCTACAAAAGTTAAATCATGTTCCAAAATACCATCGTTTAAAATTAAAGATCCATGCAAAACCGCAAGATAATTTTTATTTATTTCTTTGTTTCTAAATTGTTCAGATATTAATTGCGCAAAATTTTTATTACAGGCTAACAATATTAATCCCGAAGTTTCTTTATCAATTCTATGAACTAAATAGTATTTTTTTTTATCAGAATATTTATTTAATATGTCAATTATATTTTTTGGTGATTTAGTTCCTGATTGAACTGATATTCCCGAAGGTTTGTTTAAAATTATATAATCATGATTTTCATAAACTATTGCATTTTTTAATTCTTTATACTCATAATCACTTGCCTCGTATGAAAATTTTTTTTTGGTTGGCTTATCTTGATAATTTATATTAATAAAAATCTTATCCTCTTTCTGGAGCTTATAAGAACTTTTTACTTTAATATTATTAACTAAAATTTTTCCTGAGCGTAACGACTTTTCTATAAAAGACTGTGGTACTTTTCCAATTTTAGACTTAAACCACTTATCTATTCTCGTATTTGAAAAAATACTATCGATAACAAATAGTTCATTAATTTTCATTAAAGCAAAGAAGCAAGTTTATGTCCTGTAATAAATAAAATAAGCCCAAACACTACTGAACCAAAGATATAAATGCTAGCTTGCAAATAGAGTGATTTATTAATCAAATTAAACATGTCCATTGAAAATGTAGAAAATGTAGTGAATCCACCTAGTAATCCAATAACAACACATAATCTAACTGTTTCACTGATTATACCTTTGTCAAATAAAGCTATAAAAAAACCAATTAAGAATGAACCAATTAAATTTACTAATAATGTGCTGATTGGAAAAAATGAATAATATATTTTTGGGGTTATTATAAACAAGGAGTATCTTAATACACTTCCAGCTGCTCCAAACAAAGCAACTAGTAGATACAATTTCATTATTTTTTAATTTTTTTAGATTCTTCTTTTGTTTCTGTAGACTTTTCAACTTCTACATTTTCTTGATCTTGCTTTTTATTTTGAATAGGACCAGAATCTTGTCCTTTAGCATTAAAATCTTTATCAACTAATTCTATAAATGCTGTAGGAGCATTATCACCAAATCTAAAACCAGATTTTACAACTCTACAATATCCACCCTTTCTATTTTCATATCTTTTAGAAAGTATTGTAGTCAATTTTACAACAGACTTTTTATCTTGAAGCTTGGAAAACAATATTTTTTTTGCTGCTAATGTATTTTTTTTTCCAATAGTTATAACTTTATCAATGATAGGTTTTAATTCTTTAGCTTTAGGAACAGTTGTTTGTATCTGTTCATGCTTAATTAATGAATTCAGCATGTTTTGAAACATAGCTTTTCTGTGCTCTGAAGTTCTATTTAACTTTCTATGCCCATGTCCGTGTCTCATTTTTTATTTATACTCTTCCTCTAGTTTTTTTGATAATTCTGCAATATTTTCAGGTGGCCAATTTGGTATTTCAATACCAAGATACAAAGACATTCCTGATAACACTTCTTTAATTTCATTTAAAGATTTTCTTCCAAAATTTGGAGTTCTTAGCATCTCTCCTTCGGTCTTTTGAACTAAATCACCTATATAAATTATGTTATCATTTTTTAGACAATTCATAGATCTTACTGATAACTCCAATTCATCTACTCTTCTAAGAAGATTTTTGTTAAATTCAGGTTCATTTTTGGATGGTTGAGCAATAACTTCTTTGGGCTCATCAAAATTTATAAACATCGACAACTGATCTTGTAATATTCTAGCAGCAAAAGCTAAACAATCGTCTGCCGCAACTGATCCGTTGGTTTCAATTTCCATTGTTAATTTATCATAGTCAATTGACAAACCTTCCCTGGTGCTAGAAACATTATAAGAAACTCTTTTTACAGGGCTATAAACAGAATCTATAGGTATCAAGCCCAAAGGAGAGTCTTTTTCTCTATTTTTATCTGCAGAAACATATCCTTTTCCAGTATTCACTATCAATTCCATATATATTTTGGTATTTTCATCAAGATTGCAGATTACCTGCTCTGGATTTAAAATTTCAATATCTGGATTAGAATTAAGCATTTTTGCAGTTATTTCTCCAGGACCTTTTGCATCAAGAATTAATTTTTTTGGGCCATTAGAATTTAATTTCAAAGATAAAGATTTCACATTTAAAACAATGTCAGTAACGTCTTCTCTAACTCCATTAATTGATGAAAACTCATGCAAAACACCATCGATTTGAATTGCTGTAACAGCAGTTCCCTGTATTGAAGATAAAAGAACTCTTCTCAATGCATTGCCCAATGTAAGAGCAAAACCTCTTTCTAGAGGCTCAACTACAATTTTAGCAAATTTCTTATCTTCGCTTGCCTGAATATCAAGTTTAGATGGTTTAATTAGTTCTTTCCAATTTTTGTCTATCAATGTTAGCTCCTGTTTCTTTAATGTTAAACTCTTCTACGCTTAGGTGGTCTGCATCCATTATGTGCGATAGGACTAGTATCTTTAATGGATAAAATTTTAAAACCTCTTGCTTGCAAAGCTCTTAATGCTGTTTCTCTTCCCGAACCTGGTCCCTTTACTTCAACATCTATATTTTTTAATCCATACTCAGCTGCTTTTATTGCTGCATCATCTGCTGCAACTTGAGCTGCATAAGGAGTTGATTTTCTAGATCCTTTAAATCCTTTTGAGCCCGCAGATGACCAGGATAACACATTCCCGTCCTTATCTGTTATGGAAACGATTGTATTGTTAAACGTTGCATTAACATATGCCTTTCCATTAATCACAACTTTTTTTTCTTTTTTTTTCGCTCTAAACTTACTTTTCTTTTTTGTATCAGATTTTTTTACATCTGAAACTTTAGTCGTATCTTGTTTTTTTTTAATATCTTCAGTGCTCATTATTATTTTTTATTTTTTCATTACTGTTAATTTTTTACCCGCAATAGCTATTGCTTTGCCTTTTCTAGTCCTTGCGTTGGAATGAGTTCTTTGACCTCTTACAGGAAGTTTTTTTCTATGCCTTGTGCCTCTGTATGTTCCAAGATCTCTTAATCTTTTAATATTTAATGAAATTTCTCTTCTTAGGTCTCCCTCGACGCTATAACTTTTATCAATCAATTCTCGAACTTTTAAAATTTCATCTTCAGAAAGATTATTTACTCTTTTTGACTTATCAATATTTAATTCTTTACATATTTTTTCTGCATAATGATCTCCAATTCCATATATGTATTGCAGAGCAATAAAAACTTGTTTGTTTAAGGGAAGGTTTACACCAGAAATACGAGCCATAGTAAGTGATTGTAATTATTTATTTTTAAAACTGTCGGAGTATATGAATCCTTCTTTTAAAGTCAACTTTTTAAGTCCTTGATAATTATAGATATTTGCTCTGAAACACTATGTATATCGCTCATTGCATCAATATCCCTGACAATATTTTTGCTTGAGTAATAATCTAAAATAGGAAGTGTCGACTCATCGTAAGTTTTTAATCTTTTTGATACAGTATCAAGATTATCGTCCGCTCTCTTCACCATGGTTCTTGTTGAGCACATCGAATTTGAACAAGTTTTAGGTGGATCAAAAAATTCGTTAAATGTTGTCTTGCAAATGGAACATGAGACCCTACCTGAAATTCTTTTTGCAAGAATAGAATAGTCAACTTTTAAGTTTAATACTAATGACAAAGACTGTGAGTTTTCATTTAACATTTCATCTAGTGATTTGGCTTGATCAAGATTTCGAGGAAAACCATCAAAAATTATTTTATTTTTTATTGAGGTGTTGCTTATTTTTTTTTTAATTAAACTATTAATGATTTCATCTGAAACAAGCTGCCCAGCGTTCATTAATTTTTCAATTTCTAAAGCTAATTCGGAACCAGATTTTAATTCTTCTCTTAATAAGTCGCCTGTTGATAATTGATACAGACCAAAATTTTTTATCAAGTAAGATGACTGAGTTCCTTTACCTGCTCCTGGAGGTCCAAAAATAACAATATTCATTTATTTTGAAAATTTAGTTTTTTTTATTAATGAAGCGTATTGTGCACTCATCATTCTAGTTTGAACTTGAGTTATTGTATCCATAGCTACTACCACAACAATCAAAAGCGAAGTTCCTCCCAAATAAAATGGTATAGGATATTTAGAAATTAAGACTTCTGGCAATAAGCAGATAATAACTAAATAGGACGATCCGATTACAGTAAGTTTTGTTAACAAACCTTGAATAAATTCAGAAGTTTTTTCTCCTGGTCTTATCCCTGGAACAAAACCACCGTGTTTCTTTAAATTATCAGATGTCTCAACTGGATTAAAAATTATAGAGGTATAGAAAAAAGAGAAAAAAATAATTCCTGATGCATAAAAAAGCATATACAAAGGCTTACCTTGACCAAGCAAAGACGTAATAGAAACCATAAATGAATTTGACGATGTTGAAAAATTAGACAATGTTATTGGAAGTAATAACAACGCAGATGCAAAGATAGCAGGTATTACACCGGCAGTGTTTACTTTAAGAGGAAGATAAGATGATTCTCCACCGTAAATTTTATTTCCCATTTGTCTTTTTGGATATTGAATCAAAATTCTTCGTTGAGCCCTTTCGACATAAACGATAAAATAAATTGCACCAAGAAGAAGTGCCAAAACTGTCAAAATTACAACACTAGAAATAGCACCAGTTCTACCTAGTTCAAAAGTTGAAGCCAAGGCGCTAGGAATTTCAGCTACAATTCCTGAAAAAATTATTAAAGAAATCCCATTTCCAATGCCTCTTGCCGTTATTTGCTCGCCAAGCCACATAATTAAAATCGTGCCTGTTAATAAGGTAATAGTTGTAACAAATCTAAAATACATACCTGCCTCTAGCACTATTCCAGGAGAATTTTCTAAACTCACTGAAACACCATAGCCTTGGATCAAAGCAAGCAAAACTGTGCCGTATCTAGTATATTGAGTAATTTTTCGTCTACCAAACTCTCCTTGAGCTTTAAGATTTTTAAAATATTCCGTCACTCCAGTTAAAAGTTGGATAATAATTGAAGAAGAAATATAAGGCATAATTCCTAGGGTTAGAATGGCCATACGCTGAACGGCTCCTCCTGCAAATAAGTTAAACATGCCTAACAAGCTTCTCTCATTTCCAGTTAATAAGTTTTTTAAAGACTCAGGATCTATTCCTGGAATAGGAACATATGTACAAAATCGATAAATAATTAGAATAAATAAAGTATAAAAAATTCTTTTAGTAAGATCGCTTGATTGAGAGAAAAAACCAGAACTATTAGAGGTATCTGGAAAGTTAGACATTTTACTACTTTACTATTTCTATTGTGCCACCAGATTTTTCTATTTTACTTTTAGCACTTTTGCTCACCGAGTGAGCTAATACATTAACTTTATGAGTAAATTCGCCAGTTCCTAATATTTTAACCTTAACAAATTTTGAGTTTTTTTTATCTTTAGAAAATAATAATTCACTTAAATTAATTTTTTCAGAAACATTTAGTTTTCTCTTTTCAATTAAGCTTGATAAATCTCTTAAATTAATCACTAAATTATTCGATCTACCGCCAATTGAGTTAAATCCTCTTTTTGGTAATCTTCTAAATAAAGGCATTTGGCCACCCTCAAAGCTATTAACTGCAACTCCAGATCTAGCTTTTTGACCTTTAACACCACGTCCTGCAGTTTTACCTTTGCCAGAACCTATTCCACGACCTACTCTTTTAGATTTCTTAAAAATTTTTATTCCAATTTCATTCAATTTCATATTTTATCTCCTAGAAACAATATCTTTAATTTTTTTTCCTCTTACTAATGATATGTCCTTTGGCGTCTGTTGGCTTGTGAGAGCTACAAAAGAGGCTCTTACAACATTATATGGATTTGCCGATCCAATAGATTTTCCAACGACATCTTGAATTCCAGACATTTCGCAAATTGCTCTTACCGCACCACCTGCAATAATACCTGTTCCAGCAGGTGCGCTCCTTAGTATAACTTTTCCCGCGCCACTTTTTCCCTTAACATCATGATGCAATGTTCTTCCATCTCTTAAAGGGATTTTAATTAAAGATTTTTTAGCAGCATCAGATGCCTTTTTAATTGCATCAGGGACTTGTTTTGCTTTACCTTGACCAAAGCCCACTTGACCCTTTTGGTTTCCAGCTACAACTAAAGCTGCAAAACCGAAACGTCTTCCACCTTTAACAACTTTTGTAATTCGATTAATAGCTACTAATTTTTCTTTAATTTCGGAAACTTTGCTCATATTAAAATTTTAATCCTCCTGTTCTTGCTGCTTCAGCAAGAGATTTGACTCTACCGTGATATTTATAACTACCTCTATCAAAATAAACCTCTTTTATACCCTTGGCTATTGATCTTTCTGCAATCAATTTACCAACTACTTTTGATAATTCTGTTTTATTATTTTTTTCAATATTTTTTTCTTTTGATGAAGCAGATGCAATGGTTGTTCTTTTATTATCATCAATTAATTGGGCGTAAATATTTTTTGAAGATCTAAAAACAGTAAGCCTTGGCTTATCCGTATTAACACGTTTAAGTTTTGATCTATTTCTTTTTTTTCTAATAAGTGTTTTATTTCTCATTATTATTTTTTCTTTCCTTCTTTTTTAAGAACAAACTGACCATCACTAGTAATACCTTTTTGTTTATATGGCTCAACAGGTTTTAGGAATTTAATGTCAGCAGCTACTTTACCAATTAGCTGCTTGTCAATTCCATTTAAAGTAATTTTAGTCTGTTTATCAATTTTAACAGTTATGCCTTCAGGAATATCAAATAGAATGTCATGACTAAAACCAAGTTGAAATTGTATTTGATTGCCTTTCATGTTTGCCCTAAAACCAACACCATTTAGATTAAGATTTATTTCATAACCTTTGGAAATACCAATCAACGCATTATTAATCAAACTCCTTTGAAGACCCCAAATAACTTTGTTTTGATTTTTTAAGTCTTTTGGTTTAATCAAAATTTGATTATTTTCTATCTTGGTATCAAGAGCATCAATATTTATTGTTAATTCTTTTTTACCCTTGGGCCCCTCCATGAGAAATTTTATTTCCATTGATAGATACTTTCGTATCTTTAGGTATCTCAATATGTTTTTTTCCAATTTTTGACATAATTTTATTCAATTAAGAAATATTACAGATAATCTCTCCTCCAAGTTTTTGATCTCTTGCTTCATTATCAGACAATATTCCTTTAGAAGTTGATATTATCGATATTCCTAGTCCATTTAATACTCGTGGCAGACTTTCAAATCTTGTGTAAATTCTTCTTCCAGGTTTAGAAATTCTTTTAATTTCTCTTATCACTGGTGATCCATGAACATACTTTAAGTTAACTTTCAATCCTTCGAATTGCTTTCCCTCTTCTTTCACAATTTCATAACTAGATATAAATCCTTCACGTTGCATAGCGTCCAAAAGAAATTTTTTAAATTTAGAGCTAGGTATTACAACAGTTGGATGTTGCTTCATTTGAGCATTTCTGATTCTTGTCAGCATATCTCCTATTGGGTCTGATATAGTCATATTAGCTCCTTTCCTACCAACTTGATTTTGTCATGCCAGGAATCTTGCCCATAGAAGCTAATTTTCTAAGTGCAATTCTAGACATTTTTAATTTACGATAATAACCGTGCGGTCTACCAGTTATTTCACATCTATTTCTAATTCTTGATTTTGCTGAATTTTTTGGAAGCTTTGCAAGTTTTAAAGTAGCAGCAAATCTTTCATTCAAATTTATACTCTTATCCATTACAATCTCTTTGAGCTTTTTTCTTTTATTCTCAAATCTTTTAGCCATTTTTACTCTTTTTAAATTTCTATGTATTGCCGATGTCTTTGCCATTAATTTGATCCTTTCTTATAAAATGGAAATTGAAAACTATCCAATAGTGCTCTAGATGCTTCTTTATTTCTAGTAGAAGTTACTACCGTGATATCCAGACCTCTCATTTTTTCAATTTTGTCAAAGTTTACCTCTGGAAATATAACGTGCTCTTTTATGCCAAAGCTATAATTGGCTTCCTGATCAAAACTATCTGGATTTAACCCTCTAAAATCTTTAATTCTTGGTAAGGCCATATTTATTAGCCTGTCTAAGAAATAATACATATTGTTTTTTCTCAAAGTTACTTTTAGTCCAAGAGGAATATTTTTTCTTGTTTTAAAATTTGCAACAGCCTTTTTTGATTTGGTTATAACAGGAAGTTGTCCAGTTAAGTTTCCTAAATCAGTTTGTATACTTTTCAGAACTTTTCCATCACTTGCATCCAATCCAAGCCCCATATTTAAAACAATTTTTTCAAGTCTAGGAGCTTGCATTACATTTTTAATTGCAAGTTTTTGTATTAAACTAGGTAATATTTCATCTTTATATAATTTTTTTAATCTTGGTGTCATTATTTCTTATCTTTTTTTGTTGGTTTCTTAATTTTTTTTACATCTTTTTTTGAAGAGTCTTTTTTTATTTTTTTTTCAGTTTTTTTTGCTGTTTCTGGTTTAGAGGCTTTAAGTTCTTTTTTTTGAATAACTTTTTTACCTTCGTCTTTTTTTTTATTAGCGCTATCAATTACATGCAGATTGGACAAATGAATTGACTTTTCAATATTTACAATTCCGCCCTTATTTTCCTTAGTTGGTTTTTGATGTTTTTTAACAATATTCAATCCTTTTACAATTGCTCTTGATTGGCTTTTAAATAACTGGATAACTTCTCCGGTTTTACCGCGCTCATCACCAGCTAATAATTTTACGGTATCCCCTTTTTTAATTTTTAATTTCATTACAAAACCTCTGGAGCTAAAGATATAATTTTCATATGATTTTTTACTCTTAATTCTCTTGTGACTGGGCCAAATATTCGAGTACCTATTGGCTCGTTATTAGCCGCAATTAAAACAGCAGCATTTGTGTCAAATTTGATCGATGATCCGTCAATTCTTGAAATTTGTTTTTTTGTTCTAACAATTACTGCTTTATGCACATCCCCTTTTTTTACTTTTCCTTTTGGCATGGCATCTTTAATACTTACGACAATTATATCGCCAATAGTTGCATAACGTCTCTTTGAACCACCTAATACCTTAATGCATTCAATCCTTTTTGCACCAGTATTATCTGCAACTTCTAATTCTGTTTGAACTTGTATCATTATTTAGCTCCTACTACTTTCCACTTTTTAAGTTTTGATATTGGTGCAGACTCAATTATTTTTACATTATCTCCAACAGAATAGTTTCCATCTTCATAATGCGCATGGTACTTTTTATTTTTTTTGACAACCTTAAGTAAAACAGGATGTCTAAATTTTCTTTCTACGCTCACTACAAGAGTTTTGAGGTTTTTAGTGCTCACTACTTTTCCTTGTAAAATTCTTTTTGTCATTATGCTTTCTTCTTTTGATTTATAAATGTTAATATTTTTGCAATAGCTCTTCTCACTGTAGTAATTCTTGCGCTATTAGTTATCTGTGAATTCATTTTTTGTATTCTTAGATTAAACTGTTCTTTTTTAAAATTACCAAGTTCTTTCTCAAGCTGCGTAATTGATAAATTTTTTAAATCTTTTGTTTTCATTTATATATTCATGTTTCGTTTAATAATTTTAGTTTTAATGGGAAGTTTAGATGAGGCTCTATCAAAAGCTTCTTTTGCAACTATATCGCTTACACCATCAATTTCAAAAATAATTCTTCCAGGTTTAACTCTGCAAATATAATATTCGACGTTTCCTTTTCCTTTACCCATTCTTACTTCGATTGGTTTTTTTGATACAGGAATGTTTGGGAAAATTCTTAACCAAACTCTTCCTGCTCTCTTCATATGCCTGGTCAATGCCACTCTTGCAGCTTCAATTTGTCTTGATGTTATTCTTTCAGGCTCCATAGCTTGTAAACCATGTGAACCAAAGTTTATAGTTGCACCACGATCTGCAACACCATGAATTCGACCCTTGTGAGCTTTTCTATATTTTGTTCTAGCTGGTTGTAACATTATTTTTTCTCTTCCTCTTTTTCACTATCAATTTTTTTCTGAAGATCTTTTTGGAATACTACTCCTTTATAAATGTAGACTTTAATTCCAATAATTCCGTATGTTGTCAACGCTTCACACTCAGCATAGTCAACATCTGCTCTAAGGGTATGTAACGGAACACTTCCTTCTCTTAACCATTCAGTTCTTGCAATCTCGTTACCTGCTAATCTACCACTTATCATCACTTTAATTCCCTTAGCGCCAATTCTCATGGTAGCTTGCATAGCTCTTTTCATTGCTTTTCTATATGCAATCCTTTTTTCAATTTGCTGAGCTATATTTTCTGCTACTAAGTAAGCATCAAGTTCAGGCTTTCTGATTTCTTTTATATTCACGCTAACTTCATCATTAGCTATTTTGGCAATATTACTCTTTATTTTTTCAATATCAGATCCTTTTTTTCCGATCACAAAACCCGGTCTTGAAGTAAAAATTGTTACATTGCACTTTTTAGTAGGTCTCTCTATTAAAATTTTTGAAATACCAGAATTTTTGATTGTACTATTAATATATTTTCTAATTTTAAAATCCTGAATAAGATATGTTCCGTAGTTTTCTTTTTTTGCAAACCACATTGAATCCCAAGTTCTATTGATTTTTAATCTAACGCCGATTGGATTAATCTTTTGTCCCATAAATTAAGCTCCTTTTGCTACTTCCGCCTCTTTTTTTTCAGAAACTATTATTGTTAGATTGCTATAATGTTTTTTTATACTTGCAGCTCTTCCTTTGGCTCTAGGTCTAAATCTTTTTAAAGTAATGCCTTTTCCTACATACGCCTCCTTTACAATCAATGTATCAATATCTAATTGATTATTATTTTCAGCATTGGCAACAGCAGACTTAATAGTTTTGATTATTTCTTTAGATACTCTCTTATTTGAAAATTGCAGGTCTCTCAAAACATTATCTACTTTTTTTCCACGAATGGATTGTAAAATTTCGTTAACTTTTCTAGTTCCTGAACGTAAATTATTATAAACAGCTTTTACCATTGATAAATCTTTTTTTACTTTACTCATTATTATTTTTTATCCTCTTTTTTTGGTTCTGCTTTTTTCTCAGCAGGCGTATGACCTAAAAACTGTCTTGTAGGAGCAAATTCACCAAGCTTATGCCCTATCATTTCTTCTGATACAGTAATTGGGATAAATTTTTTTCCATTATGAATTTCAAATTTCTGACCTATAAACTCTGGTATTATGGTTGAATTTCTTGACCAGGTTTTAATTGGTCTTTTAGAATCTGTTTCTTTTTGTTTCTCAACTTTTTTAATTAAACTAGGATGAACAAAAGGTCCTTTCCAAATTGAACGTGCCATAAATTATCTTTTCTTCTTTCTTGAAATAATAAACTGATCAGTTTTTTTATTATTTCTAGTTTTTAATCCTTTAGTTCCCTGACCCCAAGGAGTAACAGGGTGTCTTCCGCCTGATGTCTTACCCTCTCCACCACCATGAGGATGGTCAACAGGATTCATAACAACACCTCTTGATTGAGGTCTAATACCCAACCATCTATTTCTTCCAGCCTTACCAATTTTTACGTTCTTTTGGTCAACATTAGAAAGTTGGCCAATTGTTGCTCTGCAGTCTGATCTAATTTTTCTAACTTCTCCTGAAGCTAATCGTATTGTCGTATAATCTCCATCAACACCCATCACTTGAGCAGCCGTTCCAGCAGATCTCACCATGATTCCACCTTTTCCAGGTGTAAGTTCAATATTATGCACATTAGTTCCACCAGGTATGTCTTTAATTTTCATGCAATTACCTGGCTTAATTTCTAATTTATTTCCAGAATAAATCTTGTCACCTATCATGACACCTTCTGGAGCTAATAGATAAGAAATAGTTTTATCCTCATATTCTACAAGCATAATATTTGCACTTCTAAATGGATCGTGTTCAAATCTTTTTATTTCAGCAGCCATATCAAATTTGTTTCGCTTAAAATCAATAAGTCTAAATCTTTTTTTATGACCAGCACTTCTGTGCCTTGATGTAATTCTCCCCTGATTATTTCTACCTATAGATCTACTTAATTTTTTAGTAAGTGTTTTTTCTGGTTTACCTTTCCATAAGTGAGATCTATCAACAAGAATTGTTCCTCTCATTGATTTTGTATATGGTTTATAACTTCTTAAAGACATAATTAAACTCCAGCAGCGATATCAATACTTTGACCTTCTTTCAAAGTAATAATCGCTTTTTTGTATCCTGATTTTTTTGCAAGCTTACCTCTTACAACTTTAAATCTATCTTTTGCATTAATTGTGTTTATTTTAACAACATTTACCTTGTAAATTTTTTCAATACTTTTTTTAATTAATTTTTTAGAAGCAGTTTTTGATACTTTGAAAGTAATTTTGTTTAAACTGCTCATATTAGTGCTTTTCTCAGTTATAATAGGAGTTAATATTATATTATAAGCAAAATTTTCGTTGCTCATTTTGCAAGCCTTTCCTCTAAAGTTTTAAGAGCTTCTTTTGTAAAAAGAACTTTTTGAAACTTAATTAAATCATATACATTTGTACCAACCACTTTTAATCGTTTCGTATTTGGAATATTTTTAATACTTTTTAAAAATTTTTCAGAAGCGCCGTCATGATGAACTATTAAAGCAGACTTGGTCTCTAATTTAGATAAAAAATTATCAAATGATTTTGTTTTAAAGGTGCTCATTTCAGGTTCTTGAAATATATTAATTTGTTTATTAAGAACTTTGGAAGATAAAGCGCTTATCAAGCCCAAGTTTCTAACTTTTTTATTTAACTTCGTTAATCTTGTTTGTCCTCTGTGTCTCGGTCCATGTGCAATACCACCGCCAACAAATATAGGAGCCGTTATATTACCGTGTCTTGCTCCTCCGGAACCTTTTTGTTGAACTATTTTTCTTCGAGATCCTTTTACCTCGCCTCTTGACTTTGTATGACCTTTTTTCTTTCTTTGATTATTTAACTGCCAGTTAATAACTAACTGAATCAAATCTTTTCTTGGCTTAAAAGAAAAAATTTTGTCAGAAACTTCGTGACTTCCAACCTTCTTTCCTTCAATATTTATTTCTTCAATTTGCATATTAGTCTTTTTTTATTTCAGTTTGTGTTGCACTTTTCGCCGCTTCTTTCTCTGCTTTTGCAGCTTCTTTAGCTTCCTTGGCAACATTTTTTTTATCTTTTTTATCTGATTTTGCTACTTCAAGATCCTCAAAGTAAGATTTCAATCTTTCCTGAACTGTTAATCTATTTTTTTTCTTAACAGCTTCAGTAATTTCTACATATGTATTTTTACTTCCTGGTATTGATCCTCTTAAATACAGCAAATTATTTACCAAGTCAGCTTCAACTATCTCTAAACCTTGGGTAGTTCTAAACTTATCACCCATATGACCAGCCATTTTTTTTCCTTTAAAAACTTTTCCAGGATCTTGTCTCTGACCTGTTGAACCGTGCGATCTATGTGATACTGACACACCGTGTGTTGCTCTTAAACCACCAAAATTCCACCTTTTCATAACACCGGCAAAGCCTTTACCGATCGTTTTTGATCTTATATCTACAAACTTTTTATCTTTTAGAAGTTCTAGTGTCACATCAGACCCTGCTTTGTATTCTTGAACATTGTCTAATCTATATTCTTTTAAGAACTTTTTTGCTTCTAATGATTTTTTAGAGAAAAAACCTTTCATGGCTTTAGAAAGTTTTGAACTTTTAATATGTCCGTAACCAACAAGAAGTGCCGAGTAGCCTCTTTTCTCTTCAGAAATAACATCAATAATTTTTCCTGGCTCAACTTGCAGAACGGTTACTGGTACAGCTTCACCACTTTCGTAAAACTTTTGAGTCATTCCAATTTTTTTTCCAATCAAACCTAAAGTCATAACTAAATTTTTATCTCCACGTCCACACCTGCAGCTAAATCAAGCTTCATCAAAGCCTCGATTGTTTGAGGCGTCGGCTCCAAAATATCAATTAGTCTTTTATGGGTCCTTGTCTCAAATTGTTCTCTACTCTTTTTGTCAATATGAGGTGATCTTAACACTGTATAAATTTCTTTTGTTGTGGGTAAAGGAATTGGTCCTTTGATTTGTGCCCCCGTTCTCTTAGCAGTATTCACAATTTCTATCGTTGATTGATCGAGAATTTTATGATCGTAAGCCTGCAATCTAATTCTTATTTGTTGTTTATCCATAATTTAAGCTAATTTCTTTGTGACTTCATCTTGAACGTTTTGCGGTACTTTTTCATAATGATCAAATGTCATTGTGTACTGAGCTCTTCCTTGAGACATTGATCTTAATGTGTTCACATATCCAAACATGTTTGCAAGTGGCACCATTGCGTTAATTACAGTCGCATTTCCTCTTTTGTCTGTGGAACCAATTTGTCCTCGTCTACTATTTAGGTCACCTATTACGTCTCCCATATGATCATCAGGGGTAACGACCTCTACTTTCATTATTGGTTCTAGGAGTTTTAAGTTTGCTTTTGTACAAGCTTCTTTAAATGCCATTCTTCCAGCAATCTCGAATGCTAATGCACTTGAGTCTACATCATGGTGCAAGCCATCTATTAAAGTAACTTTATAATCAAGCATTGGAAAGCCGGCTAATATTCCTGACTCTGCAACACCCTCAATCCCTTTTTCTACACCTGGAATAAATTCTTTAGGTATGGCTCCACCTTTAATGATATTTTCAACTTGCCGACCCTTTCCTGGAGGAAGAGGCTCAACACTTAATTTTACTCTAGCAAACTGACCAGCTCCACCACTTTGTTTTTTGTGAGTATAGTCAACAGTTGCGTTACCTTGAATGGTTTCTCTGTAAGCAACCTGTGGTGCTCCGATATTTGCCTCAACTTTAAATTCTCTTTTCATTCGATCAACAATAATATCAAGGTGCAGTTCACCCATACCTTTAATAATGGTTTGTCCTGACTCATTATCTGATGAAACTCTAAAAGATGGATCTTCTTTTGCCAAACGAGCCAATGCTTCTCCCATTTTTTCTTGGTCGCCCTTAGTTTTAGGCTCAACTGCAATTTCAATCACAGGCTCTGGAAATTCCATTGGTTCTAAAATGACAGGTTTAGATGAGTCACATAATGTGTGTCCTGTTATAGTGTGTTTTAAACCAGCTAAAGCAACAATATCACCTGTTGATGCAGACTTAATGTCTTCTCTGTTGTTTGCATGCATTAGCAACATTCTTCCGATTCTTTCCTCTTTTTCTTTGCTACTGTTTAAAACACCAGTACCAGCATTTAAAGTTCCTGAATAAATTCTGATAAATGTCAAAGAACCAACAAAAGGATCATTTGCCACTTTGAAAGCCAAGGCTGAAAAAGGTTCGTCATTCGAAAATTTTCTAATAATTTTTTCTTCCGAACCAGGTTTTGTTCCTGTTATTTGAGCAATATCTATTGGACTTGGTAAAAAATCTACCACTGCATCTAGCAAAGGTTGGACGCCTTTGTTCTTAAAAGCAGAACCGCAAATTACAGGTACAAATGAAAAATTTAGAGTTCCTTTTCTAATACACTTTTTTAAATCTTCATTAGATATATCTTTGCCTTCTAGGTAAGACTCCATTAAATTTTCATCTTGCTCAACAGCTGTTTCAATTAATTCTTTTCTATATTTTTCAGCCTGCTCTTTTAAATCAGCAGGGATTTCAATTTCATCAAATTTGGCACCTAGACTTTCATCATTCCAGATAATACCCTTCATTTTTACAAGATCTATTACTCCCTTAAGATCAGATTCCAATCCTATTGGTAACTGCAATAATAAAGGGTTTGCACCAAGTCGACTTTTTAACATTCCAACACACATAAAAAAGTCTGCGCCAGTTCTGTCTAATTTATTTATAAAGCACATTCTTGGAACTTTGTATTTATCTGCCTGTCTCCATACAGTTTCGGATTGTGGTTCAACACCAGCAACTCCATCAAAAACAGCTACGGCTCCATCTAAAACTTTTAAAGATCTTTCGACTTCAATTGTAAAATCAACGTGGCCAGGGGTATCGATAATATTAATTCTATGATCTTTCCAAAAACACGTTGTAGCAGCAGAAGTAATTGTTATGCCCCTTTCCTGCTCTTGCTCCATCCAATCCATTGTTGCAGCACCATCGTGAACCTCACCAATTTTATGAGCTTTTCCAGTGTAATAAAGAATACGTTCGGTTGTCGTTGTTTTACCAGCATCAATATGAGCCATGATACCAATATTTCTGTATTTATCTTTTGAAATTATCTGTTCCATAAAATTACCATCTAAAATGAGCAAATGCTTTATTAGCCTCTGCCATTTTATGAGTATCTTCTCTTTTTTTAATTGCGTTTCCTTTGTTAGTAGAAGCGTCTAAAAATTCTTTAGAAAGTCTCTCTTGCATTGTTTTGTCACCTCTTTTTTTGGACGATTCTATTAACCAACGGATTGCAAGTGCCTGACCTCTATCACTACGAACTTCAACGGGAACTTGATAAGTAGCTCCACCTACTCTTCGTGATTTAACCTCAAGATTTGGTCTTACATTCTTGATGGCTTCATTAAAAACATCTAATGGATCTTGTTTTGTTTTTTCTTTTATAATATCAAAAGTTTTGTATACAATTTTTTCAGCTACTGTTTTTTTTCCATCAATCATTAAAGAGTTTATAAATTTAGTAATAACTTTTGTTCCGTAGATAGGATCGGCTTCAACTTGTCTTTTTACTTGGGCTCTTCTTCTAGACATAATTAATTATTTTGGACGTTTAGTTCCATACTTGGAACGTTGTTGTTTTCTATTTGCTACACCTTGAGTATCTAAAAGTCCTCTTACAGTATGATACCTTACTCCAGGTAAATCTTTAACTCGACCACCTCTTATCATCACAACAGAATGCTCCTGAAGATTATGGCCTTCGCCTGGTATGTAGCTTGTAACTTCAAATCCATTGGACAATCTTACTCTTGCAACCTTTCGTAGCGCCGAGTTTGGTTTTTTTGGAGTAGTTGTGTAAACTCTAGTGCACACACCTCTTTTTAAAGGACAGGCCTCTAACGCAGGAACTTTATTTCTTGCAATAACTTTTTTTCTTTTCTGTTTTAATAACTGGTTAATAGTTGGCATAAATTTTATATTTTTTTTAAGGAAGGGTGACGTAGAACTTATAGTCGGTAGTTGTTTAAAGCCAACAAAGCCTTACGTGCTACCTTAAAAAATTTCGCTATTAATACTGATTTATTCTACAAGGTCAACAATAAGATTATGTTAAATCTGTAATATTTATCTAGATTTTACTGGCCTTAAATAGCTTCTTTCACACTTTCAACTTTTTTGTTTTTAAGCTTATCCTGCAATTCAAGATCCTTAGCTTTAGCGACATCATTCAACCTTATTCGACTCATTCCACTACCAGCAGGTATTAATCGTCCTACAATCACATTCTCTTTTAATCCATATAAATCATCAGATTTACCCTTAATTGCTGCATCCGTAAGGACTCTGGTTGTTTCTTGGAACGAGGCAGCAGAGATAAATGATTTTGTTTGAAGCGAAGCTTTTGTGATACCTAATAAAACAGGTTCTACAGTGACTTGTTTTTTACCTTCTTTTTTAAGTTCTTTATTTAAATTAATCACATCGATTTTATCAATAACTTCACCTAATAAATAATTACTATCACCTGGATCTTTAACTTCTACTTTTCTCAGCATTTGTCTTAAAATAACCTCTATATGCTTGTCGTTAATAACAACACCTTGAAGTCTATAAACTTCTTGCACTTCATTAACAAAGTACTCTGTTAAATATTCAATACCTAAAATTTTTAAGATATCATGTGTAGCTGGACTTCCATCTAGTAAATATTCACCTTTAGATATAGCTTCTCCAGGGTTAAAATTAATTTGTTTTCCTTTTGGAATTAAATAATTTGATTCAACGCCACTATCATTTTGAATGGTGATTTTTTGTTTTCCACGAATTTCTTTTCCAAAAATAATTTTACCGTCGTTTTCAGCAATTATCGCTCCATCTTTTGGTTTTCTAGCCTCAAATAATTCGGCAACTCTTGGCAATCCTCCAGTAATATCTTTTGTTTTAGATGTAGCTTTTGGTAATCTTGCGAGAACATCCCCAGCGTTTACTTTTGCGCCATCAGCAACTGAAAGAATTGTTTCAGGTGACAAGTAGTATCTTGCTTCATTTCCATCAGCTTTCTTAACCACTTCATCTTTACTGTCTCTAAGAGTTATTCTCGGCTTTAGGTCAAGATTTTTTGATTGTGATCTCCAATCCAATACAATTTTCGATGATATACCAGTAGTTTCATCAGTTTTATCTGATATAGACGCTCCATCAACAAGATCAACATAATTAACTATACCTGCTGTTTCAGCGATTACGGGAAGTGTATATGGATCCCACTCACAAATTTTTTGATTCTTTTTTACGTTCTGATCAGGTCTCACAAACAACTTAGTTCCGTAGGGTATTTTGTAAGATGCTTTTACATAACCATCTTTTTCAATTGTAATTTCTATATTTCTTCCCATGACTATCAGGTTATTACTTGAGTCCTCTACTAAATTTTTGCTCACAAGTTTCAACACGCCATCTGAAGGAGCCATAATTGATGATTCTTCTTTAAAACTAGCAGTTCCACCCACGTGAAAAGTTCTCATAGTAAGTTGAGTTCCAGGCTCTCCAATTGATTGTGCAGCTATCATTCCAACGCATTCACCAACTGATACTGGCTTGCCTCTTGCTAAATCTCTACCATAACATTTTTGGCAAACACCTTTTTGGCTAGCACACGTTATTACTGAATATACTTTACAAGTTTTTACACCAGATGACTCTAATAAATCACATTTTTCCTCATCAATAATCTGTTTCTTTTTAACAATAACCTCTCCTGTTAAAGAATTTTTTATATCTTCAGCTGCAAATCTTCCTAAAGCTCTTTCAGCTAAGCTTACAAGAACATTTCCACCTTCAATGATTTCTCCAATCGTTATTGGTTTGTCATTACCACAATCTAAAGAAGATATGATAACATCTTGCGAAACATCGCATAATCTTCTAGTCAGATATCCAGAGTTAGCTGTTTTAAGAGCAGTGTCAGCTAGACCTTTTCTGGCACCATGGGTTGAAGTAAAATATTCCAAAATTGTTAGACCTTCTTTAAAATTCGAAATAATTGGTGTTTCAATAATTTCACCTGACGGTTTTGCCATCAATCCTCTCATTCCTGCTAACTGTTTCATTTGTGCTGCAGAACCCCTTGCACCTGAATCGGCCATCATAAAAACAGAGTTGATTTGAATTTTTCCATCTTTATCTTTTTTTGGTGTAGAAATAATGCTCATCATTTCTGAGGCAATTTTATCTGTACATTTAGACCATTGATCAATGACTTTATTGTATTTTTCTCCTTTGGTGATCAAACCTTCAGAATATTGGTTTTCATATTCTTCAACTAATTTTTTAGCATCTTTAATTATATTTTTTTTACTTTCTGGAATAATTAAATCATCTTTTCCAAATGATATTCCGGCTTTAAAAGCATTTTTAAAACCTAGTGTCATCAACTTATCACAGAAAATAACTGTATCTTTTTGACCACAAAATCTAAAAACTTTATCTATAACTTCTGAAATATTTTTTTTAGATAACGTTCTGTCAATTAGTTCAAATTTAATATTTTTGTTTTTTGGTAAAATATTTGAGATAATAAATCTTCCAGCAGTACTTTCGTACTTTTTATAAACAGCTTTTCCTTCATCATCTTTTGTCTCAAATCTAGAAATTATTTTAGAGTGAATATGTATATCCCCTGACTCAATTGCTTGCTCAATTTCGTTGATATTTAAAAAATACCCTTGCGGTTTTTCATCTTTATTGTGCAATGGTTCTTGGGATAGATAATAAATTCCTAAAACCATGTCCTGACTTGGAACAATGATTGGCTTTCCGTTTGCAGGATGAAGAATATTGTTTGTAGACATCATTAAAACTCTTGCCTCTAATTGAGCTTCAATACTAAGTGGAACATGAACAGCCATTTGATCTCCATCAAAATCAGCATTAAATGCAGCTGTTACTAAAGGATGTAATTGTATAGCCTTCATCTCAGTAAGCACTGGTTCAAAAGCCTGAACACCAAGTCTATGCAATGTTGGAGCTCTGTTCAATAACACTGGGTGCTGTCTAATCACATGATCTAATATATCCCATACTTCTTGTTTTTCTTTTTCAACAATTTTTTTAGCTTGCTTGATTGTTGTTGCGTAACCTAATTTATCTAATCTTGCATAAACAAAAGGTTTAAATAATTCTAAAGCCATTTTTTTTGGCAATCCGCATTGATGTAACTTAAGTTCAGGACCAGATACAATTACAGATCTACCTGAATAATCAACTCGTTTTCCCAATAAATTTTGTCTAAATCTTCCTTGTTTACCTTTAAGCATTTCTGCTAAAGATTTTAAAGGTCTCTTACCGGTACCCGTTATTACTCTGCCTCTTCTTCCATTGTCAAAAAGAGCATCAACTGACTCTTGCAACATTCTTTTTTCATTTCTAACAATAATGTCAGGAGCTCTTAGATCCATTAATCTTCTTAAACGATTATTTCTATTTATTACCCGTCTATACAAATCATTCAAATCTGAAGTAGCAAATCTTCCACCATCTAAAGGGACTAGAGGCCTTAATTCTGGAGGAATAACTGGCAAAGTAGTTAAAATCATCCACTCGGCTTTATTTCCTGAGGCAATAAATGACTCAATCAATTTTAATCTCTTAATAGTTCTTTCTTCATTTACTTTAGATGTTATTGTTTTTAATTCTTCTCTTAAACGATCTCTATCTGCTTCCATGTCTAAATTCGCTAGACAGTCTCTAATAGCTGATGCACCAATACCACCTGTAAATTGATCTTCGCCAAATTCTTCTTGGGCCTTTAAAAACTCTTCTTCACTAATAATTTGATTTCTATGAAAAGGAGTTAGGCCTGGTTCAATAATTATGAAATTTTCGTAGTACAAAACTTTTTCTAAGTCTTTTAATTTCAAGTCTAAAGCTAAAGCAATTCTGCTTGGTAAGGATTTTAAAAACCAAATATGAGAAACGGGGGTAGCAAGCTCAATATGACCCATTCTATCTCTTCTAACATTAGATTTTGTTATTTCTGTTCCGCATTTTTCACAAATAATTCCTCTAAACTTCATTCCCTTGTATTTTCCACACAAGCACTCATAGTCTTTAACAGGCCCAAAAATTCTGGCGCAAAATAAGCCATCTTTTTCAGGTTTAAAGGTTCTATAATTTATTGTTTCGGGTTTTTTAATTTCACCAAATGACCAGGATTTAATTTTTTCTGGGCTAGCTAGTGATATTTTAATTTTTGAAAAAACGTCTTTGCTGATTTTTTTTGAAAATAAGTTTGATAATTCTCTACTCATAAATTTAGTTTAACTCCAAGTTTAATGCTAATGACCTAATTTCTTTAACTAAAACGTTGAATGACTCAGGAATACCAGACTCAAAATCATCATCACCCTTAACGATAGTTTCGTAAACTTTTGTTCTACCTGCAACGTCATCCGATTTTACTGTTAAAATTTCTTGCAAAGTATAAGCGGCACCGTATGCTTCAAGAGCCCAAACTTCCATCTCTCCAAATCTTTGACCACCAAATTGAGCTTTTCCACCCAAAGGTTGTTGTGTTACTAAACTGTAAGGACCAGTAGATCTTGCATGAATTTTATCATCGACCATGTGATAAAGTTTAAGCATATAAATAATACCAACAGTTACTTCTCTATCAAATTTTTCACCAGTTCTTCCATCAAATAATGTAGTTTGGCCACTTTCTGGCAAACCAGCAAATTTAAGCATGTTAGTTACATCATCAACACTTGCTCCATCAAAAACTGGTGTTGCAATTGGAACACCATGGCTTAAATTTTTTAAAACCTCAGCGAGTTCAGTCGTATTAAAATTTTGTATTTCTTTTTCTATTTCCTTGTTTGTATAAATTGAAGACAAGGCGTCTTTTGTAGTTGATGCATTTTTTATATTTTTTTGATACTCATTTAAAATATTTTTAATTTTCTCTCCTAACTCTGAGCATGCCCATCCTAAATGCGTCTCTAAAATCTGACCAACATTCATACGACTAGGAACACCTAATGGATTCAAAACAATGTCCACGGGTTTTCCGTTAGACATATATGGCATGTCTTCTGCTGGAACAATTCTACTTATGACACCTTTGTTTCCATGCCTTCCAGCCATTTTATCGCCAGGCTGTAGTTTCCTTTTCATTGCAACAAAAACTTTTACCATTTTCATCACACCAGGTAATAGCTCATCACCTCTTTCGATCTTATCAACTTTATCATCAAATCTTATTTGAATATCTTTTTTAGCCTTAGAATATTGCTCTTTTAAAATTGAAAGATCTGATAAAGACTTTTCAGAGTCAGTTGAAATTTTAAGAGTATCCGACAAAGACAGTTCCGCTAGTATTTCCTTAGTTAACTTAGTTCCTTTTTCAATTTTCTTAAAATCTGCACCTAGTGATGTTCCTTCAAGAATTTCCATAGCTCTACTTTTGATATTCATTTCTAAAATAGTTTCTTCAGCTTGTTTGTCGTTTAAAACTGACTCAATTTCAGCTTTTTCAATAGAAAGCGCTCTTTCATCTTTTTCAATACCATGTCTGTTAAAAACTCTTACCTCTACTACTGTTCCTCCAGTACCCGATGGCATTTTTAGAGATGTATCTCTAACATCAATCGCTTTTTCTCCAAAAATAGCTCTAAGCAACTTTTCTTCAGAAGTAACTTTGGTGTCACCTTTTGGTGTAAGTTTTCCAACCAAAATATCTCCTGGTTTTACTTCAGCACCAACATAAACTATTCCTGACTCGTCTAGATTTCTTAAAGCTTCTTCACTAGTATTGGGTATGTCCCTGGTAATTTCTTCTGGCCCAAGCTTTGTATCTCTAGCCATTACATCGTATTCCTCAATATGAATTGAGGTAAAAACATCTTCTGAAACACATCTCTCAGAAATTAATATTGAGTCTTCAAAATTATAACCAAGCCATGGCATGAAAGCCACCATCACGTTTTTACCTAAAGCTAACTCACCAAATTGAGTTGATGGACCATCTGCGATCACGTCACCTTGTTTCACCATGTCACCAACTTTAACCAGTGGTCTTTGGTTTGTGCAGGTATTTTGGTTGGATCTTTGAAATTTTTGAAGATTGTAGATATCGACACTTGATTTAGTTAAATCTTTTTCATTAGTAGCTTTAACAACTATTCTTTTTCCATCAATTTTTTCTACAACACCATCTCTTTTTGCAACTATTGTTGCACCTGAATCCAGTGCCACATCTTTTTCCATTCCTGTTCCAACAAGCGGAGACTCGTTTTTGATTAATGGAACAGCTTGTCTCATCATATTCGATCCCATTAAAGCTCTATTTGCATCGTCATTTTCTAAAAATGGAATTAAAGCTGCTGCAACAGAGACAACTTGTTTGGGTGAAACATCCATATAATCAATATTTTCTGGTTTAGATAATTCGAAGCCAAGATTTTTTCTACAAGATACTAACTCATCTTTAAAAGAACTATCATCATTTAAAATAGAGTTTGCTTGAGCAATAGTAAATCGACCTTCCTCCATCGCCGAGAGATGATGTATCTCTTTTGTGACTTTCCCATTTTTTACAACTCTGTAAGGACTTTCTATAAATCCATATCTGTTGACTTTAGAATAAGTTGCCAAACTATTAATCAAACCAATGTTGGGTCCTTCTGGTGTTTCAATCGGACATATTCTACCATAATGAGTTGGGTGAACATCGCGAACTTCAAATCCTGCTCTTTCCCTTGTTAAACCTCCAGGCCCTAATGCAGACACTCTTCTTTTGTGAGTTATTTCTGCCAAAGGATTAGTCTGATCCATAAATTGAGATAATTGAGAAGTTCCAAAAAACTCTTTTAGAGATGCCGCGATTGGTTTTGAGTTAATTAAATCTTGTGGCATTACAGTATCAATTTCAACAGAGGACATTTTTTCTTTTATGGCTCTTTCCATTCTAACCAAGCCAATCCTAAACTGATTTTCAACAAGCTCACCTACAGATCTAACTCTTCTGTTACCAAGATGGTCAATATCATCAACATCTTCTCTGCCGTCTTTTAAGCGAAGCATTTTTTCAACTATTTTAAGAATATCTTCTTTGGTAAGAACAGTATTTTTTACGTCAATATTTAAGTCTAATTTGCTGTTTAGTTTTACTCTACCAACATCAGAAAGGTCATATCTTGTGTTGTTAAAAAATAAGTTATTAAATAAATTTCTAGAAGTTTCTACGGTAGGTGGTTCACCTGGTCTCAAAACTCTATATATATCCATACAAGCTTCGTCAGAGTTGTTATTTTTATCTACAACAAGTGTATTTCTCAAATAAGATCCGATATTTACTCCATCAATTTCAGATAAATAAAAAGTCTTTATCCCAAGTTTTTTAAGCTTGTCAGCTGTTTCTGATGTAACCTCATCACCAGATTCAAAGTAAACTTCTCCAGTTTTTTCATTTATTATATCATTAGCAAAATACCTGCCATGCAATTCCTCAAAATTTACTAAAATATTTTTTAAACCTTCTTTGTGAAATTTTTGAGCTAATGGAAGAGGTATTTTTGTACTTTCTTTTGCAACTTTTTTACCTGTATCCGCATCAATAAGATCAAATCTTAATTTTGAATTTTTATATTTTTCAAATAAAAATTTGGTTTTGCAAGAACTGTCATCAACTACATCGTATCTTATTGGATTGTGAAAAAGATTTAAAATCTCATCTTTATCGTGACCCAAAGCCATTAAAAGAGTAGTAACAGGAATCTTTCGTTTTCTATCAATTCTAAAATATAAAATATCTTTTATATCATATTCTAAATCTAACCATGATCCTCTGTAAGGAATAACTCGACAATTAAAAAGTAGTTTTCCGCTTGAGTGTGACTTTCCTTTATCATGATCTAAAAAAAGTCCAGGACTTCTGTGCATTTGATTTACAACAACACGATCAGTACCATTAATTACAAACGTTCCTTTTTCAGTCATTAGAGGAACATCGCTCATGTAAACTTCTTGTTCTTTTGCTGATAGAATTTGTTTGGTTTGAGCTTCCTCGTTAATGTCGTAAGCTACTAATCTTAATGTAACTTTTAGTGGAGCTGAATAAGTTAGTCCACGTTGTTTACATTCAGCAACATCATATTTTTCATTTTCAAAACGATAAGAAATATATTCTATAGTTGCATGTCCTGCAAAATCTTCTATAGGAAAAACTTCCTTGAATACTTTATCTAAACCAGACTTTCCTTCTTCACTTAATTTTAAAAAGCTATTGTAAGATTGTCTTTGAACTTCAATTAAATCTGGAATTTTTAAAATGTTTTCAAGTTTACCAAAACTTTTTCTTATTTTTTTTTTATCTGTAAAAGATAAATGCATAATTTATTTTCTACCCAGTTTTACCCAGGTTTAACTTGGTAACGTTAAACTTATTTTAATTCGATCTTAGCGCCAATTGCTGCAAATTTTTTCTGCAACTCTTCCGCATCTTTTTTACTCACACCTTGCTTCAATTCTTTTGGAGCTGCTTCAACAAGATCTTTAGCTTCTTTTAATCCCAGTCCTGTAAATGCTCTCACTTCTTTAATTGCGCCAATTTTATTTTCTCCAGCAGAAGCAAGCACTACAGTAAATTCAGATTTTTCTTCGGCAGGTGCACCACCAGCAGCAGCACCGCTTGCCGCAACAGCTACTGGAGCAGCAGCAGTTACTCCCCACTTTTCTTCTAAAACTTTTGAAAGCTCAGCAGCCTCAACTACAGTTAATTTTGATAAATCTTCTACAATTTTATTTAAGTCAGTCATTTATATTTGGTTCCTTGAATTAAGAGGTTAATCTTTTTTTAAACTTTTTGCGTGCGCCAAATTAGCAATTTTTGCGCCAGGTGCAAGCAAAATACTTATTAATTGTTGTGCAGGTTTTTGCAAAATTCCTACTATTTTTGCTCTTGCTTCGCTCAATGTAGGTAATGTCGCAATTTTAGCTACGTCTTCTGGAGCTAAAACCTTACTATCCATTACGCCTCCAATTATTTTTAACATTTCATTGCTTTTTTGAAAATTAACCAATGTTTTGGCAAGGGTAATAGGATCTTTTGATAGAGCAACTCCAGTTTGTCCTGAAAATAAACTGATTGCCTCTTCATGCTGAGTGTCTTTTAATGCAATTTTTGTAATTCTATTTTTGGTAACTTTTAATAAAGCTCCTGACTCTCTCATCTTTCTTCTTAGTTCCTCTAACTGATTAACATTTAAACCTTGGTAATGATAAACCATCATTGCTGCATTTTCCTTTAAACTTTCTTTAAGAGAGTTAATATAATTTACTTTTTGTTCTTTATTCATTGTTAATTAGATAAGTTAAGTTTTACAGAAGGGCCCATAGAATTAGTTACAAAGACGTTCTTGATATAATTCCCTTTTAATCCAGCGGGCTTTTCTTTTTCAATTGTGTCATACACAGATTTAAAATTATCAATAATTTTTTTATCGTCAAAATTTACTCTGCCAATAGAGAGACTTAAATTTCCATCTTTATCACATCGAATTTCTACTTTTCCTTTTTTAATATCCGCAACAGCTTTTTTTATATTAGGAGAAACAGTTCCATACTTTGGATTGGGCATAATTCCTTTGGGTCCTAAAACTTTTCCTAATTTTCCAACTTTTGACATCATGTCTGGTGTAGAAATCAAAACATCAAAATCAATTTTTCCAGAATTAATTGACTCTATCAAATCTTCGGAGCCAGCAATGTCTGCTCCAGCAGTTTTTGCTTCCTCAATTTTGTCATTAGGACAAATAACAGCTATACGAATTTTTTTTCCATTGCCGTTTGGTAAATCAACAGTAGTTCTTAAAACACTGTCAGGTTTTGATTTGTCGACCGCTAAAGAAAAAGTTACATCAAAGGATTCAATAAATTTAGCATTTGACTTTTCTTTGATAAGTTTCACAGCTTCATCAATTTTTAGCTGCTTATTCGCATCTAAATTTTTTATTAACGATTGATATCTTTTTGATAATTTTTTTTTTGCCATTAGTCTACTACCTGAATACCCATTGATCTTGCTGAACCTGCAATAATTTTTATTGCCTGCTCAACATCAAATGCATTTAAATCTTTCATCTTAGCTTCTGCAATTTTTTTTAACTGCTCTTTTGTAATTGTTCCAGCTGAAACTCTACCAGGCTCTTTTGATCCTGATTTTAATTTAAGCGCTTCCTTGATCAAATGAGATGCTGGAGGTGTTTTAATTATAAAATCAAATTTTTTATCTTTATAAATTGTGATAACAACAGGAACGGGTTGTCCCATAAAATCTTTAGTTTTATCATTAAAAGCTTTGCAAAATTCCATAATATTTATTCCTCTTTGTCCCAATGCAGGACCCACTGGAGGAGCTGGATTAGCCTGACCACCTTTAATTTGTAACTTTAAATATCCTGTAATTTCTTTTGCCATATTTTTTTATAACTTTTCAACCTGAGTATAATCTAAATCTACAGGTGTGGGCCTACCAAATATAGAAACTGAAACCTTAAGTCTAGATTTTTCTTCATCAATTTCTTCGATTAATCCATTAAATGATGCAAAAGGTCCGTCTGACACCTTAACTTGTTCACCAATGCTAAATATTACTGAATTTGTAGGATTGGAAACGCTTTCTTCCATATTTCCCAAGTATTTTTGATACTTCTTCTTCTGAAATAGGAGAGGGCTTTCCTTGTGGTCCTAAAAAACCACTAACTTTCTTCAAGTTTTTAATTAAATGATAAATAGTATCTGTCATATTTAGTTTGGCCAAGAACATATCCAGGAAAATACTTCTTTTTAACTATAGTTTTTTTTCCTTTTTTAATTTCAGTAACATCTTGTGTGGGAACCAAGACTTGATCAAAATGATCAGATAATTTAGCTTTTACCAGCTCTTCTTCTATTTGTTCTGAAACTTTTTTTTCAAATCCTGAATACGATTGAACAATATACCATTTCATAATATTTTTTATGCTCCAATTAAGTAATTAAGACCATATTTAAAAATTTGATCTAGAATTAGAAAAAACAAAGAAGCTATGACAGCCATAACAATTACCATTACTGAACCCATCAATGCTTCTTTGCTTGAGGGCCATGTAATTTTAAAAATTTCCTGTTTTACGCTTCTAAAAAAGTTTAATGGGTTTTGCATAGTTATTTATATCTCAAAACTGGCAGGAGTGGAGGGACTTGAACCCACAGCCTCCGGTTTTGGAGACCGGCGCTCTACCAGTTGAGCTACACTCCTTTGTAGAGTTTTACTCTATAACTTTAGTTACTACTCCCGCACCAACAGTTCTTCCACCCTCTCGAATTGCAAACTTAAGATTTTCATCCATCGCAATAGGGCTTATTAAAGTTACTGTCATTTTAGCATCATCACCAGGCATAATCATTTCTGTACCTTCAGGTAATGTTACTTCTCCAGTAACGTCAGTAGTTCTAAAATAAAACTGCGGTCTATATTTAGTAAAAAAAGGTGTGTGTCTTCCACCCTCTTCTTTTTTTAATATATAAGCTTGAGCCTCAAATTTTGTGTGTGGTTTGATTGAACCAGGTTTCGCAAGAACTTGGCCTCTTTCCACTTGTGTTCTTTCAATACCTCTTAAAAGTACTCCCACGTTATCTCCAGCTTCACCTGAGTCTAAAAGTTTTCTAAACATTTCAACTCCAGTGCAGACTGTTTTTTGTGTATCTCTAATTCCAACAATCTCTAAATCTTCACCAGTTTTAACTTGGCCTAATTCAATTCTACCAGTCACAACTGTTCCTCTTCCTGAAATAGAAAAAACATCTTCAATTGGCATCAAGAAAGGTTTGTCAACAGGTCTTGCTGGTTGAGGAATAGTTTCGTCAACAGCTTTCATTAATTCTAAAATAGGTTTTACACCCATTTCCATATCTCCCTCTAAAGCTTTCAAAGCTGATCCCTTAATGATTGGAATTGTATCACCTGGAAATTTATATGAAGAAAGAAGTTCTCTAATTTCCATTTCAACTAAATCTAAAAGTTCTTTATCATTTACCGTGTCACATTTATTTAAAAAAACAACAAGCGCAGGAACACCAACTTGTCTAGCAAGAAGAATGTGCTCTCTAGTTTGAGGCATTGGACCATCTGCTGCGTTAACAACTAAGATAGCTCCGTCCATTTGGGCTGCACCAGTAATCATATTTTTTACGTAGTCAGCGTGACCAGGACAATCAACGTGCGCATAATGTCTTTTTGCAGTTTCGTATTCAACGTGAGCAGTAGAAATAGTTATACCTCTAGCTTTTTCTTCAGGAGATTTATCAATCTGATCATAAGCAGTAAAAGTTGCTGCCGAACCTTCTCCTGCAGTTGATAAAACTTTTGTTATTGCTGCAGTTAAAGTTGTTTTTCCATGATCCACGTGTCCGATTGTACCAATATTGCAATGAGGTTTATTCCTGTTAAATTTCTCTTTAGACATTATTTTTTTTAATCCTTATTTTTAGTTTAGTTTTTTTTTGGAGCGGGTGAAGAGAATCGAACTCTCACAACCAGCTTGGAAGGCTGGAGTTCTACCATTGAACTACACCCGCAGTACCAAACTGTTATACCCACAACAGCCAAGTGCTTATAGCATTAAAGTTTGAATAATCAACTATTTGCAATATAAAAAAAACATAACAAATTAAGCATTTTTTTGGTGGAGGGAGAAGGATTTGCACCTTCGAAGGCCGGAGCCAGCGGGTTTACAGCCCGCCCCATTTGACTGCTTTGGTATCCCTCCAACAGAATTAACTTTTATTTTTAATGCTGGAAATAAGGCATTAATCATAATAATCAAAAAAAGTATAGCTTTTGCAATTCTCTTTATAAAATACAATAGTAACATAACTAATTATATTAAAAAGCAATGGAAAAAAGATCTTTTTGGATAGGTGGCAAACACTCGGTATTGTCAGCTTTAAATAATGAAAATAGAAAAATTCAAAAAATAGTAATTGGAAACGAAAATAACATCAAAGAAATTCCTAAAAAAAATCATTCATTAATTACTTTTTCAACAAATGAAAAAATATCAAAATTTTTTGAAGATAAACAGTTTATGCATCAAGGTTATGCTGCACTAATTGAACCCAAAACAACTTTAGAAGTAAAAAATATATTTTTACACAATGAAAAAATGAATAAAAATATATTAATTCTAGATGGTGTAACCGATATAAGAAATATAGGCTCAATTATAAGAACTGCAGTATCTCAAGAAATCAATTTTATAATTTTAGAAAAAAGAATTTATAAAGAGTCTGCAAGCCTACACAAGGCATCTTTTGAAGCTATTGAAAATATTAATATTATTTTAGTTTCTAATATATCCCAAGCAATTTTAGAATTAAAAAAAAATAATTATTGGATAACTGGAATGTCAGGTTCTTCCCCTAAAGAAATAACAACCCATCAATGGTCCAAAAAAAATGCAATTGTAATGGGATCAGAAGACAGGGGAATAAAAAAAAATATTCAATCTAATTGTGACTTTTTAATTAAAATTCCAATAAGTAAAAAAATTGATAGTCTTAATGTTTCAAATGCCTGCGCGATAACATTATTTCATCTAAAACATTTTAGTTAATTGTTTTTATTAGTTTATTAATATAGGGAAGATACCGCTCCCAAGAATCAACTGAAGAAGTATAAACATTCTGTCTAATTTGTGTGCTGCTGACTGTTACTACAGGATTTGAATTTTTATAAAAATCTTTACAATTATCTTCCCATTCTAATTCACAAAACTTTATTAATTTTTTACTTTCAAAATCAAAATTATTAACTAAGTTTTCGTATTCAATATTATATAAAGAAGATGAAAATTTAATTTTCCAAAAACTCATCAAATCATTATATAAATTATAATATTGTCCTAGCTCATTTTGATCATAAGCAAATCCTAAAAGATTATTGTCAAAATAGTTTTTTAAAATTGATGTACAAATTGCATATTTATTTCTTTGACAATGAATAATTTTTGCTTCAGGTAAAAATAATTTAATAAACCCTATAAAAATAAAATTAAAAGGTAATTTATCTGTCAAAACTTTTTTACCACCTCTAAAAAAAGTCATGCGTAAATAATCATTATGAAAATTTTCAATTGTTTGATCATTAATAGTCAAAACAGAATTTTTAAATTTTTTTACATCACTTTCTGGAAAAAATTGTTTTATAATCGTTGGAAGAATCATGGACTCGCCAGTTGATTTTACTTGTGAATGTGAAGAGATAATTTGCTCAACTAGGGTAGTGCCTGACCTAGGCATTCCCACTATAAATATAGGTTTATAATTATTATTTTTTTTTGATTTGTTAATTATATTTAATATTCCCGCATCACTAAAAATCTCTTTAATCATATTAAATTGAGATTTGACAATTGGTATAGAAAAATTAATTTTTTTTCTTTTAATGTCATTGGCTATGTTTAAATAATAAAAAGACCTAGCATTATCACCAATATCATCGTAAGCTTTAGAAAGAGCGTAAGATATAAACATTTTTTCATCATTTTCCTCATCAAGATTTAAAAAAAAGTCGCTCATTTCTTTTAAATGTTGGTTCTCAATAGTTTTATATTTAACAATTGAAGATACAGCATGATGACCAATTGCTGGCCTATCACTTAATCTTATGTATTCATGAAAATTATCCAAAGCAAGATTAAGTTCTCCTATACTATGATAAAAATTACCTAGATCTAAATAATATGTCGAAGGCGGTAAGTCAGAATAATTAATAGCTTGTTGAATATTCTCTATAGCCTCAGGAACTTGAAATTTTTTAAAATAACAAAGGCTTTGGTATAAAATTTCAGGTTTTTTTGGATCTAGAATGCTTATTTCATTAAAAAAAATTAATGCTTGATCGTAAAAAGAAGATTGAGAAAAACTAATAGCAACCCCATAAAGTGAAGCAAGATCCTTTTGGCAAAGTGAGGATATTTTTTGTATGATTGTTTCTATTTCTTTAAAAGTTAACCGACAAAAAAGTTTCAAAAATTTATTCTTAAAATCTACAGTATTACCGCTTATGGCAAGTGCAAGTAACTGTTCAGCTGCTAAATTAGATACGCTCATCAGAAAACAAAAAAAACCGCTGCATAATTAAATGCAGCGGTTTTTTAAATAATTTAAATTATAAAATTAAAACTTGTTAACAGTTCTTAATTGAATAACTTGGTAATCAGCACCTGCTGTGAACTTACCATTGTCCACGTTTGCTACTGATAAATCAATTCCAAGACCACCAAGATTATAACCTACAGTTACAAAGTTGATTTTCTCTTCCTTGTTTCCAGCTACATCACTAGATCGGTTAGTAGTTGTTTGACCAACACCAATTGACAAATTGTCATTTGCAGTAAATGTTGCACTTACAGCAGTTGATGCATAATCTGTTTGGCTACCAGCATTTAAACCATTTGAGTAGTCTTGTATTTGACCACCTACTGCAAAAGGTCCATTTTTGTACGCAATACCATATTTGTTATACTTCTGCGTTCCTGAAGTAGCATCACCATTTGATTCTGCGTGGAAAGCAGCTACAGTTATACCCATTCCGATTGGGCTTCCAGTGTAACCAACTTCGTAAGCTGAATCACCACCTCCGACAGCAGCACTTTCTGCAATTGTATTAGCATTATTTGGAGCATAAGTTACACCAAATTTTCCACCTAATGCTTTATACTCAGCACCAATGTGAGCAACTCCGTACGGGTTTAAGTGAGAACTAGAGGTAAGATACAGTGCCTCTCCCAAGAGTGTCAGCTTGATCTGATACGTGAGGAGCTACAGTTCCATCGTTGTCTGAACCAGCACCCATATCTTGTCCGATAGAAACAGCTAAATTTCCATTAGAAATAGTTGTGTACCATTCGGTAGATCCACCTGAGTTAACACCATCAACAGTAAATTTACCACCGTAAGTTAAAGCACCTAAAGCTGTGTCGTTACCTGCGCTTAATACAATGTTCATTTCTCTTCCGATATCTGAAGAACCTGTGTTGCTTGCAGCAGCTTCAGAAGATGTTGAAGTCAATGTAACTTCTAAGTCACCTGTGATTTTAGTTTCGGCATTTGCGAAACCAGTCAAAGCAACTGAACCAACAAGTGCACTTGTTAGTAATAGTTTTTTGTTCATTTGTTATTTCTCCTTAATTGTTTAATTATGTGACTATTATTGAAAATATTCAGAATTAAAAGCTGTATAATTACAAAATTCATTCTTTTTTTAATATTGTTGTAATTTTGCAACAATACTTAAAAGTTAGGAATATTTGTATTTTTTGTAAAAAAACGTATGTAGTCTTAAATAGTTGCTAAAATAAAAAAAATTCAAAATGATCAAAAAAACACTGCTAATTTTAATATTTTTTTCTATGATTGCCGGCTGTTCAACAAAAGATGATGGCACAACAGAAAAGAAAGTTTATGAGCCTAATGTAGATAAAAGAGCAAGAGCTGCTGCTGATAAAATTATTGATAAAGAAGGAGGGATATTCGGAAAAAAAGGATCAACAACCTATGAATTTGCAACTTCGAATGTTCTTTGGAGAGCAACATTAAAAACTTTAGATTTTATGCCCATGGCAAATGCCAGCTATAGCGGTGGGGTAATCATTACAGACTGGTACTCATCTGAAAATTCCAATGAATCTATGAAAATTTATGTACAATTTACATCAAATGAACTTGCTACAAGCTCGTTGAATATTAAAAGTTATATTAAACAATGCGACACGAGCTTGAAATGCTCTATTAAAAATGGATCTGACAAAGTTAACAATGAAATTTTAAACAAAATCGTATCAGAAGCTAGAGCTTTATCGTTAAAAGAGTCATCAAAGAAAAAATAGTAAAAAAAAATTAACTATAAAATCCAATTGAACCAAAAAATTAATAGACTAACTTTAAAATAGTTTAGAATTTTGGCGGGAGTGACGGGACTCGAACCCACCATCAAAACAACCATAAGATAACAATACCAATCGTTTAAGTTTAAAATAACTCTTTTTAGTTGCCAATCGGTCTAATATAAAACCATTGATATACGCAGTTCATTTTTTTTCTAAAATTTTTTGACACAAGTTTGACACAAGTAGTCAGGCAAAAAACCCCGTCACTTAAATTTTTAAATTATTATTTTAAGATTTTATGTTTTCCAAAAGCTATAATGTGAGATTGCTCCAATAATTACGATAATTGCAATTCTAATTTCAAATGAAACAGACATAACAATTGGAGTAATATATTTGTCAAAATCTAATAACCTACCGAAATGCAAAATAGTAAAAAACAAAGCAGAGGCTAGAAACAAAGCAATACCTTTAAGAATAAAAACTCCAATATTGCTTAAAAAATCTCTCATTTATTTACAAGGAAATATTCTCTCTAAATGAAAAAGAATCATGATTGCAATCGGTGTATCACCAGAAAGTACTCTCATCTTTTTATGTTCTTTTATTTCTGCATCTAAAAAATTTATATAATTTTCTTTTGTGATAGTTAATTTTTCAGGAGCACAATAAATTGGCTTTTCTTTATTAGCTTTTCCAAGTTTTAAACCTATATTAATATTTGACCAAAATATTCCTGTACCTATTCCCAAAATATTGTTGTCAATAAACTCGTTAACTTTTTTATTTTTTCCCTCTCTAAATTTCAAATAATCACTAACTGTTATATCTGCCAAACTAATATTACAGCACAACAAACCCAGAATGAGCATTATTAAAGGTTTTTTCATTTATCTACCGTTGTAGTAAACAATTTGCAAAAAGGGAAACCATCATACATTCCATGAATTTTTAAGCCTTTAACTAAAGCTTTTCTAATTGCTAAATTTGCACAAATTAAACCAGGCAACCAAAAAACTTTAACCATAAAAATATTTCTAGCCTCTTTCTTTCCCCAATCTTTTATAATTCTTACCGTATCATATTTAGAGGACTCTAAATCTTTATATTCCCAACAATCAATGCCTCCCATTGAAAATTCCTGAAATCCATCATTTAAAGATCCTTTTTTATAAGTAAAAAAGCTTTTATAAGAAGTTTCTTTTACCCATTTAAAATCTTTATTAACCCCTTCTCTATAAATTGTTCTTACATAAAGTTTTGCGTCCTGGTGGAATTTTTTTAGGTAGGTCATATATATAAACTTTAAAATATCTAAAGATCATTATCCATTCCTAACCGCTCAATTCCTTAAACTTTTTTATATAAATTCTCATAAGTATGACACAAAAAAAATGCAAAAAAACAAATCAAAACTGACACAAGTTTGCCATAAGAAAATAAAAAAATGTTGATTTGTAATGATTATTTGGCGGGAGTGACGGGACTCGAACCCGCGGCCTCCTGCGTGACAGGCAGGCGCTCTAACCAAGCTGAGCTACACCCCCGAATGTTGGTGGGCGATGAGAGACTCGAACTCCCGACCCTCTCGGTGTAAACGAGATGCTCTACCAACTGAGCTAATCGCCCTAAATCCAGAAAAAAACTTATAGCAGGAAATAAAATTGCTACAAGACATTATAATTTTAGTGAGCGCTTCCTTGGACAGAACTTTTATTATTTTCTTGAATTTGCTGAATTTCAACCCACTCAACAGGCTTTAATTCTTTTATCAAAGCTATTTTCAAAACTTCTTCAACATTCTTAACTGCAATAATATTTAATCCGTTTTTCACATTTTGCGGAATTTCTTTTAAATCTTTTTCATTCTCATCGGGAATAATTGCAGTTTTAATACCTCCGCGTAATGCTGCTAATAATTTTTCCTTCAAACCACCTATTGGCAAAACCCTTCCACTCAAGGTTACCTCACCAGTCATTGCCACATCTTTTTTTATAGGTATTTGTGTCAAAGCTGAAACAATAGAGGTTACCATTCCTATACCGGCTGAAGGCCCGTCTTTTGGTGTTGCGCCTTCGGGAACGTGAATATGTATATCCTTTTTATCAAATATTGGTGGAATAATTCCAAAATCCAAACATTTAGATCTTACAAAAGATTTGGCAGCTCTCATTGACTCTTTCATAACATCGCCTAGCTTACCTGTAAGTTCCAACTTACCTTTTCCAGGCATAACCAAAGTTTCAATGGAAAGTAACTCTCCTCCAACCTCTGTCCACGCTAAACCCGTAACAACTCCAATTCTATCTTCTTGATCTATCTCTCCATGCTTAAATTTTTTAACTCCAAGATAATCTGAAATATTATCTTCTTTAATTTCAATGGAAGTATTTTTTGCTGTAACAATTTCTTTTACTGCTTTTCTTGTCAATTTTGAGAGTTCTCTTTCCAAACCTCTCACACCCGACTCTCTGGTATAATTGCGCACAATTGATTTTATAGAATCATCATCTATTTTCCACTCATTGTCTTTTAAACCATTGTCTTTTATTTGCTTTGGTATTAAATATTTTTTTGCAATTTCAATTTTCTCATCCTCAGTGTATCCTGATATTCTTATGACTTCCATTCTGTCTAATAACGGCCCTGGAATATTTAATGTATTTGCCGTTGTTACAAACATCACATTAGATAAATCATAATCAACTTCTAGATAATGATCATTAAAAGTATTATTTTGTTCCGGATCTAAAGCTTCTAACAATGCAGAAGAAGGATCTCCTCGAAAATCATTACCAATTTTGTCAATTTCATCCAATAGAAATAAAGGATTTTTAGTTCCTGTTTTTTTCATCATCTGAATGATTTTTCCTGGTAAACTTCCGATATAAGTTCTCCTATGACCTCTTATCTCAGCTTCATCACGCACACCACCTAAAGACATTCTTACAAATTCTCTTCCAGTAGCTTTTGCTATAGATTTGCCTAATGAAGTTTTTCCAACACCTGGGGGGCCTACTAGACAAAGAATAGGACCTTTTATTTTTTGAATTCGAGATTGAACAGCTAAAAATTCTAAAATTCTATCCTTCACTTTTTCTAATCCATAATGATCCTGATCTAAAATTTTTTGAGCATTCGGTTATGTCTGTGTTAACTTTAGATGATTTGGACCATGGCAAAGAAGTCATCCAATCTAAATAGTTTCTTACCACAGTTGACTCTGCTGACATTGGACTCATCATTTTTAATTTTTTCAATTCAGCATAACATTTCTCTTCTGCCTCTTTAGACATTTTAGCTTTTTTAATTGCATCCTCAATAATCTTTGACTCATCTTTTCCTTCTTCTATTTCTCCCAACTCTTTTTGAATTGCCTTAAGCTGTTCATTTAAATAATACTCTCTTTGAGTTTTTTCCATTTGGTTTTTAACTCTTCCTCTAATTCTTTTTTCAACAGAAAGAACATCAATTTCGTTATCTAAATATCCAAGAATAGATTCTAATTTTTTTTGACTATCTGCTAATTTCCAATAATTTTTGTTTTTCAAATAAATCAATGCTTAAATTAGAAGCAACCTTATGAGCAATTACAATAGGATTATTTTCATTTTTAAAATTTATTTCATTATCCATCATTTAGCTTCTTAGAAATTTTTGAAAGCTTGTCATACTTATTAATAATCGCTCTTGATAAAGAAATAATTTCAGGTTTTTTTGTCTCAAAAATAATTTCTTCACAACATGCGAGTAAATAATTTTTATTTTCTTTAAATTCATTAATCTTAACTACGCTTTTTCCTTCAACTAAAATTTTTACTGTACCATCAGGTAATTTTAATAATTGCAAAATTTCACCTAAAGTTCCGTAGGAATAAACTTCTTTTCCTTGAGGATCATCTGTTTCAGCATTTTTTTGGGCTACTAAAATAATTTTTTTATACTTACTGGTAACCGCTTCTAATGCATTGATTGATTTTTCTCGTCCTACAAATAGCGGTATTGAAACATTGGGGAAGACAACAATGTCTCTAAGTGGTAAAACTGGGAATTCGGTATTATTTACTTCAACTTCTTTATTCATAAACAATTAATAAATAATTATTAATATTAGTATTACAAGTAAGTTTTTTTTGCTTGTTAATAAGATTAATTAGCTATTTTAGCTTCTTTTGTTTGTTTTTTTGAATAAATTAAAAGAGGTCTCGAGTTTCCACTCACGACCTCTTTATTAACAACAACTTCTTCCACGTTCTCAATAGATGGAAGATCAAACATTGTTTCGAGCAACACTTCTTCAATTATAGATCTCAGACCTCTTGCTCCTGTTTTTCTTAAAATAGCTTTTTCAGCAATAGCTTTTAATGCATCTTTTGAAAAAGTTAGTTTAACACCTTCAATCTCAAATAGTTTACTGTATTGTTTGGTTAAAGAATTTTTTGGTTCTTCTAATATTTTTATTAAAGAATCTTCATCCAAATCTTCTAAGGTTGATATGATTGGCAATCTCCCAATGAATTCTGGTATTAAACCAAATTTTAACAAATCTTCAGGTTCAACATTCTTTAGCAATTCTCCGATTTTTTTATCATCCTTATCTTTTATTTTAGCGCCAAAACCAATTGCAGAACCCTTATCCCTTGAGGAAATAATTTTATCAATACCTGCAAAAGCTCCTCCACAAATAAAAAGTATATTTGTAGTATCTACTTGCAAAAATTCTTGCTGTGGATGTTTTCTGCCGCCTTGAGGTGGTACGCTCGCGATAGTTCCTTCCATAATTTTCAATAACGCTTGTTGCACACCTTCCCCAGAAACGTCTCTGGTTATGGATGGATTTTCTGTTTTTCTACTTATTTTATCTACTTCATCAATATAGACAATTCCTCTTTGAGCTTTTTCAACATTATAATCTGCAGCTTGTAATAATTTCAAAATTATATTTTCAACATCTTCTCCAACATAACCCGCTTCAGTTAAAGTGGTTGCGTCTGCCATTGTAAAAGGAACATCTAAAATTCTAGCCAGAGTTTGTGCTAACAAGGTTTTTCCACAACCGGTCGGACCCATCAATAAAATATTTGACTTTGCTAGCTCCACATCTCCTTTATTATTTTTTCCCTCATAATTTAATCTTTTATAATGATTATGGACTGCCACTGACAAAATTTGTTTTGCTTTTTTTTGACCTATTACATACTCATCTAACGTAGAGCAAATTTCTTTTGGTGTTGGTACACCTTCTTCATTTTTAGAAAAATTACTTTTGCTTTCTTCTTTAATAATATCCATGCATAACTCAACACATTCATCACAAATGAATACCGTTGGTCCTGCAATTAATTTTCTTACCTCATGTTGACTCTTGCCGCAAAAAGAACAGTAAAGGGTATTTTTAGTTTCTTTATTCATAATCGAATCAATAAAGTAACAATATTACGATGACCAGCTTCATATCAAGCAATAGTTGTATTAAAACTATATTTGGTGGGTAAAAATTTTCAAAACAACTATTAGCTGGTTCTTTTTTCTACTACTTTATCAATTAGCCCAAAGGACTTTGCCTCTTCGGCGCTCATAAACCTGTCTCTTTCCAAGGCTTCTTTAATTTTCTCAACTGCTTGACCTGTGTGCTTTGAGTAAATTTCATTTAATCTTTTTTTAGTTAAAAGAATTTCATTTGCATGTATCTCAATATCAGTTGCCTGGCCCTGAAAACCTGCGGAGGGTTGATGAACCATAATCCTTGAATTGGGAAGAGACATTCTTTGCCCCTTTTCACCCGCTGCAAGAAGAAAAGAACCCATAGAACAAGCCTGACCTATACATAAAGTTGCTACAGCTGGTTTGATGTATTGCATGGTATCATAAATTGCCAGGCCATCTGTAACTATTCCACCTGGGCTATTAATATACATAAAAATTTCTTTTGAATTATTTTCTGACTCTAAAAATAATAACTGAGCAGAAACTAAACTTGATATTTGAGAATTGATAGGACCTACTAAAAAAATAATCCGCTCCTTTAATAATCTAGAATAAATATCATAAGCACGCTCACCTCTAGGAGTTTGCTCAACCACCATTGGTACAAGCGTATTTAAATAAACATCAAATGGATCTTTCATACGAATCTAAATTTACTACTTTTAATTATTTTTTGCTAGGTTTTTTAGTTTTTTCTTTTTCTTTATTGTTTTTACTGCTTGTCTGATTTTTTGTTTCCTCTTTATCAATAGTATTGTAAATTTTTAACCAGATCTTCCTTGCTAGATACTTTTGCTAGTTATTTTTGCTTTGGATTTAATCAAATCAATTACCTTATCCTCAAACACAGGACCTCTTAACTTCATTAGTTCTGCAGGATTTTTTTGATAAAAATCTCTGATATTTTTTTCCTGACCAGGGTAATTTCTTAATTGCTTTTCAAGCTCACTTTTTAATTCTTCAGATGAAACTTTAATTTTATTTTCTTCACCGGTTTTGTTCATGACAAGAGCAAGCTTAACTCTTCTTTTAGCAATACTTAATGCAGATTTTTTATCAGCATCTGTTAATTTAATTTTATCATGATCGTGTTCATGTTTAAATTTTTCTCCTTTTGCTTTCATTGCATCCATTTTTTCATGTATTAAAGCATGCTCAACATTATGAACCTCCTCATCCAATAGGCCTTTCGGCAATTCAAAATCAAATTTGCTATCTAGATCGTCTAAAATTGCTTTTTTTAATAATTGTTCTGTGATACTTTCGAATTCTCTAGAAATTTGCTTACTAACCATTTCCTCTAAATCTTTCAAATCTTTTGCTCCCAAATTTTTTGCAAACTCGTCATCAATTTTTTGATTTTCAGGTTTTTTAACTTCTAAAATTTTACATTTAAATTCAGAAGGTTTGCCAGCCAAATCTTTATTAGGATAATTTTCAGGTAAATTAACTTCTACTAGATTATTTCATTCACCCTTTGTGCAGCCAACCAACTGCTTATCAAAGCCTGGTATAAACAGATCTTTACCCAACACAATTTGTAATTTTTCACCCTTATTGCCTTCAAAAGGCTTGCCATCCATAGTTGCTTCAAAATCAAAAACAACCAAATCATCATTGGAGGCTTTATCATTTTTATCAATGTATTTTTTATTACCTTCTGCGATATATTTTATTCTTTCGTCGATTTCTTTTTTATCTGATTTTACTTCATATTTAGTTAAAGATATTTTTTCTATTTCAAGTTTTTTAATTTCTGGAACTTGCTCAACTGAAATTGTAAACTCTAAATTTTTACCTTCTCCTGAAGACTTGATGTCAATTTTTGGCTGACTAGCTGGTGTAATTTTATTTTGTTTTAAAGCTTCGAAAGTAGATTCTTGTAAAATTTTTTCTGCGACTTCACCGTATACAGATGTACCAAATTGTTTTTTTAATAAAGCAATCGGAGCTTTGCCGGGTCTAAAACCTTTTAAATTTATAGTATCTTTTAACTCAAGCAATCTTGCTTCAATTTTTTTTTCAATTTCTTTTGTATCTACCAATACAGAGAGATCTGTGTGTAGACCTTTTGTAGATGTGACTGTTGCCTTCATAATTCCCCTTGTGGTGCGGTATGAGGGACTTGAACCCCCATGCCTTTCAGCGCTAGATCCTAAGTCTAGTGTGTCTGCCAATTCCACCAATACCGCTATTAATTTCTGGCTATTTATAGTGTTTTTTGATTATTAATCAATTGCAGATAATAGCTATAACAATATCCTATGTTATTGCGCTGTCCACCCTCCATCAATTGATAAATTTGATCCAGTTATTTGATCAGCATCTCTTGGAACATAAAAAATAAATCATCGATGAAATACTTTCTTTTTTTACAAATTGCAATGATGGCTGTTTTTCTCTTAGCATTTCAATTCCAGCATCTGAAAATGGAATATTTTTTTTCTTAGCCACGACATCAATTTGATCTTTTATTAACTCCGTAAGCACAAAACCTGGACATAATGAATTGCAAGTAATTGGTTCTGCTGCAGTTTCTAAAGCTGTTACTTTTGTTAAACCTACTAATCCATGCTTTGAGGCTGTGTATGCAGATTTATTGATTGATGCAATCAATCCATGGGTTGATGCTATATTAATGATTCTACCCCAATTATTTTTTCGCATTACTGGCAAAACTTCTTTAGTAAATAAAAAAGGAGTTGTTAAGTTTATATCAATCATTTTTCTCCAAATTTTTTCTGGATACTGATCAATAGGTTTTACAAATTGTATTCCAGCACAGTTTACAAGAACATCAATTTTTTTAAATTTTTTTAAAGTTGCTTGAACCACCTTTTTTACATTTTTTGATTTAGTTAATTCTGTATTAATCAATAATGCTTTTTTTGAATGAAATTTTTTTTTAAAATCTTTAATTGAGTTAGCTTTAGATATTCCAGCAGCAGCAACATTAAATCCTTTTTTATAAAAAAATTGAATAATTGAAAGACCGATTACCCCTGTGCCACCAGTAACGAGAATTGTTTTTTTCATGCTACATTATTTATATTTGTTTTTTTAAGAATAAAATATTTGAATTTGCTCAAAAAATTCAATTCTAAGTTGTTTATTTGATTAAACGTTATTTGTATAGTGCATACCTGACATAACAGAAAAGCATTCTAATATTGATCAAAATAGTATTAATTAGCCACGAGTTTAAACTTATAAATAACAAGGAATAAAATGACTGCTGCAAATATTTTAAAACTAATAAAAGAAAAAGAAATTGATTACGTAGATCTTAGATTTACGGATGTAAAAGGAAAGCTTCAGCATATGACTCAAGACATAAGCACAATTGATGAAGATTTTCTTAATAATGGAACTTTTTTTGATGGCTCATCTATAGCAGGCTGGAAAGCAATTAATGAGTCTGACATGATTTTAAAACCAGATTTATCAAGGGCTTTTGTTGATCCATTTACTTCTCATAATACCCTTGTAATTTTTTGTGATATTATGGATCCTATCAAAAATGATTATTACGAAAGAGATCCTAGATCTATTGCTAAAAAAGCAGAAGCATATTTAAAAACAACTGGAATTGGAGATACAGTTTATTTTGGACCTGAACCTGAGTTTTTTGTTTTTGATGATGTAAAAATTGCAAACAATATGAATAAGGTTTCTTTTGAAATTGATAGCAATGAAGGACCTTACAATTCTGATAAAAAATATGAAAATGGAAACCTAGGTCATAGACCAGGAGTAAAAGGTGGATATTTTCCAGTTCCTCCAGTTGATAGTTGTCAAGACTTAAGAGCTGAAGCGTTAAAAGCGATGAAGGATATGGGAGTTAAAGTAGAAAAACATCACCATGAAGTTGCTCCTTCTCAACATGAATTAGGAACCATGTTTGATACAATGGTAACTAATGCAGATAACATGCAAATCTATAAATATGCTGTTCATATGGTAGCAAATTCTTTTGGAAAAACAGCTACATTTATGGCCAAACCAATTAAAGGAGATAATGGTTCTGGAATGCACTGCCATCAATCTATTTGGAAAGATGGAAAACCTACATTTGCCGGAGATAAGTATGCAGGACTCTCTCAAGAATGTCTTGTATTATATTGGCGGAATAATTAAACACGCAAAAGCTTTAAATGCTTTTACAAACTCAACAACAAATAGTTATAAAAGACTAATACCTGGATTTGAGGCTCCGGTAATTTTAGCTTACTCAGCTAGAAATAGATCTGCAAGTTGTAGAATTCCTTTTAGCTCTAGCCCTAAAGGTAAACGTGTTGAAGTTAGATTTCCAGATGCAGCAGGAAATCCATATTTAACATTTGCTTCTATGCTAATGGCTGGAATTGATGGTATCAAAAATAAAATTGATCCAGGAAAACCATTTGATAAAGACTTGTACTCACTTTCAGCTGAAGAGCTTAGAGGAGTCCCGCAAGTATGTGGTTCTTTAAGAGAAGCGTTGGAAAACTTAGATAAAGATAGAAGCTTCTTAACTGCAGGCGGTGTATTTACTGACGATCAAATAGATGCTTACATCGAGCTTAAAATGCAAGAAGTATATAACATGGAGCACACACCACATCCGGTTGAATACCAAATGTATTATAGCTGTTAATTAAATAATTATTAAATTAAAAAAAACCCCGTATTAAAACTACGGGGTTTTTTTTTAACTATACAAATATTAATCTGTACCTTTTAAATAATTAATCTATTTCTTTTATACGTGAATCAAAAAAAAGATTACTCAGCAAAAGATATTGAAGTTCTTGAAGGATTAGCTCCTGTTCGAAAAAGACCTGGAATGTATATTGGTGGTACAGATATTGTTGCTTACCATCACCTTGCAAATGAAATTATTGACAACTGCATGGATGAAATTGTTGCTGGAGAAGCTTCAGAAATTACAGTTATTTTAAATAAAAATGGTTCTTTATCAATTGCTGACAACGGCAGAGGTATACCTATTGATAAACATCCAAAAAAAAACAAAACTGCATTAGAGGTAGTTATGACAACCTTGCATTCTGGTGGAAAATTTAAAGAAGATGGTGTTTACACAACATCAGCAGGATTGCATGGTGTGGGCTTGTCTGTCGTAAACGCGCTTTCTTCAAAGATGAGAGTTGAAGTTTTTAAAAAGAAAAAGATTTACTTTCAAGATTATTCAAAAGGAAAACCTCTAAATAAATTAACCCAAAAAGGTTCTTCAACGATTACAAATGGTACAAGAGTTACATTTATTCCTGATGATGAAATTTTTGGTAAAGACTTAAAGTTTGAACCATCAAGAATATATGAAACATGTAAAAATAAAGCATTCTTATTCAAGGGTGTTAAAATTAATTGGGAATGCGATAAAAACTTAATTAGTAGAAAAGAGAGCATACCTAGCAAAGATACTTTGTTTTACCCTGATGGATTAGATCAATATCTAAACTCTGAACTAGAAAATGCAAAAAAAATTCATGAGAAATTATGTTCTTTAAAGGGAGATTTTGAGGATAAAAAAGGGAAAGTTGAACTGGTCATTCAGTGGCATGATAATAAAAATATTTTCTCTAAATCTTTTGCCAACACTGTACCTACTTCAAATGGAGGAACGCATGAAAGTGGCTTTAAATCTGGGATTGCAAAAGCAATTAGAAAATTCGCAAAAATAAAAAATAATAAAATTGTATTAAAAGCGTCACAAGAAGATATATTTTCTAATGCTAGCTATATAGTCTCTGTTTTTATTGGAAATCCTGAATTTGAAGGACAAACTAAAAATAAATTATCTTCAGCGTTTGTACTAAAATATTGCGACCAAACTGTTTCAACATTGTTTGAAGATTGGCTTAATAGAAATGCTAAAGCTGCAAAATTAATATTAAATTTTATAGAAGAAAAAATTAGAGAAAGAAATTTATTAGAATTAAATGCTAATGTTGAAAGACAAACATCTTTTAGAAAAATTAGACTTCCAGGAAAATTAGCAGATTGCACTAGTGACAAAACAGAAGGTACTGAGCTTTTTATAGTAGAGGGGGATTCTGCTGGAGGCTCTGCAAAACAAGCAAGGGATAGGTACACTCAAGCTATTTTACCTTTAAGAGGCAAAATTTTAAATGTTAAAAATTCAAATACATCTAAAATCTTAGCAAATACTGAAATTGGAAATTTATTACAAGCACTAGGATGTCAAAGAGGAAAAAATTACAACCGAAAAGATTTGAGATATGAAAAAATTATTATCATGACTGATGCAGATGTTGATGGGGATCATATATCTACCCTATTGCTAACTTTCTTTTTTATTGAAATGCCAGAATTAATTAAAGATGGAAGACTATATTTGGCTGTTCCCCCTCTTTATAGAATTACAACTGGAAACCAATCTTTTTATGTAAAAGATGATAAGGAAAAGGATAAATTAATAAAAAATCTAAAGAAAAATTCTAAATTTGAAATCAGTAGATTTAAAGGACTAGGTGAAATGATGCCGGCACAATTAAAAGAAACAACAATGAATAAAGAAACTAGAAATTTAATAAAGGTTTCGGTTCCTAAAGATAAAGCAAAGTATAAAATTACTAGTAAGTTAGTAAACGACTTGATGGGTAAAGAGTCTGATTTAAGACTAAAATTTATTTCTGAAAATGCAGGATCTAGTTTGAATCTAGATATTTAAACTGGTGCCCTCGGCCGGACTCGAACCGGCACTCCCCGAAGGGCAAGGATTTTAAGTCCTTTGTGTCTACCAATTCCACCACGAGGGCGATGGAAATGTTGTTTATCAACATTTTTTGACGATTGTAAATTAGTTTTTTCAAAAAAACCTACTACACGAGACCTACACGACAACTACACGAGTCCTTGTGCTTAAAAACTGTCATTAAAGTAGTCATTTTTTTGTGTAAAAAAAATTTTTTTTGTAAAATAATAGAAAAATCAAAAAACAAAAAAACGAGTAAACTTCATTATTCAGAACATTATCGTGAACGATTTAGAGATATGTGTAAAGAAATGGATTAATTATGAGTATTTTATATAAAACGCGATTAGAGGAATGCGAATATTAAATAAATTAGTAATTTTTAATATTTATAATAAAACTGAAATTTCTCAATTACCTCCCTCAATAAAATGAATGAAGAATTTATAAAAATTAGCGCTTATAAAATAGTTATTATTTGATAACTTGTGTATTAAAAAAATATCTCTATTAATTATTAAAATAAAATCTTTAATAGTGGTGTTTGCTCAACAAAATTTAAAATTTTATTAGAAAACTTTATGACTAAACTTTATATAGCCATACCTTGTTATCAAGGATTTATAAGTGTTCACACATTTAATGGTATTTTAAACTTAACGGATTGGTGTAAAAAAAAAAGCATTGATTATAAAATACAAACATTAAGAAACGAGTCTTTGATACCAAGGGCCAGAAATACTTTGGTTTCTTTAATGCTTGATGACAAAGATTTTAACGCATCTCACTTGCTTTTTATAGACTCAGATATAGGTTTTTCTTATAAAAATATACAAAGACTAATAGAATTTGATAAAGATATAGTTTGTGGTTCATATCCTCAAAAAAAAATTTTTTTTGAAAAATTAAATAGCGAAATAAAAAAAATAAAAAATTTTGATAATTTTGACATACGAAAAGTTTTATCTAAGTCATTTAATTTTAATTTAAATTTAGACAAAAAAGTGGTTAATATCATTGATGGCTTTATAAAAGTTGATGAAGCTGCAACTGGTATGATGCTTATTAAAAAAAATGTTTTTTTTAAAATGCAAAAAAGATTTCCTGAAAGAAAGTATGTTACCAAAATTAATCTTGGTCAAATAAGAAAAGGAATCTGAAAATTTATATGATTTATTTGCAACTGGTGTTTATAAAAATTCTCAATATCTTTCTGAAGATTACTATTTTTCAAGATTGTGGTCTGAGTGTGGCGGAGAGATTTGGATGGATATAGTTTCACCTTTATTGCACTTTGGTCAAATGGAATTTTATGGCGATGCAGCTTCTAGCCTAAACCTTACTAAAATAGAAAATTAAATACTTAAATTATATTTTTTTATCTTAAAAAAATCTAAGTAGTCAAATAACAACTATTTAATAATCGTCAATTCTTATAAACTCTTCATTAAATATTGCCAAGAATTAAAAATAGATTGGTTTGCTTCAGCTTGGGATTTAAACAGTCTAAATTTTTTAAAAAAATATGCGATAAATATTGGACATAAAGTGCCAGACTATACTTTCATACAAAAAAGACGTTACATATTAAAAAAAGAATTAGAGCTAAAAAAAATAAAGAAAAAATTTAAGAAACTAATAATTATAAGATCATCTGCTAAAGATGAGGATAATTTTAAAAAAACAAATGCCGGTAAATATCTTTCAAAAATTTCTGATACTAGGAATATACTTTTATTAAAAAATAACATTGAACTTGTTTTGAGCAAGCTAAAGGATAATGATTATATAATTATTCAGAATTATATTAAAGATGTAGAAATTGCGGGTGTTATTTTTACAAGAGATCATAATACTGGTGGTCCCTACTATATAATTAACTACGATAATACAGGCAAAACAAATTTAATTACATCGGGTCACAAAAACTCATTAATAAAGACGTCAATAATACATCATTCTTTAAATCATTTGCCAAAAAAATTTAGTTTATTAATTAAATATATTAATAAAATAATAACTAAATTAAAAAACGACAAACTAGATATAGAATTTGCTATTAAAAATAATAGTATATACCTATTTCAAATTAGACACTTACATATAAAAACAAAAAATTTAGATAAAAAAATTAATACTGCGTTATTTAATTTTAGCAAAAAATTAAAAAAAATCTTTAGTAGTAATAAAGTAAATAAATCATCAACAATATTAAGTAACATGACAGATTGGAATCCAGCAGAAATGATTGGAAAAAAACCATCAAATTTATCAATGAGTTTATATAAAAAAATAATCACAGATGATATATGGGCTAAACAAAGATCAGATTATGGCTACTGTGATGTAAGACCAAATAAATTGATGTTTAATTTATTAGGCAGCCCATACATAAATGTTAAAACTGATTTTGAATCTTTCTTGCCAAAAAAAATAAATAAAAAAGATAAAGACAAAATTATATATAAATATATTAATGAGTTAAAAAAAAGATCTATCTAATCATGACAAAGTTGAATTCAAAATAATCGAAACATGTTTTTCATTAAACACACAAAAAAAACTTCGTAGAATAAATAGACTATAATTTCATATATAAAAGAATTAAAAAAATTAACAGAGACTGGTGGAACAAATAAAAATCAATTTTTTGATTTTGAACTTAATAAAATAAGTAAGATAAACGAAGAAATCAATATTCTCAAAAAAAGCAACTTAAGTCCTGTAGAAAAAATTTATTACAGTATTCATAAGTGTAGAGAAGCTGGGACTCTAAGCTTTTCTGGAATAGCAAGAATAGCATTTATATACACAAAAATTTTAATAGATCTGAAGGATAAAAAGGTAATTACATCAAGTTTTTTAGATAAATTCTTTTCATCATTAAATCTGATTTCGGATGATATTCTGAAAAAGTAACAAAGAAAAATAAAAAATTAAAAAAAAAATTTGATACTCTCTATGGTCACATTAGGCCATCTACTTATTCAATAGAAGTTAAAAACTATAAGCAAAATTTCAACAATTACTTCAAATCAGTAAATTACAAAAGTACTATCAAATCAATCAAGGTATTGAAAAAGGAAACTAAAGATTTAAACAAAAATTTAAAAACTATAAGTAAAAAATTAAATTCAAATATATTTTTAAATGACGCAAAAAAAGCTATTGAAGCACGTGAGTATTCTAAAAACGAATATCTACAAAATTTATAGATTTTGATCTTTGAGAATATAAGTAAATTATCAAAAGAAATTGGCATAAACGAGAGTGAAATGAGATTTGTAAATATAGAAACTTTACTATCTCAATATGAAAATCTTAGTATTTCAAAACTTAAAAAAATATTATTGCAAGAAATTAAAAATAATAAAAATGATTATGAAATTTTATCACAGACAAAGTTACCTGATGTGATAACAAGTCATAAAGACATATATTATTATGAAATAAAAAGAAATGTTCCTACCTATATAACAAAATCAATAATTACCGGACAAATAATTCACCTTAAAAAAAATATGAATTTTGATCTTTTAAAAAACAAAATTGTTGTAATTGAAAATGCTGATCCGGGATATGATTTTATATTTTCTTATAATATTAAAGGTTTAATAACTAAATATGGAGGATCTAACTCTCACATGGCAATTAGATGTCAGGAAAACAATATACCTGCAATAATAGGATCTGGTGAAATTGATTTTGAAAATATAATTCAAAAAAAAACAATACAAATAGATTGTAAGAATAATAACTATAAAACTATATTCTAAAATGAAAAATTTTTTAATCACACCTTTTTTATTTAAAAATAAGTATAAAAAAATAGTTTTAGGTTTAAATCATGAATGGTATGAATTTGCTAAAAAAAATAAAATTAATCTAATTATTGTTAACAATAAACAAGAATTAAATAAAATTTTTAAGATTAAAATTCACGGTTTAATACTATCAGGTGGTAATGATTTAACTAATATAAAAAAAAATACGATTAATTCATTACGTGAAACAAAATGAAGTAGAAATTATAAAGTATATTATTAAAAAAAAGTTACCAATTATTGGTATTTGCAAAGGTTTTCAATTATTTTCAAAGATTTGTGGCTCAAGTATTGTAAAAATCAATAATCATCAAAGCAAAAATCACAATGTAATAATGAGAAATAATAGATTATTAAATAGAAAAAGTATTAATACCAATTCATTTCATAAATATGGAGTAATAAATTTACCAAAAACATTTGAAATTTATGGAACTACAAAAGATAATAATATTGAAATTGCAATCAATAAAAAAAAAAAATTTTTTAGGTTTAATGTTTCATCCAGAGAGAAAAAATAAAGATCAACTTCTAATAAATACTTTAATTACTAATTTTATTAAATAAATGAATTTAGTAATTTTAGCAGCTGGTAAATCATCTAGAATTTTTCAAAAAATTAAAAAAAATAAATGCTTTGTAAACATTAATAAAAAACAAAAAATAGAATTACCTGTAGCAAAACCCTTTTTTAATGAGATATATGTAATAACTGGGTTTAATAATAAATACTTAGAAAAAAAAATTTTTACTAAAAATAAAAATGTAAAATTTATATTTAATAAGGAATACAATAAAAAAGACATGCTTCATTCAATTTATATTGGGTTAAAAAAGTCTAAATCGGATACTGTGATATGCTATTCAGACATTATATTTGATCAAAGATCTTCAAATCAATTAAAAAATTAAATAAAAAAAAATACTTAACTTTGCCACTGCTTAAAAATTGGCGAAATTTATGGAAAAAAAGAAATAAGTTACAAATATTAGATGCTGAGGAAATAATTCTGGATAAAAAAAATTTTGTTAAGAAAATAGGTAAAAAAATAGATATTAAAGATAAAAATACTAAAAATCAATTTATGGGTATACTTTATTTTCCTAAACATATTAGGGCCAATATAATAAAGTTTTATAGAAAAATTTTTTACAAAAAATTTCAAACGCAATAATTATTAAATTTTTAATTAATAATAAATTAAAAATTAAAGCCATACCGATGAACACATTTTGGTATGAAATAGATGATTACAATGATTATGAGTATTTTCAAAAAAATAAATTTATTAATTAGAGATTTTTTTAGATATTTATAATCTTCTTATAAATAAAGGGTTTTTTTATAAAATTTTTTTTTTAGAAAATGAAAATACGTATACTTATTTAGCTGAGATTATCAAAAGAAATATTTCCAGAAAAAAAAGAATTTTAATTTTTTTACAAGATAAAAATATAAAAATGAAAATTTCTTTAAATTTACCCATACAATTTTAGAAGTAATAATTTTTTTAGTGAAATTTTTTTTTTAACCCTTAAGGCAAAATATCTTATTTCAACAATCATGTTTATATAAATAATAAGAAAACATTAAATAAAAAATGTATTACATCTCCTGAGTTAACTATATATGGTCTTATTAATGGCTATAGAGAAAAAGCCTTTATAAATTTTGATGCAGTTCAAATTATTAATAAATATCAATATGAAGATATGAAATATTTAGAATGAAAAGTATTTTAAAAAAATTAAAATATTTAAATCTAAAATACCTTTAATATGGTGTGTCACGAGACTTATAAAGATAAATATAATATACTAATTGCACCCACATGGGGCACCGACTTCTATGAAAACAATTTGCATATAGATATATGCAATAATCTTATTAATAAAAACTATAATATTACATTTAGACCACATCC
>CBDDYY010000004.1:5000-166824 GCA_965235745.1 Candidatus Pelagibacterales bacterium
CGCTAGCTGTCATGGAGTCATTAGTGAAATACCTCTCTTGTTATTTTTGATATCTAACTGCATGCCATTATCTGGCTGCAAGACACTGTATGGTGGGTAGTTTGACTGGGGCGGTCGCCTCCTAAAGAGTAACGGAGGCGTGCGAAGGTTGGCTCAGACCGGTCAGAAATCGGTCGATGAGTGCAATGGCATAAGCCAGCCTGACTGCAAGACTGACAAGTCGAGCAGAGACGAAAGTCGGTCATAGTGATCCGGTGGTTCTGAGTGGAAGGGCCATCGCTCAACGAATAAAAGGTACGCCGGGGATAACAGGCTGATACCATCCAAGAGTTCATATCGACGATGGTGTTTGGCACCTCGATGTCGGCTCATCACATCCTGGGGCTGGAGCAGGTCCCAAGGGTTTGGCTGTTCGCCAATTAAAGTGGTACGTGAGCTGGGTTCAGAACGTCGTGAGACAGTTCGGTCCCTATCTGCCATGGGTGTAGAAGAATTGAGAGGAGTTGCCCCTAGTACGAGAGGACCGGGGTGAACGTACCACTGGTGGACCGATTGTAGCGCCAGCTGCAGTGTCGGGTAGCTAAGTACGGAAGGGATAACCGCTGAAAGCATCTAAGCGGGAAACCCGCCTCAAAACTAGTTCTTCCTATAGAGCCGTCGTAGACTACGACGTTGATAGGCTGGGTGTGGAAGCGCGGTAACGCGTGAAGCTAACCAGTACTAATAGCTCAATTGGCTTGATTTATGCACTGAAAAAATTTTTTTATTAAACATTTAAAGTTTTAAATCCGATAAAATTAAAAAAGTTATCACAATGTCAAAGATATTATTATTAAATCCAAATAAATGGGGAAGAGGTATCACAACTATATGGATTGCACTGATATCTAGCGGCATTTCATAGGCTAAAGAATTTTTAATTGGAATTTCTTTCTCTTTTAAAAATTTATTTGAATGAAATATATAAATAGACCCATTTGGATAATAAGTAGGTAAAAAATTACCTTGCTTTCAAAGTAATTAAATTCTCATTAAATACTAGTTTAATAAATTTTTTTTTAATTTTACACTTTTGTATATAGTATTTAAATTTTTTGTTACGCTAACAAGTGATTTTGTATTTTTTTTTTAACTCGTTAAATGCTTCATCTATATGTTTATGATTTCTAAAAGGCGACGTTGGCTGTAAATAAACTACTAAAAAATTTTTCAGGATACTTTTTAAAAAGAGATTCGTATACATCATAAAATTTTGTTTCGTCAGATGACCATCTGGCAGTAGATATTTTATTTACTAATTTTTTACTTGATTTCATAAAACATAAGTAGCAGAATGATTATTCAATGCAATTATTTAAGATTTCATTCTATAACTTAGTGACTTATGGATAAAAAAAATAAAGATATTTCAATAATAATTGTCAATAACAATAGAGAAAAATATTTAGAAAGATGTCTAAGGTCTTGTATAGATCAAATTGTTTTTAATAAAACATTTGAAATCATATTTGTTGATGATGGATCAACTGACGATTCTTTAAAAATCGCAAAAAAATTCTCATCTAGCGTTAGAATTTTTAATATAAAAAAAAATATTGGTATTTCTAAAGCTTCTAATTTTGCAATTTCAAAGAGTAGAGGTGATTTTTTTATAAGAGTTGATTCTGACGATTTTATTAATAAACATTGTATCAATACAATGGCAGAAATAATTAAGCATAATGAAAAAGAATATGCATTTATATGCTGCGATCATTATAGGGTTGATGAATTTGGTTTTAAAGAGGAAGTGATACGTTTGAATACACTAAAAAAAATTAAAAACCATGGTGCTGGAATTTTATTCAATAAAAAAATATTTATTAAATACGGTGGTTATAATACGAAAATAAAAGAGGCAGAGGATTACGAAATAATTACTAAAATAACTAAAAAGGAGAAATTTTACTATTTACCCATTCCATTTTATAGATACTATATTCATAAAAATAATATCTCTCATTCTGGAAAAAGAAATAAAATTATTAGTAATATTAATAAAAAAAATTTATGAAAAAATTTCAAATAGGTAGAGTAGAGTTTAAAAAAGGGAAAACTGTAATTATTGCTGAAGCTGGTGTAAATCATAATGGAAGCATGAAATATGCAAAAAAATTAATTGATAGCGCCAAAAAAGCCGGGGCAGATATAATTAAATTTCAAACTTATAAAGCTGAAAACCTTACTACGAAAAAAGCTCCAAGATTTTGGAATTGGAAAGGCGAAAAAGTTAAAAATGGATCTCAATTTGATAGTTATTCTGATTTAGATTCTTTTGGTAAGAAAGAATACAAAAAAATTATAAGATATTGTAAAAAAAATAAGAATTGAATTCTTATCTACACCATTTGACCTCGAGGCAGTTGATATGTTGAAAAGAATTGGTGTAAAAGGATATAAAATTGCTTCATGTGATATAACTAATTTTCAATTATTAGAAATATAGTAGCTAAGACGAGACTTGCCAATTTTATTGTCTACCGGGGCATCTGATATAGAATGAAATAAAAAATGCTGTAAAATTTAATTAATAAAAAATGGAAATAATAAAATTATTACTATTTACTATTTTACTTCAAATCAAATATATTGATGCAAATCTATCGGCTATTAATGATATTAAAAAAAAATTTCCTAATCATTTTATTGGATTGAGTGATCACACTCTTGGAATAGAAATTCCTTCCTCAACTCCTTTGCTGGGTGTAGTGGCGATAGAAAAGCATTTTACATTCAATAAAAAATTAATGAAAAGTGCTGATCATTGGTTATCAATTGAAGATAATGCTATTAAATCAATTGGTGAAAAATGTAAAAAGAATTAATCAAGCTTTTGGTGTTGAAAAGAAAATAGTACTTAAATGCGAACATAAAACTAGAAAACTGGCCAGAAGGAGCATTGTTGCAAGTAAACCTTCTAGTTGAAAGGAAACAAAATGGTTTTTTTCAATATCAATTTGTAATGTCCAGAAAAAAATTCAGCCAAAAATTTAAAAAAAATATTAAACAAAACTTTAAAAAGAAATATCGAGCAGGATCAAATTATACGGTTATCTGATTTTAAAGTATAATGAGCTTAGGATTTATTGTTCAAGCCAGAACTGGCTCTTCTAGACTAAAATCAAAAGTATTACTTAAACTAAAAGGTCGTACCAAATTCAGTAGTAATTGAAAATTTAAAAAAACTAAATTTAGAAAAAAATAATAATAGCAACAACAAAAAAGTTACAAGATAGAAAAATTGCATATATTGCAAAAAGAAAATCTTGCTTATACTTTTTGGGATCGGAAAAAAACGTATTAGAAAGATACTTCAAAGCTGCAAAAAAATTTAAAATTAAAACAATCATCAGAATCTGCTCAAACTCACCCTTTATTGACCATCAAATTATAGAAAAGGGATTAAAAATATACTTAAGTAAAAAATTTGATTATGTATCTAATATAATTAATCCGACTTATCCTGCGGGAATGAGTGTTGAAATATTTAATTTTAAAAGTTTAAAAAAAAGCTTTTTTGCCAAAACTGATTTAATAGAAAAAGAGCATGTAACCCCTTATATTTATAGAAATCCTAATTTATTTAAAATTAAAAATTTTAGTTTAAAAAAATAATTTAATAAAATTTAATTTTATATTTGATGATACATGTATTAATGAAAATAAAATTAATTCTTTTCAAAATGAAAACAAAAGTCATCAAGAACTTTTAGATATAAAAGAAACCTAAATAGATTTAATTTTTTTCTTCATAAAATATTCTATATTAGCAACATTCGCAAATTTTATTATTCAATTTTTTTATAAGTACAATAATATTTTTACTTGAAAATTTATTTATATTTTAAAAGTTTTTTTTAATTAATTTATATAAGAAATACTTTAATAATTTGTTTGTTTATTTAAATGATCATTAAAAAATCTAATGTTTTTTTTCAAAACTGGGGATTTCCAATAATTAGTGATAGATTGATAAGAAGCATTAGTTATAAAATTAATTAACTTTACTGAATCGCCTTCAATATAAATGCCACTCTTCTTTAAAAAATTAAAAATTTTTTTAGGCCCATTTTTTAAATGATGCATTTTATTATGAGAAAATAGTAAAGTTGGACGAGCAATATTCAAACATTTGTAAAAATCAGTATTGTCATATGTAAATATTGGAATTAAGGCTCTATTAATAAATTCTTCCAACACGCTTTTTTTGCTTAAAATCTGATTTTTATTTAAAATTTTTATAAAAAGCTCTTTTTCATTTAAAAAACAGTTTTGATTTTTATGAAATTTAACTAAAATATTTTTTCTTACTTTTTTTGGAATTTTTTTTATTAAATCATAATAATATTGAATATATTCGTGATAATCAAAACTCTCATCGTACAAGTTTTCACCTCTACAATTATTAAAAATTAACAAAATCTTTTTTGCAGATTTTGAGGGTATGTCAATAATATTATTTTGTATAAAATTAAAACCTTTAATTGTACTTTTCCCATGATAACCCCAAGAAAGAAATTTGCTATATATAACTTGTTCAAAAGCAGGATCAAACTTAAATTTTGAAAAACAATAATTAGTTCCATGTTGACCTATGATAATTTTTTTAACTTTATTTATTGCGCAATACATCTTAAAAATTTCATTATAAGTGTAGGCATTAGATGTAAAAATACATTTTGGATTTTTATTCCAGTTTAATTTTTCAGCTCTTTTTTTTTGATCTTCAAAACCTTCTAGATAACATAACGGTAATAAGGAAATCATAATTTTTAAAATTGCATCAAGTTCATTATTTCCAGTATTTATTTTTGATATGATCGTGTTTCTTAAAATCTTATTGTATTTATATCGATAAAAAACCTTTTCCATCTTGAAAAAAAGAGGGAATTGCAAAAATAATAGTTGTAGTTTGAAATTTGAAAATTTTGAAATAAATGGAGTAAAAATTAAAACTTTTGCGTATCTTGAAAAAAAATTAAAAATTAAATTTAGCAAATTATTTATAATACTTGGCTTAATACTTTTTATATTATTTAATCTGAATTGTATTTTTTTTTTTCTATTATAGAAAATTTTTTTTTTAAAAAAAAATTTTATTAAATAGTAATTTATTGAAAAATTTATTAATCTATTTTTTTTTTGATTAAAATTAATTGCTGTATGCAAATCTTCACAATCATTAAATATAATTTTTTCTTGCTTAAGATTTTCCGAGTATAAAAAAATATTTTTATTAATAAAAAAAATTTTTTTTAATTTTTCTTTTCTCCCTAAAATATTTCTTAATAAACTAAAAACATAAAAACCAATTAAATAATTATATTGTTTGTTTGTAAATTTGACTTGATTAATATTGTTTAATAAAGATTTTAAATTATTAATAACTTTTGGATAAAAAAAATTTACATCTCTATTAATTTTATTTAGTAAAACTTGATTTTTTTGTAATAAAAAAAAATTTTTTTTTTTGATATTTTTTTTTGAAAAAACTTATTTATAAATGGATATCGATTTTGCTCAAAACCTAAATTCAAATGCTTTGTATTTTTCACTTAATTTATTCAGTATATAATTAATTATATAATTATTAGTTAAAAAATATTATATAATATAAAATTTTCAAAAGTAAATTAAAGATACAAAAATAATTTTGCTGATAAAATTTTAGAAGATACATTAAAAAAGTCTAATTATAGCTTTAAAGATCTATAGTTTTTTAAAAAGAGGTTCAGATGAAAGACAGTTTTGTTCGCCTTTGATTGATTTACCATTCTGCACCTTCACGCGATCAAAATTTGAAACTTATAAAGAATATCATTCGTCCAATGATAACCTTGATTTTGTAAGTCCAAATTTCATATAATAAAAGTTTTAATTTTTTAAAAAAATTAATCAAAAATATAGAAAAAAGTATAGTTCCAATCTGGTTTATTTGGAACAACCAATGCTTTTAAAAAAGACCTTTTATCCATCAAATAAAGCTAATTCTAAAAAAAAAAATATTCGAGCATCAAAGAAGATTTTAGATTTTATAGCATATTGTGATGGAACCAACAATTTAGAGCATATATCAAAACTGATTAAAACAACATTTTCAACATCAAAGAAAATCATGAATATTTTAAAACAAAAAAAAATCATAAAAATTTTGTAATTAATTAAAAATAAATTATGCTACGGAAAATGAAAAAGCTTAATATTGTAGTGTTTGGATGTAGATTTAATACATTAGATTTTTTAAATTTTTTAGATAAAAAAAAATTTGTTATAAAAAAAATAATTACAATTAATTCTGCAGTTGCAAATAAAAATAAAGTTTCAGGCTATATAAATTTATCTTCATTTAAAGAATATAAGAAAAAAATTTTAATATCAGATAGATATGATTTAAAAGATCAAAGAATAACAAATTATTTTAAAAATAAAAAAATTGATTTGGGAATTAGTATAGGCTGGCAGAGAATTGTGCCTCTAAATATTCTAGATAGTTTCAAAAGAGGTGTATTAGGTATGCACTGTTCTTATCTAAAACTTCCAAACGGAAAAGGACGATCACCTATTAACTGGACAATTATCAAAGGGTATAAATATTTATTTGTTCATATTTTTAAATACACAGCAAAATTTGATGAAGGTCCAATTTTATTTAGAAAAAAAATTTTAATACATAATGATGAAAATATTTTTTCAATACAGCAAAAATTAAGCATAATTTTTTCGGTTTTTATAAATAATTTAAAATATAAAAATTTAAAAAATTTTATTAAAAAAAATAAGAATACTGAGGAAAATTATATATTTCAAAAAAAGAACAGAAGATTCCGGTTTGATTGAATTAAAAAAACATACCGTCCAGTCATTATGTAATTTTGTTAGAGCACAAACCCATCCATATCCAGGTGCTTATTTTTTTTATAAAAATAAAAAATATCGTATTTGGTCTGCAAAAGAAATAATGTTACCTTATTAATTTGAGACTTATCATTTGATCATCGATAAACAATAATTTAACATTTGTATTTAAAATTAAAAATAAAAATATACATATTCAGTCAAAAAAAAAAAGCTGATTAAAGAAATATTAAATGTTTACTTATAATAATTATTTTAAAATATTAAAGAAAATAAAAAAAAAAGAAAAATAATTACATTTTCTGATTATTTAAAAAAAAAAAAATAAAAAAAAATTTTTTAATTTTAAGACATGATATTGAATATTTTCCTGAAGCTGCTCTTGCATTAGGAAAAATTGAAAAAAAATTAAATATAAAAAGTACTTTTTTTTTTCTTATTACCAGCACATATAATATTTTTTCAGAACTAAATATTGATATAATTAGTAAATTAAAAAAGATGGGCCACGAGTTTGGCTTGCATTATGACGCCAATTTACTTAAAAACAATTTAGGCCTAAATATTAAAAAAAATTTAATAAAACATATCGATTTATTTGAAAATTTTTATCATTGTAAGATTTCAGCTATCTCATGTCATAGACCTAAAAAATATTATGAAAAAATAAAAATTAAATCAGTTATAAATGTTTACGATGCAAGCTTTCATAAGGAAATAAAATATTTTTCTGATAGTCAACAGAGATATAGAGAAAATATAGACAGTATTATTGATAGCAATCAAAATTTACATTTTTTAGTTCATGATTATACATGGTCTAGACATGGAAATACCTGGCAAAAAAATATTAAAGATTTTTTTAACTATGAAAATTTTAAATTAAGAAAATATTATTTAGACACAATAGATCAGTGGAATATTGGTTTGGCAATGAGAAAAACTAAAGAAGTTAATTTTAAAAAAAAAATTTTAAATAAATAAATGTTTACCATCATTATACCCTGTCATAATTATGGTAAATTTTTAATTAACTGCATTAGAAGTATAAAATTTGATAATAAATTTCTTAAAGAAGTTATTATTATAAATGATAATAGCAAAGACAATACAAGAATAATTGGAAAAAAATTATCAAAACTTAATAAGATAACTTTTATAAATGTTAAATATAATTCTTTAGCTTGTACAATTAATTATGCTGTAAAAAAAGTTAAAACAAAATATTTTTGTATATTTAATGCTGATGGATCATTTCATTTTTCCTTTAATTAAAATTTTAGTAGATAAAAATATTTTTAAGAATTTTGATTTTGTTTAGACAATAGTTATTTACAATCGGAAAAAAAAATAAAATATATAAAACAAAAAGTTAGTAAAATTTTTAAAAATTTCAAACACCCACTCAGCAATGGAAATTTGATGGGTAAAAAAAAATTTTTAGAAATTAATGGAATCAATAAAAAATTGAAATTTAAAGATGATTATGATGTATGGTTAAAATTAAATAACTCTAAATCAAAAATAAAATATATTAATACTCCAACATTTTATTATCATCGTCATCAAAGAAATATGTCAAATAACATTTTTACAAAAAAATTTACCTATTTGAAATTACTTCTTAAAAATAAAAATATTTTTTAGTTGCTATTTGTTATGGGCTTTTATTTTACTTATTATTAATAAAATAAAATATGAAAAAATTATTAGAAAAAAAAATGAAAAAGATTTTATTAATAGAAAAAGTAAATATTGAATATTTATATTAACTTTAATTTTATCTTTTAGATTGTCTATTTTATCTATTTATTAAATAATCAAATTTTAAATAATTTTAATAATCACAACCTTTTCTTTAAAAAAAAGTTAGAAATTATTTTAAAAAAAAAATTATTTATTATCTCGGGAGGAATTAGTAGGATTTACTTTCTTTTCAAATAAATTTGGTTTAAATTATGTAAATCAAGGAAATAAATTTCAGTTTCCAAGTTTTTTAAAAAATAAATTAAACTCTAATTTAGATAAAGTTTTTAAAAAACATGTTTTGAATTATGTACAATCCAAATGTCGGTTATATTTTTTACATAGGTGTTTAAACAAAAAATTTAAATGTCTAAATGGAGAATTATTATGATTATTTTAATTTAAAAGAAAAATTTAAAATTAATTCAAATAGTTTTAGAATTATTTTTTTTATCGAAAGTTTAAATTATTTTGCAAATTATAATTTAAGATTATCTTTTTTTTTACTAAAATCAATTTTTATTAATAAATTTCATTTAATAGATAGTCCATTAAGGTTTGATTATGGTTATCAATTATCAAATAGAGGAGTTAATGAAAAAATTATTATCGAAAATTTGCTTAAAATTAAAGATGCAAAAATTATTTTTATCAAATCTATATGGAAACTAACCAAAAATTTTTACAAAACATCAGATAATCTAGAGGTAGTAGAATTAAAAAATTTTACAATAAATTTTCATTTTTTCTTGAAAAAAATTATATCAACTTTTTTTTTATTTTATTTATATTTTTTAAAGACAAATCAGTTCACAAATTTTTTGGTATCTAAAATTATAATTGATTTTTTTAATCTTGAAATTTTTTGTCAGCACTATCAAATAAAAAATTTTATAAGTCGAGATGATTATTGGGAGTCACATGGTTTAAGAACTATTGTACAAAATAAATATAAACTTAATCATATCGGTTTACAACATTCAGCATTTATAAAGCCGTATGGTAATTCATATATTTGCTTTGATTTTTTTGATTACTATTTAAGGTATAATCAATTTAATTATGATTTATATAAACAATATTCTTTTTCCAAGAAAAACATTATTATAGGCAATTTTACTTATGAAAATATTATAAAAAGTGAAACAGCAAAATGTAGGAAAGTATATTCAAAAAAATTTTCTAATAAAAAAAATATATTAATAGTACCACCGCTATTTTATGGAAATAAATTTATTGCATATAAAGAGCTTTTTAACAAATTGAAATTTATTCATAAAATTTTTAAAAATTATCAAAATATAAATATATTTATATCTATAAGAAAAAACAATATAAACTAGATAGACATTATAGTATGAAAACTATATTAAGCTTAAAAAATATAAAAATAGAATTTTTTTTAATAATGACTTGAGTACTCAAGATATAATTATTATATCAGACATAATAGTTGTTAATGACACCAGCACAATTCCTCTTGAAATATTAACATACAGTAAAGAAAAAATTATATGTTTAGTAAATTTTCGATTTACAAAAAAAAAGGATTTATAACGCATTACTTAATTCAAAAACTTTTTCAATAAGAAATTAAGTTAAGAAGTTTTTAATTTTATTAAAGATTCAATTGATAACCCTAATAATTTATTAAAAAAGCAAAAATCTTTTTACTCTTATGATTTATCTTTAAAAAAAAAAAATATAACCAAAGATATGTTTCAAATTTTAAAAAATTTAAAATAATTTTTTTAAAAACATTTTTTATAAAATATTTTATTGTTTGATTTTCAAAGCATAGTAAACTTATAAATTATTTTTTTAAGAAATACATAAATATTAATAAAACAATTTATTATGGCATTTTTGATCACAGGTAGTTCTGGTTTTATTGGAACTAATTTTTGTAAATTTTTAATTGATATATTAGCATTCATTTTCTTTAAAGTTTTTATAATTAAAAAAAATAGCAAACAATATAGATTTGGACGTCAAAGACTTAAAAAATTTTAAAAAATTATTAGAAATTGTTGAAAAAAATAACATTACCAAAATTTTGCACTTAGCAGCTTTGCCAGGTATAAAAAACTGTCATGATAATCCAGATCAGGCTTTCAAAGATAATATATTAGTTACATATAATATAATTAAATTATTAAGTTGTTCAAAAGTTAAAAGGATTTTGATTGCCTCTTCTTTTGCGGTGGATTCTTTTTTATCGACACCCTAGCATCTATTCTAGTACAAAAAAATTTTGTGAAGATTTAGCTTTTTCTTATTTTAAAAATTTACAGAAGCAAATATCAATTTTAAAATTTTCAAATGTCTTTGGGCAATTCTATTAGAATTCATTATGGTACTGATTTTATTAAAAATTCAATAAAAAATAAATCACTTTTAGTTCATGGCAATGGAATGCAAACCAGAGATTTTATTTTTGTAGAGGATTTAATAAAAAAAATTTTTATTATTTTTAATTCAAAAAAATTGAAATTTTCTATTCAATACATACAGGTAAAAAAATTTCTATTAATAGAATTTTAAAATTTATTAATGAAGTTTCTGGAAAGAATAATAAAAAGATGTATATTAATACTCCCGGAGGTTATGATATTAAGCCAGGCAAAGAGTTATTTAATAAAATTTATTTAAAAAAAATATTAATGTGTTTAAAAATAACTTTTAAATGGTATAAAAGCTCAAACCAAATATGAAAATTCTTATTTTAGGCGGTGATGGGTACTTGGGATGGCCAACGTCAATGTATTTTGCTGAGCGCGGACATGAAGTTTTGGTAGTAGATAATTTTACTAAAAGAAAAATTGAACTGGAGTTTGGTGTTAAGCCTTTGTGTGAAATTAAAAGTTTACATACTCGAATCAAAGTTTGGAACGAATTATCAAAAAACAAAATTTTATATAAAGTTGGAGATCTATTAAATTATCGATTTTTAGATAAGCTTCTAGAAGAGAACAAACCAGATGCAATAATACATTACGCTGAACAACCATCCGCTCCTTATTCTATGGGTAGCCATGAAAAAGCAGTATTCACTCAGCATAATAACGTTATTGGAAATTTGAATTTATTATTTGCAATAAAAAGAAATTGTCCCGATACTCATTTAATAAAACTTGGAACCCTAGGAGAGTATGGAACTCCCAATATTGATATTGAAGAAGGGTGGCTAGACATTGAACACAATGGAAGAAAAGATAGAGTTTTATTTCCAAAAAAACCTGGTAGTTTTTATCATTTGAGCAAGGTGCATGATAGTGCAAATATTGAATTTGCATGTAGAGTATGGGGCTTAAGATCTACAGATTTAAACCAAGGAGTTGTTTACGGAATTTCAACCGAGGAAATAGAAAAAGATCCAACAAACTTGTGCACAGCTTTTCATTATGATGGAATTTTTGGTACTATTATTAATAGATTTATTTCACAATTAGTTTCGAATGAAAATTTAACTGTTTATGGCAAAGGAAATCAAAAAAGAGGATTTTTAAATATAAAAGATACGCTTAAATGTGTTGAAATCGCCACTAAAAATTTACCTGAAAAGGGAGAATTTAAAGTTTTTAATCAGTTCACAGAGTTTTCAAGTTTGAATGAAATAGCTACAAAAATTTTAAATGTTGGAAAAAAATTAGGTTATTCAAAATCTAAAGCAATTAATATTAAAAATCCAAGAATAGAAATGGAAGATCATTATTATAATCCTAAAAACACCAATCTTCTCTCCTTGGGGCTAAATCCAATAAAGTTTGATGAACAGGAGATTGAGAAAAATATAAAATTTGTTGAGAAATTCATTCATAACTTAGATCAAGATATTTTTGAAGCAAAAATTCAATGGGCGCTTAAATGAAATTTCAAATTTCTAATTTAAAATTTGCCAAAATAAAACCTACTAATAACTGCCAAAGCAGGTGCATCACTTGTAATTATTGGAAAGAAAAATTTGAAAATGAACTTTCGTTTGAAAAATGGATAGCTGTAATAAGGGATATTAGAAAAATTGGAGTTGAAGAAATTATGATAACTGGTGGTGAGCCAACATTGTTTAAACAATTAGATGGGATTATTTCTGAATGTAAAAATATTAATTTTAAAAACATCTCAATTACAACCAATAGCCTATCTTTGAATGAGAGAAGAATAGATAATTTGGTTAAAAATGGAATTAATGAATTTGTTTTATCTTTAGAGGGTTTAGGAACGCATGATTATATAAGAGGTATAAAAGGTAACGCGAAAAAAGTAATAAGAAATATAGATTACTTAAATAAAATAAATTTTAAAAATATCAAAATTGCATTTACAATAATGTCAGCTAATCTTGAAGAAATACCAGAAATAATCAAATTTACCAAAGAAAAAAAAATAAAAATTCTTTTCAATTTAATTGATGATCAAAATTATTTTTTTAACAATATAGATAAATCTTTAATGCAATTTGAAAAAGAAAATAAATTAAATGAAATGTTAAATTTGATACAAAATGAAATAAATAAAAATCCCCAATATTTTTCAAATGATGGAGCCTCAATAGATTATGCGAAAAAGTATTTCAAAGATTCAAAAATGAAATCCGTTCCATGTTATTTGGGACACTATGGATTTGAGATAGATTCTAATGGAGATTTTTATACAAACTGCTGGGCAATGAAACCAGTTGGAAATGTAAAAGTAAAATCAATTAAGGAAATAATTGATCAAGAGATATTTGCAAATCAAGTTGACAATATGTTTAAAAAAAAATGTGACGGTTGCTCTTGTGGTTATATTTTGAATTCATCAATAAATAATCTTAAATATGGCGAAAAGATAAAAAGCTTTTATTCTGGTTTTTAGATTAATAATGTATTTTAGAAAAAAAAAAATTTATTTTATCAATTATAAGACAATCATTCAGGAAAAATATCTAACTGCTTCAAAGCTATAGATAGTGCAAAGAAAGCTGGAGCTGATTGCATTAAGTTTCAGCTTTATGATGAAGATACTATTGCTCATCCCAAGCTTAAAACATTAAATTATATAAAGCATAATAAGTTTAAATATCAAAGAGATAGATTTAAATCAAAAATTAGATTTCGAAAAAATTAAAAAAATTAAAAAACATTGTCAAAAAAAAAAAATTGATCTTTGTATAACTCCATTTGATCATAGATTGGTAAGGCCGTTATCAAAATATATAAATTTTTTTAAAGTAGCCTCAGGTGACATAAATTATTTTCCTTTATTAAAAGAAATTAAAAAAACTAAAAAAAAATGTGTGATATCAACTGGAATGTCTAGTTATCGAAATATTGATAATGCATTAAAAATTTTAGGGAAAAAAAATACTTCAATATTACATTGTATTGCAAGCTATCCAACAAATATAGAAGATTGTAATTTACAAAATATAAAAGAACTTAAAAAAAAATATAAAATACCAGTAGGTTTTTCTGATCATACTAGTGGAATTCAGGCTTCTCTAAATTCAATTTTTTTTGGTGCCACAATAATTGAAAAGCATTTTTTACCAGACAATAAAACTAGAAATGTAGCAGATTTTGAACTCTCCATAACACCATCTGAAACAAAAAAATTAATTGATACATTGTTTATTAATTCCAAAATGATAGGAAAAAAAAAGGAAAGTATTTTGCAATCTGAAAAATATTTTTCTATAAATTTAAAAAGAAGCTTGTATTATAGATCTAATTTAAAAAAAGGAACATTTTTAAAATTTAAAGATATTAATTTTTTAAGACCATTTAAAAAAAAAGGTATAGAAATATGAAAAATATCAATCATTAATAAAAAAAAAGCTTAAAAAAAATGTAGATAATGAACATAAATTTTCTTTCATTATATAACAACAAATGTTGCTCATTTTTTTGCAATAAAACTTCAGATTGTTCAATCGAAAGCAGAGTAATAAATGGAAATTTGAAATGTGATGTTTTTAGATGTCGCAAATGTGGCTTGCAATTTTTAGATAAAAAATTTGTACAAAAAAATATTAGTAACAATTTTTATCTGCAAGGAAGTTTAAACATGTATATGATAAAAATTTTTTTATGAATCCAAATAATATTTATAAGAAAATTTTTGATCAGACAAAAAAATATTTTAAAAAAAAGGATGTTTTAGAAATTGGCCCAGGTGGAGGATATTTTTTTTACTACTTAAAAAATGTTGTTAATATATATAATGCTGTTGAAGTTGGAAATACCCAAAGAAGTGTTTTGCAAAAATTGCATAAAATTAAAGTCTTTAGTTCTTTGAGAAATGTAAAAAAAAAATATGATGTTATTGATATAATCCATAATATAAAAACTAAAGCAGCCAATTATATTTCTAACAAAATTAAAAAAATTTCTAAAAAAAAATGGTCTAATAATTTTTGAAGTGCCCAATGTAGATGATCCACTAATTTCTCATTACAACCTAGATTATTATAAACAAAAATATTATAGAAAAGTACATCTGAATTATTTTTATCGTATACAATTAAAAAGTTAATTAAATAATTAAAAGTATTGAAAAAATTTAAATTGATAATATCAGGAATAAAGCTGATTTTATGGATAAAAGAGGTAACAAAAATTCATCAGATGCAACAAATATATATTTTGAAAAATTAAAAGATAAAAATCAAAAAATTATAAACTTATTTAGTTATCTAGATGAAAAATACAAGGAATATTTTCATAAAAAAAAAATTGGTGATATAGAAATCTGTGTCTGTAAATAAAAATAAATACTGTTGTATTGTTGAAGCGAGAATGACATCGGGTAGATTAAGAGGCAAGGTTATGAAAAATCTTGATAAGAAAAATCTTTTAATTGACTATGTTATTAGTTGCTTCTCTTCAAAGTATTTTAATAATAATCTTAAAAGCCCTCCTTCACCCACTAATGAAATTAATGATCCTTTATGTGATTATGTAAAAAAAAAGTATAAAATAAAAATTTACCGAGGATCTGAGCATAATGTTTTTGATAGAGTATATCAATGTTCACGTCTAGGAAATTTCGATGTAAATATAAGATACATATCAGCATGCCCAAATGATCCAGATAACATTAAAACTCTATCGGAGATTGCAAAAGAAAAAATTGATTACATGTCAACAAGAACTATGCATCATTCTAAAAAATGGAAACTTGAAAGTGAATATCCAGAGGGGCTTTCAATAGAAATCTATAAAGCAAAATTATTAGAAAAAATAAAAAAATATGTAAATAAAAAAAATATGGACTATCCAACATGGAATTTATATTCAGGTCCTACTAAATTTAGAATTAAAGGATTTAAATTAATTAATTTATATAAAAAAAAAGACTTTACAAATTTAAGAGTTACCATTGATACGAATAAAGATTTAAAATTTGTAAGAAAGTTAATCAAATTATTTCGTTTGAAGCCCGGCATAAATAATTTTTTCAAAGTATTAAGTGGAAGAAAAAAAAAAAAATTAAATTAATTAATATAAAAGAACTAATTTCAAGAAGTTTTCGCTGTTTTTCTAAATAAACTAATGAATATTGTTATTATAGGATTTGGAGAGTTGGGAAAGAAATATTTTAAAATTTTAAAAAAATATAAAAAAATAAACATAAGTATTATTAAAAAAAAAAAACAAAGTTCAAAGCTAATCCAAAATTACTGTAAAATTTTTACCAAGATCAAAAAATTATTATTTACTAATAATATGTACGCCGCCAAAGGAAAGATTAAAAATATTTAAATCTATTGATAATTAAAATCTGATCTAAAAATTCATTGTGAAAAACCAATTGCCAATTCTTTTAATGAATTAAAAAAAATTAATAAAATAGTAAACAAAAATAAAATAAAAATTTACACAAATTATATTAGAAAATTTATAAATGAGTTTCAATATTTGAATAAATTAATCAACTCTAAAAAATTCGGAAAACCAGTTATTGGTCATTTTTACTATTCTAAAGGAATATATTATAATGGTGTTCATTTTTTAAGTTATGTATTGGATATTTTTGGAAAACCAAATAGTGTTAAGCTAATAAGTAAAAAACAGAATCTCAAAAACGATTATTTGTGTAATTTAATCTAGAATAATTTTAAATTTGTTATTTATTTTTTAAGTTTTGATATTAACACAGTAATTCCAATAAATTTTGATTTATTTTTGGTAAAATTAAAAACTAAAGTAAATTTAGAAAGAGAATATAAATTATATAAAATTAATAAAAATAAATTGATAAAAAATATTAATCAATTTACAACATGCGGAAAAGTAAAATTAATTATTTGCTCAGCATATTCTAATCTAATTAAAAAAATAATATTTAAAAAAAATTATAAAGATAAAAACAAGATAGGTTTTCAAACAAATGACTATAATTTATACTCGCTTATAAATAAAATACTAAAAAAAAATTAATGAGAAAATTAAAAAGATTTAATTCAATAGATGGTAAAAGTATTAAAGCAGCTTTAAGAGTTTTAAAAACCGGAAAACTATCTCCATTTGTTGGTAATTGGAAAAACGATAAAATTGTAGGAAGCTTTTATGGTGGTAAAATGGTTCAAAAACTGGAAAAAATATTTGCTAAAAAATATAATGTAAAATATGCTATATCAGTAAATTCTTGGACGTCTGGTTTAATTTGTGCTGTTGGAGCTATAGATATAAAGCCAGGAGATGAAATAATAGTATCACCCTGGACAATGAGTGCTTCGGCAACTGCTATAATCAATTGGTTTGCTATCCCCGTTTTTGCGGACATTGATTATGAAACCTTTAATATAACTGCAAAAAGTATAGAAAAAAAAATTACAAAAAGAACAAGAGCTATTATTGTTCCAGATATTATGGGGCAGTCAGCTGAAATAGGTCAAATAATGCAACTTGCAAAAAAGAATAATTTAAAGGTTGTTTCAGACACTGCCCAAGCCCCTGGTGCTTTATATAAAAAAAAATTTGCAGGTACCCTAGCAGATGTTGGTGGATTTAGTCTTAATTATCACAAACATATTCACACAGGAGAAGGAGGTATTTTGGTTACAAATGACGATCAAATTGCTGAGCGTCTCCAGCTAATTAGTCATGCTGGAGAGCCATATAAAGGTGTTAATGCAATTGAAAAAATAAATAATATTATTGGTTATAATTTTAGACTTGGTGAAATTGAAGCAAGTATTGTTATTGAGCAATTAAAAAACTTAAATAAAATAATAAAATATAGAAATAGTTTAGTAAATATTTTATATAGAGAACTAAAACATTTAAAATATTTACAATTACCAACAGTTTTGGAAGGGAATACTCATTTATTTTATTATTTTGCTTTAAAGTTTAATAAAAATAATTTTAATAAGATTAAGATTGTTAAGGAGCTAAATAAAAGAGGTGTCCCAGTTGAGCCTACTTATGCAAACATTCACTTACTACCTATGTATCAAAAAAAAATAGCTTTTGGAAAATTTCCTTGGTCTAAAAAAATATATAAAGGAAATATTAGTTACAAAAAAGGTATCTGTCCAGTTGCAGAAAATTTAAATGACCATCAATATATTGGATTGCATATGTATAAATATGATTATAACAAAAATGATATGAAATATTTTTCCAAACAATTTAAAGAAGTTTGGAAAAAATTTAATCTATTTAAATAGAAATGTTCCTTGTTGGCTCAAAAGATATTGGACCTTTGAAATATATTTTAAGCTATATTGAAAAAAAAAATAAAAAGCATTTTTTAATAATAAAAACAAAAAAAAATGATCACTACACAAGGGGTTTTAAAACAATTGTTCAATGGAAAAAAATTAAACCAAAATTAAATTTTGCTTTAGGAAGCGGTCTTGATAAGAACCTCGTTAAATTTGCTAAAAAAAAAAAAATTCCATGCATTTCATTAGTGAACATGAACTTGTTCAAACAAAAGATTTTATGAAAAAAATTTTCTTCTTTTGCCAGATTATATAGGCGTGGTTGATAGATCAAAAAAAGAATTTATACAGAATACTTATCCAGAAAAAAAAATATTAATACTTACGAATTGTTTTTGCAAAAAAAAATAATACATAAAAAAAACTTAGAAAAAAAAACAAAAAAAATTTTATTTATTTCATAGCTGATAAAAAATTAGAAAAAAAATTAAATAAATTATTGAGATAAAGAAATTTTTTGGTTTTAATGAATACAAAGTTGTTAAAAAATTAATAAGCAATTTAGATGAGAATTATGAAATAACAATTAGATTGATGACGAGCTTGTGGAATATTGAATATTAAAAACAAAATAAAATTTCTAAAAAATAATTTTCCGAATTCAAAAGTTTAATCAAAATTTTGATATAATAATTGGGATGGACTCTATGTTATTACTAGAATTGAGTATCATGGGCGCAAAAGTTATTGCTTTTAGACCAGATGCAAATAATAGTTTTTACGGAAATAAATTAAAAAAATTTCCTATTATGAATAATATTCCAGATCTAACAAAAATGATTAAAAATTTTAAATTTAAAATAAAAAAAAGATTAAATTTTAAAACAAAAAGAATTTTTCCAATATTAGAGAGAATAAAAAATGATTAGTGGCGATTACTGGAATAAAATTAGTTTTTTAATTCATGAAGATAAAAAAAAAATTATTGTTATTTCAATCTATTATTTAATTTTATCATTATTAGATGTTTTGGGAGTTGTGTTCGTGGGTTCGTTTATTACGTTCTTTTTGTCTCCAGGCTATTTTCAAAATTTTTTATCAAATATAATTTTATTAAATCTACAAGACAATTATAAAATTTATATTATTATAGGTATTGGCATATCAACTATCTAGATTTTAAAGGTATTTATTATATGTGGTATTGTTATAAAAAAATAATTTATTTTTCTTTTAATGTGCAAGCTAGAATAAGAGAGACAGTATGCATTCAGAGTGTATAATCACTGAAAATTATACAAATACAGATAACTCTAAATATATTCAAATGTCTGGCAATATGGTCAAAACTTTTAACTATAAACAAAATATTTTTACCCTCATTGTACGTGGGGATTATAATATTTATTTCTTATCAATTTATAAAAGTGGGAGTTCTATGTTTTGTTTCAATATTTTTAATGTTTTTAATATTTTATTTTTTCTATAAATTTTTTTTTCTAAGTCAATTGCTTAATATTGGGATTAATCTAAATAAGAATTATTCAAAACTTTACAAAAATGTAAAGGAATTTTTTATAGGTTTTAAAGAAATTAAAATATTAAATCTTTCTAACGCTTTTTTTAAAGACACTAGAATAGTAGCAAAAAATATTGCAAAATTAGATATTGATAGCTCATTTATTACTTTTGCTCCAAAATACTTTATTGAATTATTTATTATTTTATTATTAGTTTTTTTTATCACATTGAGTTCCTGTAAGTATTGATAAAAATTTTATAATTTCAACATCAAGTTTTTTTATAGCTGCATCAATTAGAATCATCCCCTCATTACTATTATGGATTAGATTAAAATCAACATTAAATCTTGGGGAAAATTCAACTAATTTACTTTTTAATGAAATGAAAAAAATAAAATTAAAAATTCAAAACAACCAAGGGGTTTAAATTGGCAAGATCAAATTCTATAGAGTTTAATGATGTTGTTTTTAAATATAAAAATAATGAAAATAAAAATTTAGAAATAGCAAATTTAAAAATTAACAAAGGTGATATCATAGGTGTTTATGGAGATTTAGGTTCGGGCAAAACAACTTTTGTAGATTTAATAACTGGATTATTAAGGCCTAAATCTGGGAATATTTTACTTAATGGAAAATATCAGAATATTGATTTTTATAAGATAATACAATTTGGTTATGTATCTCAAAAACCTTTTTTGTTTGATGATACTATTAGAAACAATATTGCTTCACCGATGATAAGGAAAAATTTGATGATAAACTTTTTACCGAGGTAATTAAATTTACAAATTTGAATGAATTGATAAATGATAAACAAGAAGGAGCAGATACCGTTATAGGTGAAAATGGGGTAAAAATTTCAGGTGGTCAAAAACAAAGAATAGCAATTGCAAGGTCCCTAATAAAATAATGATATTCTTATTTTAGATGAGCCAACTAATGCATTGGATAAAGAAATGCAAAACTAGTGATTGAGAATTTAATTTATAATAAAAATGATAAGAAAATCAACAGAATTAAATATAAAGACATAATTAATTTATGTGAAAAAAAAATTGAAGCAAGGTTAATCGAATTATCTAAATGAATAAAAAATTTTATATAACTACACCAATATACTATCCTTCTGCAAAAACAAAATTTTTGATAAAATGTGTAATTATAAATATGTAAAAATAAAGATTTTTAATTTATTATATCTAACTATAGAAACTAATATTAAATAAAAAAGCTAAATTAAAAAAATTCTCTACGTATTAATTTTTTTTATTATGGCGATAAATTTATTTTCATAAGGGTTGGGATTTATTTTTGAATCTATTCTTTTGTACAAAAGTTTATATTTAATTATTTTTGCAAGCTTTAATGCCTCGAGAGTTTCAAAGCCAGCTATTGATTTGTATAACTTGTGATTTTGTCTTGTTTTGGTATAAATGTCGTCACATATTAATATTCCTTTTTTACTTAAAAGTTTTAAAGAATTAACAGAACAACAGAAACAATTAATATATAGACTACAGCGACCCAAATTAAATCGTAAATAGCTTGATGGTTAATAAGTTTTAAAGAATTCATTTTTATTAAATTTTAGATTTTTATATTTTTTAATAATATTATCTCTGTTTTTACAAAAATTATCTCTGAAAATTTTATTTTGTCTCGAGTATGAATTTATATATAATTCATCGTCATCTGGTAAATCTATTGTCACAACTTTAGCACTAGGAAATAACTCGGCCATATAAGCAGAATTTTTGCCATCATAAGTTCCTATCTCAAGAATGCTTTTTATGTTTTTTTTGAATGATAATGCAGAAAAAAATATTTGATGCTCCGAGGATAGTTCAGTTTTAAGATATCGGTGTTGATTAACTATCCTATGAAATTTCTTTATAGCTTTTTTTCTATTTAAATTTAAATTATTAAAAAATTGATTTTGTTTTTGATTATAATCTTCTTCTTTTGTTAATCTTAAATGAAAATAAAATCATAAATAGAAAAAAAGATATAAATAAATTTATTAACAACTTTTAAAAAAAATTTTTTCATTTAGACACAAAAATATATTCTCCTAGTTTATTAATTTTATTTTTTAAGTAGAAATTATTTTTTTTCATGATTTTTTTAACTATATTAAATTGAAGTTTAAAACTTGGATTAAGTTCAACTAATATTTCTTTAGTTTTATTTTTTTTAAATAATATATTGGCATTTTGTAAGTATTAAATGCTCAATTCCATCAACATCTAATTTTATATAGTTTGGAATTGGCAATATCTTGTTAAAAATTAATTTATTTATACTTATACCCAAGGTATTGTAAATATTTTTAATTTGAAAATTTTTTCCTCTATAATCATAGTTTTTTGAAAAAGAATGTAATGCAGATCCTTCTTTAAAAATTGATTCATTCATTGAATTTATAGAAAAATTTTCTCCCAAGGCAATGGGTATAATTGAAATAGTATTATTTAAATTATTTATTGAAATATTTCTAGATAATGTTCTTAAGTTACTGGTTGATGGTTCGAAGGAAAAAATTTTAATATTTTTTTTGTGTTGATTTACTTCCTTAACAGTATGATTTCCAATATTTGCACCAATATCCCAAAAAATAATATCATTACCTTTGTCATAAGCATCAGATTCTATTGTTTCTATTTCTTTAGAAAAAAAATTATTTATTCTCCATTCTATTAGTCTGTTAGGACAATAAAATTTAAAATTTTCATTTAAAATTTTTTTTTCTAAATAAAGTTATTTTCAAACTTTTCAGATAAAAGATTAAAAAAAATTAATTTTTTTTTTAATATGAAGCTTATAAAGCTAATTGGTATTGCGATAAATAAAATTAAAACTTTAAACATTTTAAATGAAAATTTAAATAAGACTGAATTTTTTTTTAAAAATAAAGCTCAAAAGAGATATTTCTAATATTAAAATTAAATCAAAAATTTCAAGCATGTATGTTGAAAGATCTTATATAAAATAATCGATTAACTCCACTATTATTAAATTATCAAAAGATAATTAAAAATATCTAATGGAATCAATAAAGTGTTTTTTGGCAGGTGAAAATTTAATTTCTTTTTTTATTTTTTTAATAATCTCTCTTTTTTTAATATGTAAGGTAGAGTAAGAATTTTTGAAGGTAAATTATAGACATTTTTTATAATTAATTAATTTAATTTTAGATTTACTTTTGGTGAGCTTTACTATTTTTTTTGCCAGTCTTAATTTTCATAGTCGCTTTTTATTATTATTATTATTATTTGAGACAATTTTTTTACTTAAACCAAATTTTTTTATTTATGATAGAAATATAGCTCTCTACAAGGTTTACCATTTTTTTTGATAAATTTTCATCATTATAATCTTGCACAAAACCAAAATTATGGTCATTTTTTCGAAGAGTTGTTGCAATTTTTATAGAATTCAAAATATCTTTATTCATATCTGATGACACAACCACTGCTCCGCCTTCAATACCCTCTGGTCTTTCATGTGCTTGCTCGAATTGTAATTGCTGGAAATTTTAAAATTGAAGATTCTTCAAATATAGTTCCACTGTCTGAAATTGTGCAGTAGCTATTTATTTGTAAGTTACAATAATCAAAAAATCCAAAAGGTTTATTAAAAATTAAATTTTTTGTATTTTTAATGTTAATTTTGAATTTTTTAATATTTATTTTTGTTGCTTTTTGTGTCGATATAATTATTTTTATACTAAGCTTATTGGAAATAAAAACTAATTGTTTAATTATATTTTTTAAAACTATTTTTTAATCAACATTTTCTTCTCTATGTAGGCTAACTATAATATATTTGCCTTTATCTAAACCGATTGTTTTTAAAATTTTTGATTTTAGAATATTTTGTATATTATTATTTATTACTTCTTTCATGGGGGAACCTAATTGAAATAAAAATTCAGGTTTTAAACCTTCGAGAATTAGATACTCTTTTGCTTGCTTAGAAATAGTAATGTTAACATCACTTAAGTGGTCAGCAATTTTCCTATTAATTTCCTCTGGAACTCTTTGATCAAAGCATCTATTGCCAGCTTCCATGTGAAATACGGGTATTTTTCGTCTTTTAGCAGCAATAATACCTAGACTTGTATTAGTATCCCCGTATACCAATAAAGCCTGACTGTTGACGTAACAGTATCATTTCATCAGTTTTTTTAATTATATTAGAGATTTGAATTGATAATTTTTTATTTTTTACATTTAAGAAAAAATTGGGTTTTCTTATTTTTAGATCTTTAAAGAAAATTTTATTTAGATTGTAATCATAATTTTGTCCAGAATGAACAAGTATATGATTAAAATTTTTATCAAAAAGAGGTATTAAACAAAAATTTTAATTAATTCTGGTCTTGTTCCAACAACGGTGCATATTTTATACATTTAAAATAGTTTTATTTAGAAGTTCTATTAATGATTTTTCATTTAATTTTTCAGTAGAAATATTTTTATTTTTGAGATTATTTTTCTATTTCCAATATAAAAATAATTTGAATAATTTAAATCTCTTATATCAGGAGCTATTCTAAAAAAATTTCTTTCTTTTTTTGCTCTAATCATTTCCTCTTTTGAAATGAGAACTTCATGATCTTTTTCTCCATGCCTTGTACCAATAATTTTAATTTTGCTTTTAGATCTTTTAATTTTTTTTAAAGTTTTTGCAATTAATTCAATTGTCGAAGAGGGGGATCTAAGAACAAAGGTTTCTCCTTGTTTGCCTTTTTGCATTGCATAAAGAACCAATTCTATTGATTGATCTAGTGTCATCATAAACCTAGTCATATTTGGGTTGGTAATTGTTATATTTTTTCCGCTATAAATTTGTTCTAAAAACAAGGGAATAACTGATCCTCTTGATCCAATTACATTTCCATATCTTGTAATGCATAATAATGTTTCTTTATTAGTTAAATTTCTTGATTTAGAAATAACTATTCTTTCAGCCAAAGCCTTAGATAGACCCATAGCGTTAATTGGATATACAGCTTTATCGGTACTTAGGAGTACCATTTTTTCTACTTTATTTTTTATTGCAAGATCAACTACATTGCTTGTACCAATCGTATTAGTTTTTATTGCTTCCAAAGGATAAAATTCGCAACTAGGAACCTGTTTTAATGCTGCTGCATGAAAAATATAATCTACATTTTTAAAAGATTTAGATATACTTGCCTTGTCTCTAACATCACCGATATAAAATTTTATTTTTTTGTTATCTAACTGATTTCTTAGATCTTCTTGCTTTTTTTCATCTCTTGATAAAATGTTGATTTGTTTAAAATTTGATTTTAGTATTTTTTCAATAAATTTTTTAACCAAACGAACCAGTTCCACCTGTAATTAAAATTGTTTTATTTGTAAGAAAATTATTCATCAAATTATATATCTTTTATCAAATTTATTGAAGAACGCGATATAATTTTTTAATATTTATTTTAATTATTATATTTATTGCAAATCTATTAAATGATTAAATGAGATTTTTTTCAATAATTTGTATCTAAAATATTTATTTTTAGATTAATTTGAATTGTATGTATTAACTAGTAGATATATATGGTTTAAGTTAAATGTTTTATGATAAATACTTTATTAATTTTTTTATTATTTTTTATATAAAATTCTTTAATTCAGAAACTTTTTAAAATTATTATTTTTTAAAACTTTTTCAGCTTCAATAGCTCTTATCAACTCTAGCTTCACCAATTTTATTAATTTTTAATTTTTTTTTTGCAAACTCCTATTTTTATCATAAAGAAGATTTGCCGCGACCCCACATTGACTTATCACCAATCATATAACTAACCTCAGCATATTTATTTATATTATCAATATTTTTAATTTCTGCTGTTCCTATAAATTTTTTTTTAAATAATATTTTAAATATTATGCAATTTCCATCTTGTAATTTTTCTTTTACAAACTGATTTTGAGATTTTAGCGTATGTTTTCTTTTAGAGTGAATAGAAAACCTAGTAACAATAGGGTCATTTAAATAATTTACCCATTTTTTACAAACATCTTTTTTCTTAATTTTTTTGATTTCAATCATTTAAATAAGTTTTAAAAAAAAACAATTATATATATAACATTTTTATGTTTAATGACTTCTTTAAAAATAAAAAAATATTAGTTACTGGTCACACGGGTTTTAAGGGTAGCTGGCTAAGTCTATGGCTTGGCTATATGGGTGCAAAATTAGCCGGAGTTTCTTTGGGTTACAAAAATACCAGCAGGATATTTATTAAAAATTCAAGAATTAAAAATTATTTTTTTAATATTCAAGAATATAAAAAATTAGAAAAATGTATAATAAAATATCAATCGGATATTATTTTTCATCTTGCTGCACAAGCTTTGGTTTCCGAATCATATTCTAATCCTTCAGAAACATATAAAACTAATATTCTTGGGATGATTAATTTATTGAATATTCTTAAAAATTTTAAAAAAAAATGTTCAGTTATTCTAATCACTAGCGATAAAGTTTACAAAAACTTAGAACAAATTAGAGGCTACAAGGAAGGTGACATTTTGCATGGCAAGGATCCTTACAGTGCATCAAAAAGTTGTGCTGATATTTTAGCTCAGTCTTATATAGAATCAATTTTTAAAAAAAAAAAATATAAATTTTGAAATTGCTAGAGCTGGAAATGTAATTGGAGGTGGAGACTGGTCTGAAAATAGATTAGTACCCGACCTAGTAAAATCTGTAAAAAATAATAAAAAATTAATTATTAGACAACCAAACTCAACTAGACCGTGGCAACATGTTATTGAAATTATTTATGGTTATTTAAAATTTTCTAAATATCTTTATGAAAGCAAAAAAAAATTAGAAATTTTAAATTTTGGTCCTCGTAAAAATTATAATTTTAAAGTTATAGACGTGGTCATGAAAGCTTCTCAGTATTTTAATTTGAAATATGAAATTAAAAATAAAAATCTTTTTTTTTAAAGAATTAAAACTTTTAAAATTAAATAGTGAAAAAGCTAAAAAAATTATTTTTTGGACATCAAGGTTAAATTTTAATGAAACAATTGATCTTACAATGAAATGGTATAATAAATATATAAATAAAAAAAATAATAATCAATTATATTTAGAAACAATAAACCAAATCAGAAACTATTATTTAAAAATTCAGAATGTACCAAATAAAAAAAATAAAAAATAAAATTTTAATAAAAAATAAATTAGGAGATATAATAAAAATATTTAATATAAATAATAATTTTGAAAAAATTAAAGAAATCTACTTAAATGCAGTTAAAAAAAATAAAATTAAAGGTTGGAATATGCACATTAATAACACGATCAAGTTATTATTAGTATATGGAAAAGTAAAAATGTATTTTTATAAAAAAAATTTAACTATTAAAAAAGGTGTAGTAAATTATAATCAAAAAAAAATTATCGTTATAAAACCAAAAACAAAATTTGCCTTTGAGGGTTTGGGAAATTTTAATATTTTTTTGAGTATGTCCACTGGTGTTTATGATAAAAATGAAATTATTAAGTCAAAATTAAATGGCACTGCGCATTGGGTGCTGGCGAGATTGGTATAAATTTCTTTCTCTAATTTTTTCTTCAATAAAACCAATGATTAAATTAGCGGCTAAATACGATAATAGAACATTTAATTAATTATTACTATAATTATGGATTTAAAGATTTTGTAATTGCAACTGGTATATAAAGTGAATATTTTAAAAAAATTTTTTAATAAAAAAAATTTTTTTAAAAAAGGTTTGTAAAGTTAAAGTGTATTGATACCGGATTAAATACTCTGACCGGAACAAGAATTTATCAAGTTAAAAAAATTATTAGAAGCGAAAATAATTTTTATGGTTACTTATGGAGATGGAATTAGTGATGTAAATTTAAATAAGCTGATAAAATTTCATAAAAAAAATCAATCAGTTTATTTTTATACAGTAAGACCTCCGGCTAGATTTGGAGAAGTAAAAATTAAAAAAAAACAAATAATAGATTTTTTATGCGAAATACCAAATGCAAAGAGGCTGGATAAATGGAGGTTTTTTTGTAGTTAATAAAAAATTTTTCAAATTTTTATCGAGTAAAAATGAAATGTTAGAAAGACAGCCTTTTACAAAAGTTTGCAATAGTGGCAAAATGTACGCTTTTAAACATAATGGATTTTGGAAGTGTATAGATACAAAAAGAGACTTGGATCAATTTGAAAATTTAATTAAAAATAAAAAATTTTGTCTAAAAAATTTTAAAAGTGCTAACTAAATATCAGCCATTAGTTTCTGTTATAATAAACTCGTACAATGGATCAGCATTTATTAATAATTCAATAAATTAGGGTTTCAATTGAAAATAAAAACTATGAAATTATTTTTTTTGACAATAAAGACAGCACTCAAAAAGAGTTAAAAAAAATTAATTCAAATAAAATTAAATATTTTAAAAGCAAAAAGCATGTAAGATTATATCATGCTAGAGACTTAGCCATGAATAAAGTAAAAGGTGAATTAATAACCTTTTTGGATGTTGATGACTGGTGGAACAAAGATAAACTTAAATTACAGGTAAATTGCTTTAAAGACCCAAAAGTAGTTTTGTCATGCACAAATTTTAAAATATATAATAAAATTGATAATTGTATTTATAAAGCTTTTAATAAAATTCCAGAATTAAGTACAAATATTTTATTAAAAAAAAACTACATAGGAATGTGTACTTTGATGTTTAGAAAAAAAAATTATCATTCTCTCAAAAAAGGATTTGATCATAGATATGAAATAATTGGTGACTATGATTTATGTTTGAGAATATCAAAAGATAAAAAAATTGCTTCTCAAAAAAACTATAAAAAAATTAACATAAAATATTTTTCAGAGATGAATGAAATAAATCAGGAGTTAAATTTTAAAGAATTAATTTTTTGGACATCCAAAAAACTATATTTAGAAAATATGAAAACTTTAAATATTTAAAACAATTTGCTTATTTTAATCTAATTATAACATGGATTTTAAATAATAAAAAATTAAAATCACTAAAATATTTTACATTAGTAAATTTCTTAAATTTAATTTTAGTAACTATGTTATTATTTTTACCAGTTAGCGTATTTAAAATTTTACTAAAAATATTTCCATTGCTTTAAGTTTAAAAAGAAAATATTTTATTCTGATTAATTTTTTTATAAAAAATTTTTTTTTCAAAAAAAATAGAAAAAAAATATTCTTTTTGTTTTTTGTTTTTTAGTAAAAGTTAATAACTTTTTTTTTATAAATTAGAAAAGAACTTCCTATTGATTATTTTAAAAATAAAACAATGCTTTTTTGAATACTTTAAATATAGTCATACACAGCCATTATTTATTGTAATTTTTGATGCAGTAAGATTAAAAATATCATACTACATAGATATTAATATTAAATATCTTTTTTATATTATTAATGCATTTACAACATTTCTATTAATTTTTTTCCTTAACAAAATTTTTGGAGGATATTTTAGAGAAAATATGTTTTTAAATTTCTTAATTATTTTATTAATTATTGCTATTAGCCCCTTTGATGTATGGAGAATTAGCCATCATGATCATATAAATTTTTTTATAATTATTTTGTTAACTTCAGATGGCTAGGGGGTGTACTTCAAAAGCCTTAAATGAAAAATTTATATTTTGTTTAATATTTATTTTAACAAATTCATATACAATGGGAGTTGTTCTAAGCTTTCTTACATTATTATTTCTTTTTATATATAATTTAGTTTTTTTAAAAACCATACTTTTTTTATAAAATATTTTTTTATTTTTTTAATTTGTATTTTTCCTTTTTTTAAAAATTTTTATTATCATGGAGCTTTTTCTTCGAGTACAATGATGGGAGCAAATTTAATTCAAAGATCATTGCACGCTATTGGTCATGATGATTTTAGAAAAATAGTACTTAGTAATAAGGATTTACCAAATTGGTGGAAAAATTGCTTTGAAGATATTTATTTAAATCAGTATGATCAAAATAATATAGATGCATTTTATGAAAAAGCTTTAAAAATTTCTATAAACAAAATAAAAAAAATAAATTTTCAGATTTTAATTTATATTTAAATAATATTAAAAATATTCCAGAAAATAGTGAGGCTAATTTTTGAAATAAAAAAAGATATTCAAATTTATAAAGAAAAAAATTGGATCTTTGATGCAGAATATTATGAATCAACACCAAATATTGCAAGATTGTACCAATCATATGGATCTAAACTTTTTTGGCTCTCATTGAAAAATTATCCTCAACAAATGTTTGTGGGTAAAGTTGGTAAAAAAGGATTTGTTTTGACATTTGCACAAATGTTATCTAGCGCAACATTGTTTCCTAGTTATTATGAAAATAATTTTGTTAATTGGAATTTTTTATCAATTTCTTCATATAATATTTTAAAAGTAATTTTTATTATATTAGCTTTTTTTTCTATATTTATTTTTTATTTATTTTTTAAAAAAAAATTAACCAATGAAGAAAAAAAAAATATTATTTTTTATTTCTATTCCTTTTCCTGTTTGCTGGCAATTATATTGGCTTCTTCTATTATTACTTGTTGTGAAAATCCAAGAATAGCTATTTTAAGTTTGCCTTTTTTTATTTATATAATATTTTATAATTTTTTAGAGCTACATAGTTATTTCAAAAGATGAAGAAAATCATTATTTTTGGTGGATATGGTTATATTGGAAGACACTTATATGATGCACTAAAACAAAAGTATAATGTCAAAAGATTTAGAAATAAATTATATCATAAAAAAAAATCGGAATAGTTTATAATTTATATAATTTTAATAAGTATATTAATAAATTTAAACCAGATATAATTTTTTTTTTAAGTGGCAATTCTTATCCAGGTAATTCCACAAATGATACCCCACCTTTTTTTAAAACCTTCCAGGAATTTTTAAAATCTTTAACATTAATTAAATTTAAGGGACAACTAATTTTTTCTTCTTCAATAGCTGTATATGGTCTTACAAATTCAAAAAGTAAGAAAGCGGTAAAAGAAGATTCTCATTTAGAGCCCCTTAGTTTTTATGGACTTTCAAAAGTTATTGCAGAAAAACAATTAGAATTTTTTTCAAGAAAATATAATATAAATATATTAATTTTAAGAATTTCTTCTGTTTATGGCTTAGATTTGAACTGTCCTGCTGGTGTTTATGAAATAGAAATCGATAATCAAAATCAAAAAAAAATATTGTATTGCAAGGAAATAACAAAGATAAAAGATTCTGATATCATGCGATTATTATTATTATAATGGAAAAATCAAAAAACCAATTATTTCTAATCGAGATATAAATTTACCCAAGGAAAAAAATATTTGGTATCTAATATAGTTCATTATCTATTAGGACAATCTTTTATAAAATCAAAAGTAGTTTTCAAATCAAAAACAAAATCAATTCAATACAACACTTATAGATGGCACAAAGATTGAAATAGGTAATTTTAGATTTAGACTTTAAAAAAAGGTCTTAAAAAAACTCTTAATTATTTTAACAATTAAATGAATTTTTTTTTTTCTTTAAAAACTAAATATAGAAAAAAATAAAATATAGAAACGTAATGAGAATGTTAGAGGAAAAATCAATAATAAAATTAAATTATTTTCAGCAAAAATATCTAATAAAAAAAGTGTAAATATATGGAAATATGAAAATGTATTATGTGATGAAAATGAATATTTTTTTATAGTTAAAAATAAAAATTTAGAAAATAAAAAATTTTATTTTTTGGCTTCCGAGAATGACATGGTAAATTTTGATTGTTATTCCTTAAAAAAAATTAATAACTTCACAAATTCTATTTCTTTTTAAATTTGCAATATCTTTTGCATATTTTGCTACTGCATCCATATCAGATTATCCTCATAAAATGCTTAATATTAATGGCTCTATTGTTAGCCCATTAAATTCACTTTTATCAAAACACAATTCTAATAATAAAATTATTTTTATAAATATTTATGAAAAACCTATAGTCGAAAGAATTAACTATTTTATAGTTAATATAAAAAAAGAAAAAATTCTAAAAAAAGGTTTTGTTTTCACAAATTCTATGAATGAAATAAATATCCAAAAAAATTTTATAATGCCAGAAAATTTCTTTTTTACTCAAAAATATGTAGGAATTCCAGTTTATGTAAGTTATAACAAAAATAATATATCATGCGAGCATACTCATCCTATGACAGAATATTTATTCGGCGAAAAAAAATATATTTTAGTTAGAGATTTTAAAAATAAAATAAATGAAATTATTAAAAAAAATTAATCGAAATAAATTTTTACTTAATATGAGAAATTCTTTTGGTTTTGAGAGAATGCCAATTAATATTTTTGATACAAAAAATAACACATCAATCTCAGATGCTTTTCCCTGGAGAACTGATTTTGGCTTTAAAACTAAATTTAAATTTATAAATGATATTACAAATATAGATGATACAGAAATTAGGCCTAAAATTTCAAATTTTATAATAATAATTTTATAGAATTGAAATCCTTAATTTTGAAGAATTTTGATATTTCTGACGAGATAAATATTACAAAAGAATTTCTATCTTACGAAGGGTATGGCATTTTTTTTATTTTTCATAGAACTAAAAAAAAAGTTAATACAAATTCTATAATTAGTAATCGATGTTATACTGGATTTAGTTATAAAAATGATATCTATTCCTATGTGCATGGTAATACTCTCGTATTGGGAAAAAATATAAACTTAAAAATTTCAAAAAATAAAAAAGATTTTGTACAAAAAACTTTATTTTCAAAATAAATGTTTTGTATACAAAATGATTTTTCAGACTCAAAAAAAATTGAATTGTTTTTTATTAATCCAACTAGTAAAAAAATAAATGTTATTATTAATGAAAAAAATAATTTTTTTTTATTAGGTTATAATTCTAAAATTTTATCTTTTGATGATAAAAAAACAATCTATAAAATTAGATCAAATTGTACTTTTTTAAGACCTCTTGTTTTTAATTATAAAGGTAAATTCTTTGATGTTCATCACTCATAGTCTAATTGCTTGTAAGATAAGATAAATAGTATATTTAATTTTGTCATGTCTAATTTAGAATTAAAAAGAATTGTTATGGACAAGAAACTTCCTTTAGAGGAAAGATTCAAGGCACAGCAAACTGATCCGGGTAGAGGAAAAAACTTTACAAGGAAAATGCATATTGATCAATTTAAAAAAATTTTAAATGACATTGTGCCTAAGGGGAAGTTTGTGGGTTGGATAGAATCACAACAGCAACAGATTTTGCTGACTATTTAGTTAAAGAAAAAAAATTAAAAAGTTTCATGTACTGTAACGGAGCAAGATTAACTGGGCAGTTTATGAAAGATGTGATTGATTCTGGAATAGATTTTATAAGAATAAGTATCATAGGTTATAATAAGTCAAAATATAAACAATGGATGGACATAGATAATTTTGATTTAATATTAAGCAATATAAAAGAAATAAAGGAATATATAAAAAAAACTAATAAGCAATTGTAAATTGAGCACTTATCATCTGATTACTGATAATGATAATATTTCAAATGAAATAGAAGAATATAAAAAAAATGTAATAAATATAGTAGATACAATTGCTTATATTTGGAAAATGCATAATTGGAGTGGAAATTATGAAAATAAAAATAGGAGAAAAAAAACTGATAGACGGTCTTGTGGAAGACCTTTTGCTCCTGAAATAACTATACGAGCTGGTGGGGAAGATAGGTAGGTACGGAGCTATTGTTCCATGTTGTCAAACGCTAGGACCACCAAATGAAGAAAAAAGTATATTGGGACACATGGATAAGCAATCATTTGAAGAAATTTATAAAGGTGAAAAATATAATAAATTAAGGAAAGCTCATGAAGAGAAAAATTTTGATTCAATTGACTATTGTAAGAATTGCGATTTTTTATATGAAGATCCAGAAGTTTTGGTATGGAGTAATGATAAAACTGCCAAGGTTAATCACATGCTTGGTACTAAAGATGATTTTGTGTTAACAGATTATGTTCCAAAAAATAATGTATGATCTTACAAAACAAATTTTAAATTTACTAAAAGCAAAAAATTCTAACAAGTTAACTTATTGCATAAGCTTTTTAAGTTTAATTAAGTCTCATCCACATTATCTAGATAAGCAAAAATTTATTTTACAAAGTTATAAGAAAAAATTATTTTTAATATTAAGAGAGGTATACCAACCAAATTAGATTATTTTATTTTTTTTTTGAAAAACAAATGATAATAAATAATAAACACTATAAGTATGTATTTGTTTCTCATTATTTAAATAAAAAACAAAATTCCTTAGATGAAACAACATATTTGGTATTTAAAAATTTTTCAAAAAATAGTTTAATTATATTAATTAAAAATATAGATTTTGAAAAAAGTAGTTATATTGAAAATCAAAATTATCAAACTAAACCAAAATTATTGCCAGTTTTGTCATAAAACAAACTACAAGTGTATTCACCATTAAAATTTATTAAATTATTCAATAAAAAAAAAAATATATATACAGAGTAGTAGCAGGTGAGGCAATTTCTCCTAGCACAGTTACTAATTTGAGAATTGGATATCAAATTGAAACCATTATAGATAAGATCAAACCCAATTTAGTAGTCACTACTTTCGAAGGTTATTCTTGGGAAAAATATGTAATAAATGCTGCAAAAGAGAGAAATATAAATATTTATGGTTATATACCAAATCTTTTTGCCAAAAATACAGGATCTAATTTAATTGTTTATAAGCAGGAGTATTTTCCCAATAAGTTATTAGTTCATTGGAAATAAATCAAAAAAAATTGCTTCTTACAAGCATTAAAGAAAAAAATATTAAAATTATTGGATCACATAAAAATTTTCCAAAAATATATAAGTTAACTCAAAAAAAAAATTGAATTTACTTGTAATTCCAGAAGGTATTGATTCAGAGGTTAATATTCTTTTTAATTTTTTAAATAATAAAGAAATGCCAGAGTTAAAAAATTAATTATTATAGATCAGGCTCAACACGCTTTAAGAGAGATGGTAGAAAAATTAAAAAAAAAAATTCTAATAAAAAATTTGATATAAGCAATAGTTCATTAGAAAATGATTTAAGAAATAGTAAATTTGTTTTGTTCAGAGGTAGTAATTTAATTTTAAGTTGTGTAGCTAATAAATTAGTTCCAATTTATTATCAAACTACTAAAGAAAAAAAAAACAAAATTAATATTATTTCAAATATAATCAAAAACTTTTTTTTCATTAATAAAACTCAAGATTTATTAAGGATAATAAGGTACAAAAAAAAATATCCAAAAAGTTTGATAATCAAATAATATGTGACTAAACTAAATTTAGATAAAATAAAAAATAATGAATATTTTTGCATAGATTTGAGTTATCCCATGTTTTAATAAAAAAAATTTTATAAAAAAGATTAACTTTATCGTGTTAAATCAAAAAAAATTTTTTTTTAATAAAATTATTATTATTAACGGTCCAAATCTTAGCGATCTATGAAATAGAAAAGCTCAAAAAAAAATATAATAGAATTCTATCCATTAATCAAAAAAAAGAGGAGTTTCAGCAGCTAGAAAAAGTAGGAGATAAAGTTTCAAAAGGTGATTTAATTGCGTTTTTAGATGCTGATGATTTTTTATTACCAGAATTTTTAGGTCAAATAAATAAATTAATTGAAAAATTTTTTTATCAAAAAATATATTTATTTCATAATTGCATAAAGACGTTTTTTTTCCAATACAAAAATCGAATAAATTTTCCGATAAAAGCCCAGATTTCAGGAATTCCTCTTTCAATTTGAGTTTCTATTCGTTGAATAAAAAAATTTTTTGCGCTGTAAGATAAAAAAACGAAATTTTATAAAAAAAAATAAATTTCCTACAAATGTTCGCATCGGAGAAAGATGTTTTTTTATGGCAAAAAATTTTTATTAAGAATTCTCTTGCTCTATCTGTATCTGAAAATGTTAGAATAAATAATTCTTTTACAGCAAAGGTCAGAAAATACAATTATTCCATATTTTTTAATAAATAAATCAAAAATTTCGACCAAAAACGTAAGTTTTTTTCAATATTTTTCATTTATATTCTTTCACTGTTTAAATCTATTTATTATTATCAATCAGTTTAAAAAAAAAATAAACCTTTCCTCAAATTTAAATTCAAAAATTTTAAAAATTAAAAAAAATCAAGATTTTTTTATTGATAAAATATTTTCAAGAATTTTTGATAGTAAATTATCATATTTTTTTTACAATTTTTTTATTTACTTAAAAAGTTATAATTTTAATATTTTTAGTTTTGCAGCTTACTGTTTTAAGCACTGATTTTCCAATAATTTTTTTTACAATATATTTTAAGAAAGATTATGTTTTTGCGAATAGTTTTTTACTATATTCCTCGTTTATAAATATTTTATTTTCATTAATTAAATTTCATAGCAAAAATTATTTAAATAAATTATTATTCAATTCTATAAAATTTTTTGTATTTGTTAGAGTTGTTGGCTCCCTTTTGCTAAATGTAATTCTTTTGTCAGCTGGATATTTTTTTAAAGATTTTTTACTTTTAGAAATTTATATATTTTCACTTAATTTTATTACTTTCCTAGTAATTTTTGATTATTTAATATTTTACAAAAAAAAGAAAAAAAGAAATTTATATATTTTTTTAATTTTTGTATTTATTGAATCACTTATATCAATAATTTATGAACTTAATAGTATAACTAAATTAAATTTAATTTTTACTGGATTTCTATCTTATTTATTAATTGATTTCATCTTAAGAAATTTTACAGATATTTCTTTTGAAATGAAGAATAAAATAAGTATATTTTTTTCAAAAAATATAAAATCTACTTATTATTTTTTTCTATCTACATTAATAATCTTATTAGCAATTTTGTATTTGAAGCAATTTCTTTAAAATTTAATTCTTATACTGCTTCCACAATTTTATTAATTTTTATCTTATTTACATTTCCTTCAACAATTTTTGAAAAAGTTGTAAGTCATAATTTAAATAATAGCTTAATTATAAAAAAGTATTATTTGTCTTTTTGTTTATTTCGTGATGTTTAATTTTCTTTTTTTTATATTTAAGTCTTATCAGAATTCATGATTTTCATTTTCTACACGGCTTATTCTGATTTTTAATGTATCATTATTTATTTAATTTTTTAAATTTTATCTGGGGGTGCATTTTTATTACTTGGAGTTAGCTGCAAGCAAAACTTAGTTATTAAATTGTACAATATAAAAAAATTAATATATTGGGATGTATTGTATATTATTTTATTTTTTTTCAGTCTAATAGTTTTTTTCTTTTTACCTGAATTTATAGTTTTTTTATTTTTTTCTAATGGATTAATGTATTTTTTAATTTATAAGTTAGCAGAAAAAAAAATTTTTTAAAATTTTTTTTTTAATTTATTATTATAGTTTGTTTATAATGATTAGTTATTCATCTTATAATAGAGAAAATATCTTAATTAAATTTTAATTTAATATTTAATTTAATAATAAAATTTGATTTTAATAAATTAATATTTTAAAATAATTTATTATTATGTATAAATTTTTTTTACTCTTATTCATGAAATTTTTTTGTATAATTTATCATTTTATCCCAACTAGATGATTTGTAATGTGTAAGATTTACAAATTTTTTATTACTTAATTTTGATAAATGTAAATTGAAATGAGAGGGAGCTATATTGATTTTCTTCTTATATATTTTTTTAATTAACACATCATTAAACGGTGATAATTTTAAAAGATGAGATGTTGTAAATATCATTTTTTAAATATTTTTTTTTTATTATATATTTGTAAATTATTTTGGCCAATTCTAGAGTTGTTGGACCTGAAAAAAAGGCATTACTGAATCCATGAACATACCTTTTTTTATTTAAAAACCAATTTAGTAGCCCTTTGCTTGAATTCATTTCATGTCCAATAGTTGAGGTTCTTAATATTATTGCACTTTTATTTTTGACTCTAATTTTTTCAATCTTTGATTTAGTTTTTGCATAATTATCTTTTGCATCTGCGAATGAATTTTCTTTATAGTTACCTTTATTACCAGAAAAAATGCAGTCAGTGCTTAGATGAATATTTGTAAATTTTTTTTTATTTTGAAGTTTAGCTAAAAATTTTGGAAATAAAATATTTAACTGTACCATTTTAGATTGATTTTTATGATGTTTTGTAATCCCTGTGCAATTAATAACACAGTCTGGATTTAATTTATAAATAATTTTTTCAATACATTTAACAAATTGAATCTTCTAATGAGGGATAAAAAATTGCATTTTTAAATTTAATTTTTCTTTTCCATCTAAATCTTAACGCTGGGTATACTAAAAGATTTTTTTTTTTAAAAAAGTTAAAAAGAGTACCTCCTATTAATCCGTTGCTACCTAAAATTAATATTTTTTTTTTCATAAAGAAAAAATTTTTAAAAGTTTTTGAGTCTGTGACTTTATATCAAATTTTTTTGAATACAAAATCTTAAATTTAATTTATATTTTTTTTTTTTGATTTATAGTTTTTATTAAGTTCTAAAATATTTTTACTTAATAATTTAAAATTTTCTGCTGGACTTGTTAAACCAACATTATATTTTTTCGTTAATTTTGAAACTTCTCCGTCAGCAGAGATCAAAATAGGCTTCATTGCAAATAAATAGGTTTGAAATTTATTTGGAATAGTTAATGAAAATATTTCACTTTTTTTTACTCTAATAATAACTAAAAAATATTCCAGTACACAAGTTATTTCTGAATTTAAAGAACCTAGAAGTGAAATATTTTTTAAGTTTAGAGTATTAATAGTAGTATTTATTTCTACAAATTTTGATCCGGAACCAATAATTATAAAATGAATTCTTTTAATTTTACTTAATATTTTTGCAGTATGAATTATTGTTTCACAAGATTGCGCTTTTCCAATATTACCCGCGAAGGTTATGCAAAATTTATTTTTTAAAAGATTTTTTAAAGAATTATTAATTTTTACTTTTGATTTAAAATTGACGAAAAGTGAGAATTTTCTACAACGTAGATTTTTTTGTTTGTGTATTTTTTTATATTTTTCTTAAAACTGTTATTTTGAGCAATAATATTGTCAGATTTATTATATATGAATTTAACCAACAAAGTGATTAAATAAAGAACAATTTTGTTTTTTATAAACTTTAAATTATTTTCTTGGCCAAAGGTCTTGTACCCAAATAGATAATTTTTTATTAATTTTTTTTTTTAAAAAAATACCTAATAAAATAAAGCTAATTTTTTAAGTTCAAAAAAATATGATCTATTTTATTTTTAAAATTTATTTTTCTTAAAAAAAAATTCCACACGTAATTCTTAAATATAGATGAGTTTAAAAATAAATTAATAAAATTAGCATTTTTTCTGGGATAAATCGGAATTCTATAAATTATTTAATTATAATAAATTAAGTAATTTTTTATATTTTTTATATTTTTTATAAATATTTAAACAGGATAATTTGGCATTCCAGCCCCTGTCGCAGAATCAATAACAGATCCAGTAACAATGGCGGTGTGTACAGGTTGGCCCAATACTGCTGCACTAAGCAAGCAGGCGAGCCCAAGTAGTTTAAAATAAATTTGTTTAGTTTATATAACTATATAAAAATTTGAATATTTCATTATATTAATCAATCATGACAATAAATACTGAAAGTTATTTAACAAAAAAACTCGTTTACTTTTTGGTAGGTATATTTCCGCTTTTTTTCTTAATTGGCCCCTTTTTTTTAGAATTATTTGCAATTTTAATTTCAATTTATTTCTTAAAAGAATTTATCAAAAATAAGTCCAGATTTGTTAAAAATTACAAAAATAATTATGTTATTATTATTATATCATTATTTCTTGCATATTTAATTGCATCTTCTTTTTTTCTGAATATTGGTCATATACAATACCAAAATCTTTTTTTTTATGTCAGATATATTATTTTTGTCATACTAATGCTTGGGTTTTTGAAGAAAATAATAAAGTTACTATTTATTTTTTTTATTCTTTTTATTGTCTCTTTTTTTTTACTTTTTGTTGGCTCGTTTTATGAAATTTACTATAAAAGTTTTTGCGGTTATTTTAATAATTCTGGATCATACATTTATACGAATGATAGTATTTTATGTACAAAATTTTCTTTAATTGGAAGTTTACAAAGAGAAGATAGACTTAGTAGCTTTTTTGGAAATGAACTAATTCTTGGGTCATTTTTATCAAGATTATTACCGCTATTATCTTTTTTATTTTTTTTTATTTATAAAGATAAAAAAAATTATTTATCTTATTTTTTTATTTTTATTTTTGTTATAAAGAATTATTAGTATTTTTAAGTGGAGAAAGACTTCTCTTTTTTCTTTAATTTAATATTTTTATTTATGATATTAATATTTTATAAAGATATTTTTTTATTAAAATTATTTTTTTTTATTTCAATAATATTTTCTATTTTTTTTATATCTTCAATTTCTAATACATCCGAAAAAGAATGTTCTAATCTAGACTCATAGAATATTTTCAATTCTAATAAAAATGAATTTTTTTTTTTTGCATTTATCTTGAACATCGTTTGCATGGTATTGCTGCTTATAATATTTTTTTAGATAACAAAATAATAGGCTCAGGCATAAATACTTTTCGCAAAATTTGTCCAAAAAAATACAATATTCAAATTCAAAAATTTAATTCTTGCACAACACATCCTCATAATACATTTCTTCAGTTATTAGCTGAAGTTGGTATACTTGGTTTTTTGTTTCCTTTTTTCTTATTACTATCTGTTATTTATTTTTTTTGTAAAAGTTTAATAAATCTTTTTTTAAAAAAAAATACATCAAATTTGTTTTTCGCTGAATGTTGCATTATGACCTGTTTTTTAATAACATTATTTCCGATTATTCCATCTGGTAATTTTTTTACAAATTTTCTAAATTATATTTATTATTTACCATTAGGTTTTTTATATTTATTTTAAAAAAAATATTTAGCATAAAGTATTTGCAACCTATATTTCTTGCTTCTTTTTTAATATATTCCTTTTTATATTTTTTAATAAGATTTAAATAAATATAATATTTATGATTATCCAGATAACATAAGAAAAAAACATACAAGCCCAATACTCAAATCATCCTTCAAAATTGTAGTTTTTTCATCTATTTTTTTTTTAATATTTTATCCAAAATATATATTGTTAATAATTAATTAATTATTTTAATTTTTATTTTATTTTTTTTTTCTTCGTCACTTAGGCCTCATTCTGTTAGATTGGATTAATGAATACAAATAATCTGCTATAGAAAAATTTTTATTTCTCATTAATTGTATTAATTTTGATGATTTTTGATTCTAGCCTATTAATAACTTTTATTAATTTTTCTTTTTCAAATTTTCAAATTCATATTAGGTAATTTTTCCTTTTTTTTTACAATTCTTTGTTTTTTATTATTTATTAATGCCTTTAATATGTTTGATGGAATTAATCTGCAGTCAGGTATTTTTTCAATTTTTTTATTTTTATCAATAGGATATTTTTCTAATTTATTTTTTTTTCTTTTTTGTATTATTGTGACATTGATAATTTTTTTATTTTATAACTATAGATCTAAGATTTTTTTAGGAAATAGTGGTGCTTTTCTTTTATCTTTTGTTATTTCATATTTCCTAATTAGAATATTTAATTTTGATAAAAAAATTTATTCTGATCAAATTCTTTTTTTACTGATACATCCTGGATTTGATATGCTTAGACTATTTTTTGTGAGATTGGTAAATAATAAAAATCCATTTTTAGCAGACAAAAATCATTTTCATCATAATCTTTTGTTAAGATTCCAATTGATCTTGGACATATTCGATAAATTTATCTTTATCAATACATGCCATATATTTTTTTTATTTTATTTGATTCTTTGTTAGTTTTGTTTGTATATATAACGATATATTTTGTATTATTATTTTTTTTGAAAAACTTTAAAAAAAATTTTATATAATATTTTAATTTTCGTTTTTGTAACAAATTGATTGTAATCAATAAAAACTCAGAAATCATTTACTAGATTTGATTTTTTTATAATTATTAGAATACTTATTTTTCAAAAACGGTTGTTCAATGCCAAATTTCCTGCTATTATTGGTCTGTGCTCAATTTTGTACATTGATAGCAAATTTTTAAATATTTCTAAATATTTTTTTTCTTTAAATATTATTGGAAAAGCAAATGATGAAATTTTTTGATTTTTATTTGGTTTGATGATGATTAGCCTAGTTCTTCAAATTTTTTTATTATTTTTAAAAAAAAACTATAGTTAATATTTCTTCTTTTATATATAAATTCAATTTTTTTAATTGGTCTAAACCTATATGAGCATTTAAATTTGTACTTCTGACATTAAAACCATCGGTAAGAAATAAAAATTTAAAGTCTATATTTTTATTTTCTTGTTTTATTTTTTTGTGAAGTTTTTTAGGTAACTCTCTTGCGAAACCGTGTGATCTTTTTAATTTTAGCATAGTTGCTAAAGCTTTTCATTATTGGTACAAGCCATTAGGCCACCCTCTATTGTTGAAATATGATGACCCCAATAAAGACTAAAAGTACCTGCAATTCCAAAGTTCCCAATTTTTTTTTTATTGAATTGGCTTTCATTTATACCTCTTTAATAATTATAATCGGGCATATTTATTCAGCTATTGAAATAATTTTATCCAATATTGGCAGGAATTCCATAAAGATTTACAGCAAATATTGCTTTTGTTTTTTTACTAATTTTTTTTTTTAATTCAGTGTAATCTAAAGCAAGATCTTCAAAATTTGTGTCTATGAAGATGGGTTTTAGATTGGATTGAATTATTGGCGTTATGGTAGTTGGCCAGGTTAACGATGGAACAATTACCTCATCACTACTGGTCCATTTAAAAGATCTCTACAAGCAAAGATAGTAATCAAATTGGCAGCAGCTCCAGGAGTTTACAGCTACTGCATATCTTAGTCCCTATTCCATTTAGCAAATTTTCTTTCAAACTTTTTGACTTCTATACCTTGGGTAAGGTTTTTGTTATTAAGTAAAAAATTTGAATAATTTTTTAGCGATTTTTTGCTATATATAAAGTCCTGTAATTTCCACATTTATTTTCTTGTTAATAGCTTAAATATTTTTTGAGATATCACAATAGAATTTCCTACTCCTCGGTCTTCTGGATAAATGTATTCAAGTCCAGCATGCCAGAAATTATCAATGGGTGATTTAAATTCTGGTAATTTACATATTGAATTTATGCTAGGTAGTGGAGCTGCAGTTGTAGATTTAACTATTTTAGCATCTAATACATTTTGTATTCCTTATATGAGGGTAAATTTTAATAATAGAATTAATTATAAGATTTTTAAGATAATATGAATCTTTATTAAATAGTTTTGAATTATTATTTAAATATTTAGATGTATATACAATCTCATATTTTGATCTTGAAAAAAGTCTATTTTGTTGAATTATCGCGTTAAATGGATATTTACTTAAACTAACTGATGTCCAATAAGAATTTGAAATTTTTTTATTAATTTTTAGAATACTAACTATAACTCCTATCTTTATTAATTTTTTCAAATAATTAAATTTTTTCTCATTTTTTACAATTTGCTTAAGCTGCACAGAAACAGGGCGGATAATTTTTTCATCTTTATGAATTTTTATAATTTTATTTTTTGTTATTAAAGTTAATATTTTGTTTTTTTTAATATAAATTTTTTTGATATTCAATATTACCAATAAATTTTGATAATAATTATTAAATAAATAATATATTTTTTTTTATAGTTGGTAAGTAGGTCTTATTTAAATAGCCAAAAATTGATTTACGGCTAAAAAGCTTTTTTGTTGATAAATGTCTTTTTATTCTTGTAAAAAGCCAAAGGGAAGAAATATTTTTCCATTTATTGCTAAACTTCCCTGTGAGAAGGGGTAGCCAAATTAAATTTGAAAAACTTTTACCAAATAAATTTTTTGCCTCACTCTTTAATATTGTGTAAAAAGCTTTACTATTAAATGAAAAAAATTTTATTTTAATAAAAGCTATTAATATTCAATCAAAAAAACTTTGGCATTAGCCACCAATAGCTTGTTCAAGAATTAATAAATTTGTATTTTTTTTTTGATTTTATTATAATTGTCGTATTAATTTCTTTCCAACTTATTCTATCATTACCCTTAACATCATTAATCCATCTTAAAGAATTTTGGTGATCATTTTTGTAAAAAAAATGATAAAAATATTTTATTGAAATTTTAGAAAATCTAAAAGGTCGAGCGTGTCCACCTGGATTTTTCATCATAGTCTACAATTCTTACTTTAAACCCATTTTTGCTCAGCAGATAAGAAAGATAAAGCCCCATTGGACCAGCTCCAATTATTGTGTAATCGAAATTTTTTTTCATCTATGAATTAAATTTTTTATTGAAGTCAATATACTTTTAATCATCCTTAAAGAACTATTTTTAGACAAACCATATTTACGATCATAGAATTTGATTGGAATTTCTTTAATAAAAATTCCATTTTTATGCGCATTTATAGTCATTTCCCAAAAAAAACCAGGATGAGTGTGGTTGTGTGTTTGAATTTTAATATTTCTTTTAATTGATCTAAAGGAAATGTGATATGTCACAAACTGGTACCTGAAAACAAAAACTAATAATTTTATTTAAATATTTGCTCAAAAAAACTTTAAACCTTGAGGATCCTACAATCTTTGATCTTGGTAAGTATCTGCTACCAATAACGATTTCATTTTCATTTTTGGAACAAATTTTAATCATTTTAACTATATCTCTTTTTGTTATTGAAAGGTCTGCATCTAAAAAAATCACACTTCCCTTTTTTGATTTTTTGAATCCAATTAGTAGCGCATATCCTAGTCCTTGTGGCATTTGATTAGAAATAACTTTTAAATTTAGTTTTTTTTTAAAGGATTTGGCAACGCCAACAGTGTTATCACTACTTTTATCATCAACAATTATTACATTAAAAATTATTTTTTTTTTTAGCTCAATAAAAAATTTTAATGTTTTTTGTAATATTTATCTCTTCGTTGATAGTTGGAATTACAAATGTTATCATTAGAACAAGTATTTTAAAATTTAATAAATTAATTAAAATTACTATATTTTTTATAAAATTTACAAACAATACTAATAATATCTATAAAAATGATAGAATTTTAGTATTAAATATATTTCATGACTTAAAGTAATAAATTATAAAATGAAAAAAAAAATCGCTTTAATTTTTGGAGTAACAGGACAGGATGGTTCGTATCTGTCAAAATTTCTACTAAGAAAAAATTATATTGTTCATGGAGTTAAAAGAAGAATCTTCATCTTTTAATACAAAAAGAATTGATCATATTTACGATAGTTAGTGAAAAAAAATGTAAATTTTTTTTTACATTATGGTGATATTTCTGATTCTTTATCTGTTTTAAAAATTATTAATAAAGTTTTACCTGATGAAATTTATAATTTGGCGGCACAAAGTCGCATGTGCAGGTCTCTTTTGAAATACCAGAGTATACAGCCAATACTGATGCTCTTGGTGCTTTGAGAATTTTAGAAGCTATAAAATCACTAAAAAAATATAAGAAAATTAAGATGTATCAAGCAGGTAGTTCTGAAATGTTTGGGCAAACACAAAATTTTAAACAAAATGAAAAAACTAAATTTTATCCAAGAAGTCCTTATGCTGTAGCTAAAATTATATGCATATTGGCATTGCAATAAATTATAGAGAAGCTTATGATATTTTTGCTGTAAATGGTATTTTGTTTAATCATGAAAGTCCTAGAAGAGGAGAAACTTTTGTTACAAGAAAAATAACTAGGTTTAGTTACAAATTAAATTTGAAAAACCAAAATAAAATTTTATATTTAGGAAATTTAAACGCAAAAAGAGATTGGGGTCATGCCAAAGATTATGTAGAGGCAATGTGGAAAATGCTTCAATTAAAGAATGCTGATGATTTTGTTATAGCTACCAATAAAGCCATATAGTATAAAAAAATTTGTAAATAAAGTTTGTAATAAGTTAGCTTTAAAAATTTTTTGGAAAGGTCATGGTAAAAATGAGAAGGCATTCTTATTGAATTCAAAAAAGTGCATAATAGAATGTGATTAAAAAGCTGCAGATGTTAAGAGGATGTTAGAAAATATCTTAAGTTCTTATCAATCTGAATATAAAATTGTTGATTATCTTTATACCGAACAGGCAGGGCCAGATAGGCAGCAATCATTCTCCAAAGGATGTGTCTAATAAGGTAATAAATATTAAAAAATAAGCTTTTATTTACTTTTTGACACTTATGAAATTTTTAGTATAACCCTTTTGCCTGGTAATTATTGCGAAGAGGTAATACCCGATCCCATTCCGAACTCGGAAGTCAAGCTCTTCAGCGCCGATGGTACTTTGCCTTAAGGTATGGGAGAGTAGGTCGTTGCCAGGCTTAAAATCTTAATGAAAAAAAATCATATCATTGTTACAGGTGGAGCAGGTTTTGTTGGTTCTAATTTAATTGAGTATCTTTTAAAGTTAAAAAAATTTAAAATTATAAGTATTGATAACTATTCAAGTGGTAGTTCAAACAATCATATTAAACATAAAGATGTTAAATATTTAAGATGCGAAACAACAGAAATAGAAAAAAAATTATTTAATATTAAAAATAAAATAAACGCCATTTTTCATTTTGGAGAATTTGCAAGAATTTATCAAAGTTTTAAAAAATTTGATCAATGCTTTAAGTCTAACTCGATTGGCTCAATGGCAGTTTTTAAATTTTGCTTAGAAAATAAGATTAAACTTATTTATTCAGCAACCTCTGCAAGTTTAGGAAATAGAGGAAGAGATAAAAACTTATCTCCATACGCTTATACAAAAGCAAAAAATTTAGAATTGTTAGAAAATTTTAAAAAATGGTTTAACTTTAAATACGAAATTATTTACTTTTATAATGTTTATGGACCTAGACAAATTACAACAGGTGACATGGCAACAGTAATTGGAATTTTTGAAAATCAATATAAACAAAAAAAACCTCTTACAGTAGTTAAGCCTGGAACACAGTCACGAAGATTTACTCATATTGATGATACTGTTAAAGTTTGTATAGAGGCATGGAAAAAGAATAAAAATTTACATTATAGTATCTTATCAAAAAAATCTTATTCAATCCAAGAAGTTGCAAAATTGTTTAAATCTAAAATCAAGTATCTTCCAAAAAGACAAGGTGAAAGGTATGCTTCAGCTCTTACAAAGATGAATCTATCTAATAAAATTGTTCGTAGATATGGCAAAATTCAACTTAATAATTACATTAAAGAATTCCTGCAAAATCACAGCTTTACAAGTTGATTAATTTTATATAATTACACTCGTCATTATGAAAGTTGTCAGCTCACTAAAATCTTTAAAAAAAAGAGATATAAATAATAAACTTGTTAAACGAAGAGGAAAGCTCTACGTTATAAATAAAAAAAATCCAAGAATGAAAGCAAGACAAGGTTGATGGATATTAAGCATCAAAAAGATACTTGGAATAATTTTGTCAAATTAGTAACTGTTGGGACATTAGCGGTCATTGTAATTTTGGTTTTGATGGCTATTTTTTTATTATAGTCAAACTTTAGTAGTTAAAAAGTTATTTAATAAACTTAATTTCATTATAGTTAAACTTCTGTTCAATCTTTAACTTGAAATTGAATAAAAAATCTTTAATTAAAATTTATGATCATTGGTTTCTTAAAGGAAAATACTGAATACGAAACTCGTTCGATGCTTTTGCCTGAACATGTTAATTTATTAATTAAAATAGGTTTTAAGGTTTTAATACCAACTGATTATGCAAAAAAATTAAATCTGGATGATAGTTTTTTTTTAAATAATGGTGCTGAAATTAAGTCTGAAAATGATATTGCAAAAAATTCTGATATTGTAGTTAAAATTTCTGGAAAAGATTTGGAAAAATTTGATTTTAAAGAAGGCTCAGTAATTATTACAGCTTTTTTTGATAAAAATAATGAAGAATATTTAAAGATTAAAAATAATAAAAAAATAGAGATCTTTGGATTAAATTATTTACCTAGAATTACAAGAGCTCAAGCGATGGATGTTTTATCGTCCCAATCTAATCTTGGCAGGTTACAAAGCAGTAATTGATACTGCTTATGAATTTAGCAAAGCTTTACCAATGATGATGACTGCCGCAGGAACTATTACTCCAGCAAAGTACTTTATTATTGGAGCTGGTGTTGCAGGTTTACAAGCTATTGCAACAGCTAAAAGATTAGGAGCAGTTGTTTCAGCAACAGATGTAAGATCTGCTTCGAAAGAACAAGTTGAAAGCTTAGGTGCAAAATTTGTTTTTGTGGAAAGTGATGAAAATTTAGAAACTGAAGGTGGCTATGCAAAAGAAGCAACAGAAGAATATAAAAAGAAACAAGAAGAGTTAATGAAACAAACTGTCAAAAATCAAGATGTGGTCATTACAACAGCATTAATACCTGGAAAAAAAGCGCCATTAATAATTTCAGAGGAAATGGTCTTGTCTATGAAGCCCGGGTCTATAATTTGTGATTTAGCCACATCTCAAGGTGGAAATGTTGCATTTTCTGAGAAAGATAAAATTATTGAAAAAAATGGGGTAAAAATAATTGGTTATTCAAATTATGCTTCAAGAACCGCTTATTCAGCATCAGGATTATTGGCAAAAAATATTATTAATTTTTTATCTTTATTGATTGATAAAGAGAGTAAATCACTCAAAATAGATTTTGAAGATGAAATTATAAAAGGAGTTAGAATTTAATTATGGAAATAATTGATCCATTTATTTTTAGATTGGCTATCTTTATATTGTCAATTTTTGTTGGTTATTATGTTGTATGGAGTGTAACTCCAGCATTGCATACGCCTTTAATGTCAGTAACGAATGCAATATCATCGGTCATTATTGTTGGGGCTTTAATCGCGGTAGCAGTGTCTAATTCAGATTCTAGTCAAATTTCTCTTTATGTTGGATCCATTGCAGTTTTTTTAGCTGCAATAAATATATTTGGCGGATTTTTAGTGACCATGAGAATGTTAGCCATGTACAAAAAAGGTAAAAAAAAATAAATGTTATCTATTAATCTTATCGCAATTTTATACTTAGTTTCTGGAATATTTTTTATTTTAGCATTGAGGGGATTGTCCTCTCCTGAGACATCAAGAACAGGTAATCTTTTCGGAATGACTGGAATGACTATTGCAATTATTTCTACACTTTTTAGTGTAAGCAATATTGAAATATTGCTTAATAATATTGAGTTTATTTTGGTTCCTTTGTTACTTGGAGCTTTAGTTGGTGGATTTGTTGCAGCTAGAATTGCGATGACAGCTATGCCACAATTAGTTGCAGGTTTTCATAGTTTAGTAGGTTTAGCAGCAGTTTTGATTGCTGTAGCTGCTTTTTATAATCCATCCGCATTTGGCATAGGTCAATTTGGTAATATAAAAATATCTTCTTTAATTGAAATGTCATTGGGTGTTTCAATTGGAGCAATCACATTTACAGGATCGTGCATTGCATTTTTAAAATTACAAGGATTAATGTCTGGTTCGCCCATAACATTTAAGGGGCAGCATTTTTTTAATCTTGTATTAGGAATTCTAATCATTGCTTCCATTATTTTTTTAGTAAAAGAGCAAACAGTTAATTATTTTTGGATTACAGTAATATTATCTTTATTAATTGGTTTTTTAATTATTATTCCGATTGGTGGAGCTGATATGCCAGTTGTGGTTTCAATGTTAAACTCTTACTCAGGATGGGCAGCTGCAGGAATTGGATTTACTTTAGAAAATACTGCCTTAATTATTACGGGTGCATTAGTAGGATCATCTGGCGCAATTCTTTCGTATATAATGTGCAAAGGGATGAACCGATCATTCTTTAATGTAATTTTAGGTGGCTTTGGTGGTGATGAAAGTTCAGGACAAGTTCAGGCTAAAACAGCAAAACCTGTAAAACAAGCTGGTGCTGAGGATGCTGCTTTTTTAATGAAAAATGCATCTTCTGTTATTATTGTTCCTGGTTACGGAATGGCAGTTGCACAAGCTCAACATGCATTAAGAGAGATGTGTGATAAACTAAAACATAGCGGTGTAAAGGTTAGTTATGCAATTCATCCAGTAGCTGGAAGAATGCCAGGTCACATGAATGTTTTGTTAGCTGAGGCAAATGTTCCTTATGATGAGGTATTTGAATTAGAAAGTATTAATAGTGATTTTTCAAATACAGATGTTGCATTTGTAATTGGTGCAAATGATGTAACCAACCCAGCTGCAAAAACAGATCCGCAAAGTCCTATTTATGGAATGCCAATCTTAGATGTTGAAAAAGCAAAGTCAGTTTTATTTGTTAAAAGAGGTATGGCCGCAGGTTATGCTGGTGTTGATAATGAATTATTTTTTAAAGATAATACTTTAATGCTATTTTCTGATGCTAAGAAAATGGTCGAAGAAATTTCCAAATCTTTAGACTAGTCTGGGACTGTAGCTCAATAGTAGAGTACTGCATTGACATTGCAGGGGTAGTTGGAGCGTAACCAACCAGTCCCACCATTTTATATAATTTTATTAAAGATTGGTTGCGGGGCTTGGATTTGAACCAAGGACCTTCAGGTTATGAGCCTGACGAGCTACCAGACTGCTCCACCCCGCGATATAAAATTCTATTAAATAGTAAAAAATTAAAATCTAGCCTTAAGTTTTCTCAGCTTTTTAACTCTGGCCATATTATCTTCTAATTCTCTCTTTTTTCTTTCAGATGGCTTTTCGTAAGTACTTTTAATTTTTAACAAACGGAAAGTACCTTCACGTTGAAGCTTCTTTTTAAGCACTCTTAATGCTTGTTCCAGATTGTCATTTTTAACTTCTATTTTAATAACCTACCTCCAAATAAGCGGCTGAATTAACATTTTGCAAAAAAAAAGTCCACAGTTATATTGTTATTTAAATGGAATATTTCACTCCAAGTCCTAAAAAAGGTTCGGAAAGCAAGGGTAAAACCATTTCGCGAAGAGCTTTTGTTTTAACTTCTTTTAAATTTGCTTTTCTTGCAGCAATTGTATCTCGCTTATTTTATTTACAGATCATAAAAAAAGATGATTTTTTAACGAAGTCAGATCAAAATAGATTTAGAAGCTGGAAAATTACTCCATCCAGAGGAATGATTTTGGATAGAGAAAATAATATTATTGCAGATAATTTTCAGGTTTACAAAATTGCGATTATACCAAAGGAAATAAAATCTATTAGCAGTTTTTTTTCATCTCTATCAAAAATAATTAATATTAGTGATGATGAAATAACATTTTATAAAAAACAAATTTTAAAAAATAATAAATATCAACCATTTGTATTTAGTAAAAATTTAAATTGGAAAGAATTTTCTAAATTAAATTATAATATTAAAGATCTTCCAGGTATTCAGCCTTTCCTATCATATGAAAGAACTTATGTTTATCCTTTAGAATTTTCTCATATTCTTGGTTACGTAAGCATTCCAAATAAAAATGACCTAAATAAATTAAGCGATAATTATTGGGATGTGCCAAATTTAAAAATTGGAAAAATTGGATTAGAAAAAAGATTTGATAAAGATTTGTTGGGTCTTCCAGGTTCGGCAACTTATGAAGTTAATGTCTTTGGTAAAAGAGTAAAACAAGTTATTCAAAAAGATGGAGAGAATGGAAAGGTAGTAAAAACTACTTTTGACAAGGACATTCAAAACTTTGCTTATTCTCGTCTTAAGGATCTGACTGGTTCTGTGGTTGTGATGGATATGCTCGGTAATATTATTTGTTGTACCTCGAGCCCATCTTTTGATCCCAATAAGTTTACTTACGGTATGAGTCATGATGAGTATAAGTCTTTGCAAAATGATGAGAGAAAACCTTTGATTAATAAAGCTGTAACAAGCGTTTATCCTCCAGCCTCTACTGTCAAAATGCTCGTAGCTTTATCTGCTTTGGAAAATAAAATTATAACCAAAAATTTCAAACACACATGTAAAGGAAAAGTTGAATTGTATGAACAAGATTATCATTGCTGGAAAGACAAGGGGCACGGAACAATTGGATTAAATGATGCTATAAAACAGTCATGCGATATCTATTTTTATGAGGTCGCAAGACTTCTAGGCATCGATCGTTTAAATGCAACAGCCCTAAAGTTTGGATTGGGGAAAAAAGTTTTTGGTGATTTAATTGAAGAAACCGAAGGACTGATACCTTCAACTGATTGGAAAAAAAGAGTTCTGGGAAAACCATGGTTTTTAGGTGAGACTATGATTGCAGGTATCGGGCAGGGATATATGAAAACAACGCCCATACAACTCTGTAAAATGATTACACAATTTGCAAATGGAGGCTTTGAGGTAAATCCTAGATTTATTCATTCAGATTCTGTTAATTTAGAGAACAAAATCATTAATAATGAGAATGATTTAAAATTTTTGCTAAATAGTCTTTATGAAGCAACCAATGAGCCCGGAGGAACTTCTTATGGATCTAGGATTTCAGGTAAATTAAAATTTGCAGGCAAAACAGGAACTGCACAAGTTAAAAGAATTACAGAACTTGAAAGAGATAGAGATTTAAAAAATAAGGATCTTCCTTGGAAGTACCGGGATCATTCCTTATTTGTTGGCTATGGACCAACTATTAAGCCGAAATATGCAATCACAGTGATAGTAGACCATGGAGGTTCAGGATCAGCAGTCGCAGCTCCTATAGCAAGAGATGTTATGAAAAAAATTTTTGAAAAAGAACAATTATTGAATAATGTATAAGTCTATTAGAAAATCTTTTTTTGAGAGAATTATTGATAAATTATTTCTTTTTGATTGGATTTTTTTTTCATTAATTATTCTTTTAATTTGCGTTGGTCTTCTTACTATTCATACTATAGATACTGCTAATAGTAATTATCTTTACAAACATTCATTTAGGTTAGTTTTTTCTATAGTCCTATTTTTTTTTGTTTCTATGATTAATATAAAATTTTGGTATCGATTTTCATATTTTTTTTATTTTTTTGTCGTAGGTCTTCTTCTTTACGTTGATTTTTTTGGAATGACAGCGCTAGGAGCTAAAAGATGGATTAATTTATATTTTTTTAATATTCAACCTTCAGAGCTTATGAAAGTTGCTGTAATATTAGCATTAGCTAGATACTATCAGTTTATTAAAATTGAGGAAACAGACCATTACTCAAAGCTGTTTGCTCCTCTTATAATTATACTTATTCCATTTTTTTTAGTTGTAAAGCAACCTGATTTAGGGACTGGTATTTTTATTTTAATTGTTTGTCTTGGAATGCTTTGGCTAGCCGGTCTAAGTCTTAAGATTTTTATCACAGGTTTTGTCTCTTTAATAGTACTGGCTCCATTTATTATTTCTTTTTTAAAACCGTATCAAAAACAAAGAATTTTAACTTTTTTAAATCCAGAAAACGATCCATTAGGATCAGGATACCATATTATTCAGTCTAAGATTGCAATTGGATCTGGAGGATTTTTTGGCAAAGGATTTAAACAAGGAACGCAAAGTAATTTGGAGTTTTTACCTGAAAAGCATACAGATTTTATTTTTACTGTGTTTTCCGAACAGTTTGGTTTTTTAGGATCAGTTTTATTAATTTTATTATTTTTTTTAATTATTTTAAAAATTTTAGATATTTCGCTAAAGTCTCAAAATAATTATTCACGTTTAATTTGTTTTGGAATCGGGTTTAATATTTTTATATATCTTGCGGTTAATCTTGGAATGGTTACCGGATTAATCCCAGTAGTTGGAGTTCCTCTGCCAATCATATCTTATGGGGGAACTGCAATGATCACAACGATGTTTGCTCTTGGGCTTGTCATGAGTGCAAAAATTCATAAAGACCACCAATTATAAATTAATGAAAAATAAAAATGAAATTAAGGCTTATGTAATGCTGGTTCTTTGCACGGCATTTTGGTCTGGTAATTTTATCGTAGGAAAGATTGCCACTTTATTTGAAATTCCTCCCATAACTTTGAATTTTTATAGATGGTTTATTGCTTGGATTTTGTTAGCTCCTTTTACCTTAAAAGAAGTACTTCATAATTGGATTATAATAAAATCTAATATTTTATCTATTACCATTATGGCATTTACGAGTATTTCAGTTTTTAACTCTGTTGTTTATTATGCACTCAATTATACGCAAGTTTTAAACGGAGTTTTGATGATTTCAACAATTCCTGTTTTGATCATTTTTTTTTCATCTATTTTTAAAACTGAAAAGACAAATTTTTTTCAAATTCTTGGTGTTGCAGTTTCGCTATGCGGAGTTGTAATTATTATAACTAAAATGCAATTAGAAAGACTTATCCACCTACAATTAAATAAGGGTGATTTATGGATGTTGGTTGCGATGCTATCTTGGGCCACTTATTCCATTATGATGAAAGAAAAAAAAATTAACTTAAAACCTTTTGTATTACTACAGACATTAATTTCTATAGGAGTTCTTTTTTTAGCCCCAATGTATTTTATTGAAATAATTAATGGACAATATTTAAATCTAAATATTCCTGTTATTTTAACAATTGGGTATGTCGTTTTGTTTGCTGGAATTGGAGCTTATATTTTTTGGAATGGTGCAGTTTTATTAATTGGAGCAAATCGAGCTGGTATTTTTTTACACTTGATGCCCGTGTTTAGTGCCCTAATGGCAATTTTTTTATTAGGAGAGAAATTTGCAAATTATCATTTTTATGGTGCTTTATTTATAATTTTTGGTATTTTTTTATCATCAAAAAAAATTATCTAATAAAAAAATACATTATTATCATGTATCTACATACGAAGTTAGAGACTTATAAGAAAGATATTTCAATTGCTTTTATTGGCTGTGGAAAATTTATATCCATGTTTTTATCCCAATTTAACCAAATTAAAAAAATCAAAATTGATACAATAGTTGATCTAAAAATTGAGAATGCAAAAAAAAATTGTCTTAATAGTGGATTAACTAAAAAAACGATTGATAGTATTAATTTTGTAAATTCTTTAGATGAAGCCATAGATAGAGATATCGATATTTTTATTGAAGCAACTGGAAATCCAATTGTTGGTACTGTTCATGCTGCAAAAATTATAAAAAAGAAAAAACATATTATTTTAGTAAACGTTGAAGCTGATGTTACATGTGGAAAATACTTATCTGATTTGGCCCATGATAATCACGTGATTTGCTCAATGGCCTATGGTGATCAACCATCTTTAATTGTGGAGCAAGTAGAATGGGCAAGATTAAATGGTTTTGAAGTAACATGTGCGGGAAAGGGAACGAAGTATCACCCTACATTTGAATACTCTACTCCTGATACAGTTTGGGGTTATTATGGATTAGATAAAGATAGGGCCGAAAAGGAATCGGGCATGAATCCTAAAATGTTTAATTCTTTTTTGTGTGGAGATAAAAGTGCAATTGAAATGGCAGCTGTTAGTAATGCTACTAACTTAAAGTGTCCTGATAATGGTTTAACTTTTCCTCCAGTAGGTGTGTATGATATTGCAAAAAAGTTAATACCAAAAAAAATAGGTGGTCTCATTGATTATGAGGGGCAGGTTGAAGTTATTTCTAGTATTGATTTAAATGAAAAAGATATTCCAAATGACTTGAGATGGGGTGTTTACATTGTCATCAAAGCTCAAAATCAGTATGTAAAAAATTGTTTTAGTGACTATGGAATGGTCACAGACCCAACAGGAACTTATTCTGCTATATGGAGGCCTTATCATTATATTGGTTTAGAATTAGCCCAATCCATGTACTCAATTGCTTTAGATCAAAAAGCAACTGGCTTTACAAAATATTATAATGCAGACGTTGCTTCTTATGCAAAAAAAGATTTAGACATTGGAGAAAAATTAGATGGCGAAGGTGGTTTTTGTGCAAGAGGTAGGTTAGTGACTGCTCAACAATCAAAACAAGAAAAAATATTAGCTCTAGGGCTTTCAGATGGCGCAATTGTTAAAAGAGCTATTAAAAAAGATCAGGTTATCACTCTTAATGATGTAGAATTAAATCTTCCCAAGGAAGTTTTGGAAGCAAGAGAGTATCAGTATAATCTAATCTAGTGAAAAATTTAGCAATATTTCAAAAAGGTTTTCTAGACGTATTGCCATTAACCATACCCGTTGTTCCTTTTGGAATAATTTATGGAGTAATAGGAACTGAAATAGGATTTTCACCTTTAATGACATTTGTAATGTCATTTGTAATTTTTGCTGGCTCCTCTCAGATTGCATTTACTCAATTATTTTTTACAGGTGCTTCACCAATTGTAATAATTGGTTCTGTTGCCGCAATTAATTCTAGGCATTTGCTATATGGAGCTGTTCTTTCTCAGTATTTAAATAAATTACATTTAGGATGGAGAATTTTGCTTAGTTATTTAATGACTGATCAAGCTTTTAGTGTTTCATCTTTTTATTTAAAAAAAAATAAAAATAAATTTAATTCTTATTATCATTTATTAGGCTCTGGTTTTACTTTGTGGTTTTTGTGGCAAGTTTCTACCTTAATTGGAATTTTTTTAGGCAATATAGTTCCTGAGCAACTAGGTTTAGAATTTACTATTCCTCTAACTTTTTTAGCTCTTATTGTCAGTGAGTTAAGAAAAATTGATCACCTAATAGTTATTATGGTTTCTGGAATTTCATCTTTGATCATTTATAATCTTCCCTATAAAATTTATGTTATAGTTTCAGCATTTATTGCATTAGTAGTTTCTTATTTTTTAATCATAAACTCAAAAAAAACGAAAAAATGATTTGGTTTTGGATTTTAACTGCAGGCATAGTTACTTTTTTAACCAGATTCTCTATGATTGCATTAATAAATCCAAATCTTTTAAGTGATAATTTAAAGAAAGTTTTAACTTATGTCCCTTCAGCAGTTTTTCCTGCCATTATTTTTCCAGCAGTTTTTTTAGATAAAAAAGGATTGATGCTTTCAATTGATAATCCTCAAATTTTGGGATTTTTGGTTGCGATTATAGTCGGGTATCTTTTTAAAAATATTATCTTAACAATTTTTTCAGGATTAATTAGTTATTGGATGTTAGTTTTTTGGCTATCCTAATTTTCCTAAGAATGGAAATAGTTCTAGTAAGTAAAAACCAATACTTTGTAATTTAGAGCTGAGAATTAAAATACCTGTAATAATTAAAATAATACCTGATCCTTTTTGTATTTTTTCAATGTACTTTTTGGCTTTATGAGAAAACATCAAAAAATTTCCTAAATAATAACCTGCTAAAATAAATGGAATTCCAAGTCCAATAGAATAGGTGATTAGTAAAAGAATTCCCTGAACAAGTGTCGTTTCTAGTGATGCCAAAGCCAAAATTGATCCTAAAATAGGACCTATGCAAGGGGTCCAGCCAAATGCAAATCCCATCCCGACGACCAAAGGAAAGAAAAAGTTATTAGAATATTTAGATATATAAAATTTAAATTCATTATTTAGAAATCTAAAATTGATAAATCCTGATAAATATAAACCAAAAAAAATAATTATTATTGCAATTATATTAGAAAAAATTTGCGATTGTTTTAAAAGAAAAGTTCCAAAAAAAGTAGAGGATGCACCCAGTAAAATAAAAATAATTGAAAAACCTAATACAAATAAAGCAGATTTTTTTACTATAAAGTACCTAGATTGTTTTTTTAGATTTTCTAAATCTGTTCCACAAACAAAAGAAAGGTATCCTGGTATTAATGGAAGAACACAAGGAGATAAGAAGCTTATAATTCCAGCAAAAAAACTCAAAAAAATTAGGGTCATTAATTAAATGCCCAACAATTGATCTAGCTTACCTTGAGCGTTGAGTTCATAAATCTTTTCGCAATCACCCACATATTTATCCGAAGAAAATATTTGTGGCACAGTTTGAGCTCCGTTAGATTTTTTTATCATTTCCTCAAACTTTTCTGGATTTTTATGAAGATTAATTTCGGTAAATTTAATTTTTTTTAATACAAGTAGGGATTTTGCTTTTATGCAATAAGGGCAGTAATCTTTTGTGTAAATAGTTATATTGTTCATCTAATTTACTTATTTATCAAAAGCGCATCTAAAACCAACATAAATTGCATAAAAGTTAGAGGGCTTATATTGCGCTCCTGACTCTTTTGTTTTGCTTCCCCCGTACCACCATGAGGCACCTGCAGTTAAAGACTCATCACCTTTACTATCAGCAATCCATTCCCAGACATTTCCACCCATTGCAACTAGTCCATTAATTCCCTCTGGTAAAATAGTTACATCTACATGTTTATTGTAGGATAATATGCCTTGGGAATTCATTTTTTCAGCACCATCTCCACTTGGGTAAGTGTAAATTTTATTTATTTGAAATATTTTTGATGGAAGAGTTTGTTTATAAGCTGCTTTTTTCCATTCATTAAAAGTTGGAAGTCTACCACCAATTGATTTACAATAATTTTCAGACTCAAATCTATTTAAATGAACAGCGGGTTCCAATAAGCTTTCTGGCTTTTTTCCGTAGGGCGTTTTGTAATTCCAACCTTTGCGTTTTTCCCAGCCAGCACCCCATTCATAACCACCACCTGTTTTTTCCGCTAAAGTTAAATAATTATTTTTTTCAGCAAAACTGGCAAATTCTTTAATAGTGACTTCATATTTATTGATTAAAAAATCATCTATTCTGATTTTTGGGTTTTCAAATGAGAAAGTACCTGTGGATAAACAGAATAGAAAAAGAAAACTTAAAATAAATTTCATGTAAAATAAAAATATATGAGCAATTTTAATAAAGTCAAAACATTCATGCAAATATTTGGTCAAGAAGTTAAAAACAAGCCTTCTTTTCCAGATCCAAAAATACAAAATTTAAGATTTGAGTTAATTAAAGAAGAGTTAGAAGAATTAAAAGTTGCACTAGATCAAAAAAATTTAAAAGAAGTGGCAGATGCATTAACAGATATTCTTTATGTTACTTATGGCGCTGGGCATGCGTTTGGAATTGATTTAGATAAGTGTTTTGATGAGGTTCAAGCTTCAAATATGAGTAAATTGGGAGCTGATGGAAAGCCAATTTATAATGAAAGTGGAAAAGTAATGAAAGGACCAAATTATTTTGAACCTAATCTAAGAAAATTTATTGAATAGTTTGTAAAATTAAGTATCCCTAAACGTCTTATGAAAGAATATAAAATTGCATCAATTGCTGGCGATGGTATTGGTAAAGAAGTTACTCCAGAAGGAATTAGAATATTAAAAAAAGTTGCAGAGCAGCACCAATTTAAAATTCATTTTGATGAGTTTGATTTTGCTTCTTGTGATTATTATGCGAAGCATGGAACAATGCTACCAGACAATTGGAAAGAGCAGATCGGTAAACATGATGCTATTTTTTTTGGAGCAGTTGGGATGCCAGACCAATTACCTGACCATATTTCTTTATGGGGATCTTTATTAAAGTTTAGACGAGAGTTTGATCAGTATATTAATTTGCGACCTGTAAAATTAATGCCAGGAGTCCCTTGTCCTTTAGCTAACAAAGTTCCAGGAGATATTGATATGCTAATTGTGCGAGAAAATACCGAAGGTGAATACTCCTCTGTTGGTGGCAGAATGTATGCTGGAACGGATAGGGAAATTGCAATTCAAGAAACAATTATGTCAAGACAAGGTGTTGACCGAGTTCTTAAGTTTGCATTTGACCTTGCAAAAAACACCAAAAGAAAAAAAGTAACAAGCGCCACCAAATCAAATGGAATTTCAATTACAATGCCTTTTTGGGATGAAAGGTTTGAAGAAATGAAAAAAAAATATCCTGATATTAAAACAGATCAGTTTCATATAGATATTTTAGCTGCAAGATTTGTTCTTACACCTGAGTGGTTTGATGTAGTAGTAGCTTCAAATTTATTTGGAGACATACTTTCAGATCTAGGTCCTGCTTGCACTGGAACTATTGGAATAGCAGCTTCTGCAAATATTAATCCTGAAAAAAAATTTCCTTCATTATTTGAACCAGTTCATGGGTCCGCACCTGATATAGCTGGGCAAGGAATTGCAAATCCCATCGGACAAATTTGGTCAGGTGCAATGATGCTGGATTATCTAGGAGAAAAAGAGGCAGCCGATAATATTATTAAAGCTATTGAAAAAACTCTTTCAAGTGAAGAGAGTAGAACAAAAGATCTTAAAGGCAAAAGCAATACAAAACAGTGTGCTGATGCGGTCCTAAATAACTTGTAATTTTTTAAGTGGGGCGTTCTGTTGCAAGGTGCCCCGGACCCCCGCTTTTTAATTAACCGAAGTTAATTAAGCAGCCATAGCGTAACTTTCGTTAGCATTTAAAATGTAGCCCGTTACGGCGGAACAATACCGAACGAAAGAAAAACTTTTAGACATCTGTCGAGCCTATTTCACCCCCATGAGTTGTATAATGGTGGAGGTGCAGGGTACCGCCCCCTGGTCCAAAATGTTTATTACGAATTTCGTTTATCGTTATAGTTGGAAAACCAACATCAATAATATAAAACTTTCTTGAACTGATTCAAGAACAAATCTTAATGAAACTTACAGATCAACAAAAACAAGAAATAGCTGAACAAAAAGCTCAGACATTTGAAACAAGAAGAGTTACTTCTCCAGAATTAGAAAAAATACTCTACGATGCAATCCCCATTCTAGATCATGGTTTTGTTCGTGTGGTTGATTATATGGGTGATGACACGTCAATTGTTCAATCTGCTAGAGTTTCTTACGGAAAAGGAACTAAAAAAGTTTCAACAGACGAAGGATTGATTAGGTATTTAATGAGACATTGGCATAGTACACCATTTGAAATGTGTGAAATCAAATATCATGTTAAACTACCAATTTTTATTGCAAGACAATGGATTAGACACAGAACAGCAAATGTTAACGAGTACTCTGCTCGTTATTCTATTTTAGATAAAGAATTCTATATTCCAGCTAAAGAACAGCTATCAGCTCAAGCTTCAAACAATAGACAGGGAAGAGGGGATTTGATTACAGGAGCGCAGGCCGACGAAGTCTTAAAGATTTTAAAGGAAGATTCTATGAGGACTTATGACAATTATGAGAAAATGTTAAATGAAAGATTTGATGGATCTGTAATCGATGAAAATAAATCTGGATTAGCTAGAGAGCTTGCTAGAATGAATTTAACCTTAAATTCTTACACGCAGTGGTATTGGAAAACTGACTTGTTGAACCTTCTTAATTTTTTATTCTTGCGTGCTGATAGTCATGCGCAATATGAAATCAGAGTTTATGCTGAAGCAATGTTGGATACTGTAAAAAAATGGGTTCCAATAACTCATGCAGCATTTTTAGATTATAGAGTAGGAGCTGCTCACGTTTCATCTAAAGGATTGAAAATAGTTAAATCTATGATTAATGGAAATAAAGTTTCGTTTGAAAATTCTGATCTTAGCAAAAGAGAGTGGAATGAGCTGATGGAAACTTTAGAATTAAAAGAAAAAATTATTTAACTTTTTCTGTAATTTTTTTTGCAATTTCAATTATTTCTTTTGATGTTTTGCTATTTTCAAAAAATTCTACATAAGGTTTTCCATTATCAGCCCCTTCTCTTAGACCTATTTCAATAGGAATTTTTCCTAGTAAATCAATTTTTAAATTTTTAGACATATTCTCTGCACCATCTTTTCCAAAAATAAAATGTTCTTTTCCATCTCCAGATATGAAGGAGCTCATATTTTCAATAATTCCAGTAATATTTACATTTAATTTTTGAAACATTTTTATTCCTCTATTAGCGTCAAGCAGGGCTATTTCTTGGGGAGTTGAAATTATGACAACGCCATCTATTTGAATTTCTTGTGAAAAAGTTAATAAAGCATCTCCAGTTCCAGGTGGTAAATCAATTACCAGGTAATCCAAATTATTCCACAAAACATTACTAGTAAAAGTTTTGATAGCGCTTGCTACCATTGGTCCTCTCCAAATCATAGCCGCATCTTGATCTACTAAAAAACCCATGGACATACATTGCATTCCATATTTTGAAATAGGGGTTAAATTTTTGCCATCCTCACTTATTGGTTTTTCGTTAATCTCAAGCATTTGGGGAATAGATGGACCATAAATATCTGCATCAAGAATACCAACTTGAAAATTTAATTTTTTTAAAGCCACTGCAAGATTGACAGCTATTGTTGATTTTCCCACACCACCCTTTGCACTAGATACTGCTATAATTTTTTTTACACCTAATATTGGTAGTTTAAGCTTAGTTGATTTTGGAGTATTGCTTTCTACAAAGTCTTTACTCATGCTTACTGTTTTTTTTTCCATTTGATCTTGTATTTTTCTTTTAAGTAATTACTTTATTGTATATTAATTAGATCTTAAAATTTAAAAATCTTAAATGTTAAAAAATATTCTAAATATGGCGAAATCTCCCTGGGGCAGTGATGATGATTCTAGAGGATCTCAAAACGGTTCTGGTAGTGACGATGGTAGAAGACCACCAAATATCGAGGATTTAGCCGGGCAGTTTCAAGATTCTCTAAAAAAAATGTTTCCAGGAGGAGGTGTTTCTGGTGGCAAAAAACCTATTGGTTTATTTATTATTATAGCATTGGCACTATGGCTTGGTAGCGGATTTTATAGAGTCCTTCCAGATGAACAAGGAGTTGTTCTGAGATTTGGAAAATTTGTAAACCTCACCCAACCAGGGCTAAATTATCATTTGCCATATCCTATTGAAACTGCGCTTACTCCAAAAGTAACCAGAGTAAATAGAATTGATGTTGGTTACAGATCTGCTTCAGACACTGGAAGAGCGACAAGCATTAGTGACGTTCCAGAGGAAAGTTTAATGTTAACCGGGGATGAGAATATCGTAGATATTGATTATTCTGTTTTTTGGTTAATTAAAGATGGAGGAAAGTTTCTTTTTAATATCCAAGATCCAGAAGAGACAGTTAAGAGTGTAGCTGAGACTGCAATGAGAGAAGTTATTGCCAGAAACCCTATTCAAACGGTTTTAACTGGTGGAAGAGCGCAAATTGAAGTTGATACTCAAAAAATCATGCAAGAAATTTTAGATCACTATCAATCAGGGATTCAGATTACTCAAGTTCAAACTCAAAAAGCAGATCCACCAAAAGAAGTTATTGATTCATTTAGGGATGTTCAGGCTGCAAAAGCAGATAAAGAGCGTCAACAAAACGAAGCTGATGCTTATGCAAATGATGTAATTCCAAGAGCCCGAGGGGAAGCCGCTCAGATTATTCAACAAGCCGAAGGTTATAAAAAACAAGTAGTTGCATCTGCAGAAGGAGAGGCAAGTAGGTTTCTTGCTATTTACAATGAGTATAAAAATGCAAAAGCTGTAACTCAGGAGCGTATGTATTTAGAGACCATGGAAAAAGTTTTAGCCGGAATTGATAAAATTATTATTGATAAAAATTCTAGCGGCGGAGTAGTTCCGTACCTACCTTTGCCTGAAATGGGAAAGAAAGCGGTTAAGAAATAATGGATGAAAAAAAATTAAAAATTATAGTACCTATTTTAGCTGTTCTTGGTTTCATAGGCTATATGACTTTATTTACGGTTAATGAAATTCAGCAAGCGATTATTCTTCAATTTGGTGACCCAAAAAGAGTAATTCAAAAGGCTGGACTAAATTTTAAACTACCGTTTATTCAAAACGTTGTTTTGTTAGATAAAAGAATTTTAAATTTAGATGCACCTTCAGAAGAAATTATTGCCTCTGATCAAAAAAGATTGATCGTAGATGCTTTTGCAAGATTCAAAATTAAAGATCCTTTGAAATTTTATATTTCTGTTGGAAATGAAAGGGTAGCAAGATCAAGATTATCTACAATTATTAATTCTAGAATTAGAGGTGTACTTGGTCAAGAAGAGCTCGCAACCTTAGTTTCAAAAGAGAGAGCAAGATTAATGGATAAAATTACAAAAGATGTAAATACTGAAGCAGAAAAACTTGGTATTGAAATTATAGATGTAAGAATAAAAAGAGCAGATCTTCCCCAAGCTAATAGTGAGGCAATTTACCGAAGAATGCAGACAGAGAGACTAAGAGAAGCAAAAGAATTTAGAGCACAAGGTGCTGAGATTGCGCAAACTATAAGATCAACTGCAGATAAAGAGGTTACTATTATTTTAGCAGAGGCTCAAAAAAAATCAGAAATTTTAAAAGGAGAGGGTGACGGAACTCGAAACAAAATTTTTGCAAACGCATTTGGAAAAGATGCTGAATTTTTTAGTTTTTATAGAGCTATGCAATCATATGAAAAATCTTTAATTGGTGGAGAGACTTCTTTAATCTTATCTCCAGATAGTGAATTTTTCAGGTTTTTTGGAAAATCAGGCTTAAGTTTAATCAAAAAATAATTCTTTTAATGAAAGAGCTTGGCATAGCTTTAGGTCTTCTTTTGGTAATAGAGGGTTTGCTTTATGCAGCTTTTCCTAATGGAATGAAAAATATGCTTAACGTAATGAAAGATATGCCTGCGACAAAACTAAGATCTGGAGGACTTATTTTTGCCGTAATAGGATTTATATTAGTTTGGTATATAAAGAAGAATAGTTAATGAAAAAAATTTTCAATAAAAGCAAAATTATACTAGTTGTATTTTTTTCTTTTACTTTATTTTTTACATCTCATTCATTTTCAAAAGGAGTGCCCGAAAGCTTTGCTGATCTTGCAGAAAAATTAATGCCATCTGTGGTTAACATTGCAGCAACAAGAGTTGTAGAAACAAGAGCTCAATCACCTTTTCCGTTTCAATTTCCCCCAGGATCACCTTTTGAGGATTTTTTTAAAGAGTTTAATCAACAACAAGGAGCTCCTCAAAAAAGAAAGTCAACAGCGCTTGGGTCTGGCTTTGTAATCTCTCAGGATGGAATTGTCATAACTAATAATCATGTCATTCAAGGATCTGAAGGTATATTGGTTAAATTTACAGATGGAAAAGAATATGAGGCTAAACTAATTGGAACAGATCCAGTTAGCGATATTGCTGTTTTAAAAATTCAATCAAGTAATAAATTTAAACCTGTTACCTTAGGAGATTCAGGAAAAGCAAGAGTGGGCGATTGGGTGCTTGCTATAGGAAATCCTTTCGGTTTAGGAGGCACAGTTACTTCAGGGATTATTTCTGCCATTAATAGAGATATTAATATGGGTAGATATGATAATTTTATTCAAACAGATGCATCTATCAACCAGGGAAATTCTGGTGGACCGCTGTTTAATATGAATGGAGAAGTCGTTGGAATCAATACTGCAATTTTTTCTCAATCAGGAGGTTCGGTTGGAATTGGATTTGCGATTCCAGCTAATTTTGCAAAAAATGTTATTGAGCAGTTAAGAGAATATGGAGAAACTAGAAGAGGGTGGTTAGGAGTAAGAATTCAAGAGGTTACCAAAGAAATTGCAGATAGCCTTGGAATGAAAGAAGAAATGGGAGCCTTAGTTGCTGATGTAAATGAAAAGAGTCCAGCAAAAAAAGCTGGAATAAAAGAAGGTGATGTAATTATTGAATTTAATGGAATTAAAATTGATACGATGCGAAAACTTCCCAAAGTTGTGGGAGAAGCACCGGTAGGAAAAGAGGCTACTTTAAAAATTTGGAGAGATAAAAAAATAGTTAGTAAAACAATTGTACTAGGAAGACTAGAGGATACAGAAGAGTTCAAAACTAAGTCCGCTCCTCAAAAGTTAGAAAAAAAAGATGATGTATTGCTTAAAAGCTTAGGCGCCAAGGTAAGAGATATTACCAGCCAAGACGTTTCTTCAAGAAAATTAACGACTGGAAAAAATGGCGTTATTATTCAAGAAATAGATGCTGACGGAGCTTTGGCTGATACCACTATCCAAGTTGGTGATGTCATTGTGGCTCTACAAAACAATAAAATTATAAATGCAGAAGATTTTGAAAATAAAATTAAAAAACTGATTAACACAGGTAATAAATCTTTATTGTTAACAGTTATAGATTCTCAAAACAGAAGTAGATATGTTGGTGTGAAAATAAAGTAATGCGCACTCCATGTCATCAAAAATTATATTAATATCAGGACCTACCGCATCAGGAAAATCAAGATTAGCAATTGATCTAGCAAAAAAATTTAATGGAGAAATTATTAATGCAGATAGCATGCAAGTTTATAAAGAAATTAAAATTTTATCAGCAAGGCCAACCGACTTAAAAAAAATAAAACATCATTTATATGGATTTTTAAGTGTAAAGAAAAATTTTTCTGTAGGACAATGGTTAAAATTAGTTATTCCAAAAATAAAAAAAATTCAAATTAATAAAAAAATACCCATAGTTGTTGGGGGAACGGGTCTTTATTTTAAGTGCTTAATTAATGGTATGGTTTCAATACCAAAAATTTCTAAAATAATTAGAAATAAAATAATTAAGATGCACTCCCAATTGGGAAATCATCAGTTTTATGAAAAATTAATTCAACTAGACCCCAAATGTAAACTTTATTTACAATCAACTGACAAACAAAGAATGATTAGAGCGTATGAGGTTTATTTGGCAACAAAAAAATCTTTATATGATTGGCAAGCTGAAACAAAACCGAACTTTGATCAAAATAATTTTATTAAAATTACTTTAATTCCGGATAGACAGTATTTGCATAAAAAAATTATTACGAGATCAAGAAAAATAATATGTAATAAATCTATTATAGAAGTAAAAAAATTTCTTAAATTGAAGATAAACAAAAAATTGCCAGCAAATTTTATAATAGGAGTAAAAGAAATTTCAGATTATTTAGAAAAAAAAATCACCAAAAAAAAATTAATAGATTATGTTATTATTCGTACAAGACAGTATGCAAAGAGACAATTTACATGGCAAAGGGGACAAATGCAGGGCTGGACCGCTTTTGATGATCAAAAATATTCAAATTTGAGTAAAAAAGTTTCGTTATTTGTATCTAAAACTTGACCAGATATTTTAGTCATATAAATTCCCCTTTCGGGAGATTTTAATGAGCACAGAATTAACTGGTGCAGAGATAGTTTTTAAAGCTCTGTCCGATCATAAAGTTGAATATATTTTTGGTTATCCGGGGGGAGCTGTACTGCCTTTGTACGATCAATTATTTAAACAAAAAGAAATTAAGCATATTCTAGTTAGACACGAGCAGGGGGCTGGTCATGCTGCGGAAGGTTACGCACGATCATCAGGTAAACCAGGGGTAGTATTGGTTACATCAGGACCGGGCGCAACAAATATGGTGACGGCATTAACAGATGCTTACATGGATTCAATTCCTTTAGTATGTATTAGCGGACAAGTTCCTACCCATTTGATTGGAACAGATGCATTTCAGGAGTGTGATACAACCGGAATTACTAGACCATGCACAAAACATAATTGGTTAGTCAAGGATGTTAATCAACTTGCCGAAACAATTCACAAAGCTTTTCGAATTGCAACAACAGGAAGACCAGGTCCTGTACTCATCGATATTCCTAAAGACATTCAATTTAAAAAGGGAATTTATAAATCCCATGAAACAATTAAAATTGACAGTTATCAGCCAACCTTTGCTGGCGATGTTAATGAAATAGAAAAAGCAGTTGAGCTAATAGCAAATTCAAAAAAACCAATTTTTTACACTGGAGGAGGAGTTATTAATGCTGGCCCTAAAGCGTCCGATACATTGAGAGAGTTAATATCTTTGACAGGTTTTCCTATAACTTCAACATTGCAAGGTCTAGGTTGTTTTCCGGGTGAGGACCCACAATTTTTAGGAATGCTTGGAATGCATGGAACTTATGAAGCTAATCATGCAATGCACGATTGTGATTTAATGATTAATATTGGAGCAAGGTTTGATGATCGTATAACAGGTATGGTTAGTAAATTTTCACCAAACTCAAAAAAAATCCATATTGATATAGACCCGTCTTCCATTAACAAAATTATTAAAGTCGATGTAGCAATTGTAGGTGATGCCAATAGTATTATGACCTCAATGATTAATATCATTAAGAAAAAATATCCAACTTTCAAAAATTCTAATAAAGAAAAAATTAGCAATTGGTGGAAACAAATTGCAACATGGAGAGAAAAAAAATCATTATCCTTCAAACAAGGAACAACAACAATTTTACCCCAGCATGCAGTACATAGACTCTATGAATTAACCAAGAATCAAGATGCCTTTATAACTACAGAGGTAGGTCAGCATCAAATGTGGGCAGCACAGCATTATAAATTTAATAAACCAAATAGATGGATGACTTCAGGCGGATTGGGAACCATGGGCTATGGTTTGCCTGCTGCAATTGGAGTTCAATTAGCTCATCCCAAAAAATTAGTCATCGATATTGCAGGTGAGGCTTCAATTTTGATGAATATACAAGAACTCTCCACTGCAGTTCAATATCGCCTTCCAGTAAAAATATTTATTTTAAATAATGAATACATGGGAATGGTTAGACAATGGCAAGAACTACTGCATGATAAAAACTATTCAGAAAGTTATTCAAAAGCCTTACCAGATTTTGTAAAACTTGCTGAAGCTTATGGAGCTGTGGGAATGAGAGCTAGTACCCCAAGTGAATTAGATGAGAAAATAAAAGAAATGATTACTATAGATAAACCAGTTATTTTTGATTGTGTTGTTGAAAAAGAAGAAAACTGTTTCCCAATGATACCTTCAGGAAAAGCTCATAATGAAATGATTTTAGGACCTGAAGACGAGGAAACTATTTCAGAGGAAGGAAAAGTTTTAGTTTAATGCCAAAATCTGCATATAGTATTGATAATATAGAGGAAAAAATTGAAAGAGTTATTATTGTTGCTTGGGTAGATAATGAAGCAGGTGTTCTTGCGAGGGTTTCAGGACTTTTTTCAGGAAGAGGATATAATATTGAATCATTGGCAGTTGCAAAGGTTGATGAAGAAAAAAATATTTCAAGAATTACTATTTCTACGAATGGCAGCAGACCAGTTATAGAGCAGATTAAAGCTCAACTGTTAAAATTAGTTCCTGTACATAAAGTTGCTGACTATAAAATTGATAATAACTCTATTTTTAGAGAGCTGGCTTTATGTAAGTTTAAAGGTAATGATGAATTACTAAGAAAAGCTGAGGAGATTTGTATTGACTTTAAAGCTGAGTTTTTAGATAAAACCTCACAATCATTTATCATACAAATTGTAAACACAAGAAGAGATATTGATGATTTTATTAAGAAAGCAAAACCATTTGGTTTGGCAAGTATTACAAGAACGGGCCCTTTAGCCATGAAAAAGGGTTCGGAAACCATACAGGAAAATAAAGGAAAAGTTTTATGAAAATGTTTTACGAAAAAGACGCTGATGTAAATTTAATTAAATCAAAAAAAGTAGCGATTATAGGCTTTGGAAGTCAAGGTCACGCACATGCTTTGAATTTAAAGGATAGTGGAGTAAAAGAAATTGTAGTTGCATTGCGAGAAGGTTCTTCAAGTATCAAAAAAGCTGAGCAGGCAGGTTTAAAAGTGATGAACATTTCTGATGCTGCTGAGTGGGCCGATGTGGTAATGATTTTGGCCCCAGATGAATTACAATCAGGTATTTACAAAAATCATATTGAGCAAAGAATGAAACAGGGATCTAGTTTGGCTTTTGCTCATGGTTTAAATATTCATTACGATTTGATTAAATCAAGAGATGATCTGGATGTTTTTATGGTTGCACCAAAAGGTCCTGGACATTTAGTGAGAACTGAATTTCAAAAAGGAGGAGGTGTTCCTTGTTTGATGGCAGTTCATAAAGATAGCTCTGGAAAAGCTAGAGATTTAGCTTTGTCATATGCGTCGGCTATTGGAGGAGGAAAATCTGGAATAATAGAAACTACATTTAAAGATGAATGTGAAACTGATTTATTTGGTGAGCAAGTTGTTTTGTGTGGTGGATTAGTAGAATTGATAAAAAAAGGTTTCGAAACTTTGGTTGAAGCTGGTTATCCACCTGAAATGGCATATTTTGAATGTTTGCATGAAGTTAAGCTTATTGTGGATCTTATATACGAAGGTGGAATTGCAAACATGAACTACTCTATTTCTAATACAGCAGAATATGGAGAGTATGTTTCTGGAAAAAAAATTATTGATGACAAAACCAAGGAAAGAATGAAAGAGGTCTTGAAAGATATACAATCAGGAAAATTCACTAAAGATTGGATGAAAGAGAATGAAGCTGGACAAAAAAACTTTCTTCAGATGAGAAAAGATTTGGCTGACCATCCTATTGAGCAAGTAGGAGAAAAATTAAGAGCCTTAATGCCTTGGATAGCTAACAATAAAATTATCGATAAGGATAAAAACTAAGAAATTAAGGATTTTTCTTTCTTTTTTTTAAGCAAAGCTGTAAAAGCGAAATGCAATCAATGCGTTAAAAGTAGATTTTTGCATTAAGCTTTATTAGATTAAAGGCATGAACAAAAACCAAATTATTATATTTGATACGACTCTAAGAGATGGTGAACAGTCACCTGGCGCATCTATGAGCTTAGAAGAAAAAGTTCAAATTGCAAAAGCATTTCAGGATTTGGGGGTCGACGTGATGGAAGCAGGATTTCCAGCTGCATCAGACGGTGATTTTGAGGCTGTTTCTGCAATAAGTAAAATTTTAACCAAAACTATTCCTTGTGGCTTGGCTAGAGCTTTAAAAAATGATTTAGATAAGTGTCATGAATCTTTGAAACATTCTAAACATTATAGAATTCATACCTTTATATCTACTAGCGATCTTCATATGAAACACAAGTTGCAAAAAACTAGAGAAGAGGTTTTGGAATTAATTAAATTTAGCGTTGAGTACGCAAAAAAATTTACACCTGATGTGGAATGGTCTCCTGAAGACGCAACAAGAACAGATATGGATTTTTTATGCAAGACTGTAGAGTTGGCTATAAAGTGTGGAGCAACCACAGTTAACATTCCTGATACAGTTGGTTATGCAACACCTTCAGACTATGAGAGAATTATTAAAGATCTTTTTAATAGAGTGCCCAATATTGACAAAGCGGTTGTGTCAACACATACGCATAATGATTTAGGTTTAGCAGTTGCAAATGCGTTGGCAGGGATTTCGGTAGGGGCAAGACAAGTAGAATGCACTATTAATGGAATTGGTGAAAGAGCAGGAAATGCAGCTCTTGAAGAAGTTGTTATGGCAATTAAAACCAGAAATGATTTGATGCCTTATCAAACTAATATTGACACTACAAAAATTAGTTCTTGTTCAAAATTATTATCCAGTACTATAGGTTTTCCAGTTCAGTACAATAAGGCAATAGTTGGAAAAAATGCCTTTGCTCATGAGTCGGGTATTCATCAAGACGGTATGTTAAAAAACAAAAACACCTATGAGATTATGACTCCCGAAAGCGTTGGAGTAAGCAAATCTTCTTTAGTAATGGGAAAACATTCTGGAAGACATGCTTTTAAAGAAAAACTAATTGCATTGGGATATTTAAATTTTGATGAAGGTAAAATTGATGAATCTTTTAAGAAATTCAAAAACCTTGCAGATAAAAAAAAGCATGTATTTGACGAGGATATAGCTGCATTAGTTGATGATGAACTGATGAAAGATAATAATGTGATCAAACTGGTTTCTTTGGATGTATTTGCTGGAACAAAAGGACAAAAAGCAATTATAGAACTTGATATATATGGAACAACTTCAAAAACAGAGCAATCAGGTGATGGACCAGTTGATTCAATTTTTAAAGGAATTAAAGAGCTTTTTCCGCATGATGCTAATTTACAGCTATACCAAGTTCACGCTGTTACTGAAGGCACTGATGCGCAGGCAACTGTTAGCGTAAGAATTGAGGAAAATGGAAAAATTTCTGTAGGCCAAGCGGCAGATACCGATACATTGGTAGCCTCTGCAAAAGCTTACATTAATGCATTAAATAAATTAATAATAAAAAGAAAACGAACTGCTCCTAACGATGAGTTTTCAGCAGCAATTTAAGCGGAGAAAATAAAATGTTTAATAAAGTAATGTCAATGTGGTCTACTGATATGGCAATAGATCTTGGAACTGCGAATACGTTGGTTTATGTCAAAGGAAAAGGAATTGTGTTAAACGAGCCGTCAGTTGTTGCGATAATAAACGATAAAGGTAAAAATACTGTTTTAGCTGTGGGAGAAGATGCAAAACAAATGCTAGGCAGAACTCCTGGAAGCATTCAAGCTATAAGACCCTTGCGTGATGGTGTTATTGCTGATTTCGTTGTTACTGAAGAGATGATCAAACACTTTATTAAAAAAGTTCATAAAAGATCTGCTTTTGCAAATCCTAGAATTATTATTTGTGTCCCTACCGGTTCAACACCAGTAGAAAGAAGGGCGATACAAGAGGCTGCGCATGCAGCTGGAGCAAGAAAAGTTCAGCTAATAGAAGAACCAGTTGCAGCAGCGATTGGTGCGGGCCTTCCTATTTCAGAGCCTACAGGCTCTATGATCGTTGATATTGGTGGAGGAACCACTGAAATTGCTGTTTTGTCACTGGGTGGAATTGTTTACTCTAAATCATTACGATTGGCTGGTGACGCACTTGATCAGGCTATTATTTCTTTTATGAGAAAAAGGTTTAACTTACTAATCGGAGAGTCTACCGCTGAGAAAATCAAAAAAGAAATTGGTTCAGCAATTCCATCTAATACTGAGAACACTTATATCATGAAAGGAAGAGATGTGAGAACAGGAGTTCCCAAAGAAGTAAAGCTTACTGAAAAAGATACGGCTGAAGCTTTGGCACCAGTAATTAGTCAAATTATTTCTGCAATCAGAGAAGCATTGGAAAATACACCACCAGAACTTGCAGCAGATTTAGTTGATATGGGAATGGTACTAGCAGGTGGCGGTGCCTACCTAAAAAATTTAGACAAGCTAATTGCTAAAGAAACGGGATTACCCGTTTCTATAGCTGAAGATCCATTATCTTGTGTGGCGCTTGGAACTGGAAAGGCTCTAGAGCAAGAGGGAATATTCTCTGCTATGTTAACCGAGTATTAAAAGGCTTAATGAAAGCAGAAAATAGTTGGTTTGATAAAAGTGCTTTTAGAACATATTTAATTTTTTTATTATCTTTTCTTTTAATTTACTTAGATTTTTCAAATCAAAAAATTATCAAAGAGTTAAAAAAATATATAAATGATGCAACTGCTTATTCAGCTCATATCATCACTTATCCTATAAAAGAGTTGATAGAAATTCCAAGAGAAATTAAGACTATAATTGATCTTAAGGATCAAAAAAATCAATTAGTTTTATTAGAAAATAAAATTGAAGAATTGCAGCAGCAAAATTTTTTTTTAAAACAGGATTATAAAAAAAATCAAGAATTTTTAAAAGAGGAAGAGCTTTATCAATCAGAAGTGATTTATGCGAAAGTAATTTCTAACATTGATAGCATATTCTCAAATTCTTTTATGCTGAATAAAGGATCCAAAGATGGATTGAAAATAGGAAATCCTGTCGTAAAAAATAATAATTTAGTAGGACAAATTTCTGAAGTAAATTATAACTCTGCTAGAGGAATATTTTTAACTGATATTAATAGCAGGGTTCCAGTTGTGATCGGAGAGAGCATGACTAACGCAATATTAGCCGGAAGTCCTCTTAAACAAAATAAGTTAAGTCTAGAGTTTTTACCAAAAGAGCACAAAATTGAAAATAATGACAAAATTTTTACTTCGGATATTGATGGTGTTTTAAAAAAAGGGATCGCAGTAGGTTATATTGAGGTAAAAGAGGGTAGTAATAATTATACTATCCATTTGAATTACGAAATTTTTCAAATTGATAGAGTTTCTATTTTTATTAATTAAATGAGCAGAATAAAAAAAAACTATAATGATGTTATAGCATTTGTCATTGTTATTTTTTCCATTATTGGCAATTCCATACTATCTGAATTCAATTTTTTTTTTGATATAAATCATTACTTGAATTTACAGTACTTACTAATTTATTTTTTTTCATTTAATCGATTTAAGTATTTTACGTTATCGACTTTATTTATTCTTGGTTTAGTAAATGACTCTTTGGTAGGAATTTCGTTGGGCATTTCATCTCTTGCTTATATGATTATTTATAAAATAGCATTATATCAGCATAATATAAAATTAAGATCTATTTTTATTTCAGAATGGTTTGCATGTGGCTTATCTATTGCAGTAGCTTATATTTTAGTTTTGAGTATTTTCTTTTTTGAAAAAGTTAACTTTGATTATCTTCTGTATTTTTATAATTTTTTAGGATCTTTTATTACTTATCCATTATTATGGGTTATATTAAAATATACTTTTTTAAAGATTGAAAAATTTGAAAATGAATAAAGTAGAAAAATCTAAAATATTGAATTATTGCATACAAAATGCTGAAAATTTATTTTTCTCTCATATTAAAGAAATTGAATTAATTAAAAAAAATAAAAAAATTAGATACATGGATAATAATGAAGTGTCTGACTTGATTATTACTTTTTATTTTGAGGAAATTCTTTTTAGTTTGGAGAAGCAAAAAAAAATAATAAATAACATAATTAGCACTACAGCAAAAATTAAAATGTTACTTGAATATCAATTAAATTATGACTTAAAGAGAAAATATTTTTTAAAAAAAGTATTTATGCATTTATCTAAAGAAAAAAAATTTTCCCAAATCTTAGATTATTGTTTTAAAATAAGTAGTAAGATGTGGGATCTAGCTGGAGATGCTTCAACAGATTTAAATTATTATTCAAAAAGATTAATTTTAAGCGCAGTTTATTCTAAAACATTTATTAAAATAATAACGTTAAACGATTATAAGAAAGAAAAAATTGTTGGAGATATTGATAGTTCATTAAAAAAAGTAAAAACATTCAATGAAATTAAATCAAAGATTTGTTCGGTAGATATATTGTCTTTGTTTAACAAGTTTAAGCCTGATAACTCTAGAGGCAGAGGTTTTTAACTATTTTAAAACAGTGAAATGACCCATCTTTCTTTTGTCTTTAATATTTCTTTTTAAATAATCGAAAAAAAATTCATTTTTTCCAAAAGATCGTGATCTATATTTAGTAATTTCATCTCCTATTATATTGGTCATTATTCCATTTGATATTTTCTTTAAAGGAACATTTTCTAAATTACATATAGCGCGCACATGATTTTCAAACTGACTTATATTATATGTGTTTATGGTTAGATGCCCTGAATTATGAACGCGCGGTGCTATTTCATTTACATATAATTTATTATCTTGATCGATAAAAAATTCGACACACATGGTGCCAATATATTGTAACTTTTCAGATATTTTTTTTGAAATGAATTCTGCATCTTTTTTAATTTCTACAGATATATTGGCAGGTATAGTTGAAGTATTGAGAATTTGATCTTTATGGATATTTTCAAAAGGTTCAAAAATAGAAAATGAGCCATCTTGATATCTAGTAATAATAATTGAAATTTCTTGTTTTAAATTAATAAATTTTTCTAGAATATAATCATCAGTAAAGCACCATTCGTCCTTAACATCTTCTAAGCTTTTAATAACAAATTGACCTTTTCCATCATAACCAAGAGTACAAGTTTTTAATATACCAGGTAGCAAATCTATATTTTTTTGAACATCCTGTTTTGATTTAATAAAAGCATATGAGGTTGTAGCAATTCCCAAGTTCTTTAAAAAATTTTTCTCAGAAAATCGATTTTGAACTACTTTATTAATTTCAGGACCAGGGTTGACTTTTGTAATTTTAGATATTTTATCTAATATTTCAAAAGGAATATTTTCAAATTCAAAAGTTATGAAATCACAGGATTTTGCAAATTCTTCTAATTTTTTAGATGAATTGTATTCAGTATAAATAAAATTATTACAAAAATTTTGAGCAGGAGCCTCTTTATCATCAGTTAAAACCGTTGTTTGTATATTTAGTTTATTTGCAGCCTGACAAAGCATACTACCTAATTGACCCCCACCAATAATACCTAGTATTGGAGCTTTTTTATTCATGTCTTAATTAGGTTTTTTTTTAACAGATGTTGTTTGTTTATTTCTCCAACGAGTTAAATTTTTTTTAATTTTTTGATTGGACAGTGCAATAATAGATGCAGCCATAAGACCTGCGTTAATTGCACCGTCTTTACCAATTGCAACAGTTCCAACAGGAATTCCCTTTGGCATTTGAACAATTGATAGCAAGCTATCTAGTCCTTTAAGTTTTTTACTTTCAATAGGAACTCCAATTACAGGTAGAGTGCTCATGGATGCGATCATTCCAGGAAGATGAGCTGATCCTCCAGCTCCAGCAATAATTACACAAAAATTGTTTGCCTCTGCTGTTTTTGCAAAATCATACATACGATCTGGTGTTCTGTGAGCTGAAATAATTTTTGCCTCAAACTTTACCTGGAGATATTTAAGAGTATCAGCGCACCATTTCATTGTTGGCCAATCAGACTTGCTACCCATTACAATAGCAACTTTTTGAATTGTATTTTTTTTTACTTTCACTAGAAAATATTTATTCTGCAGCGCTTACTTGATTTTCTTTTTCTTTTTTCTTGGCTTTTTCAAGTTTTTCTTGTTTTCTTTTAGCTTTTTCTACTGCTTTCATTAAATCTGTTTGAGTACATAAATTTGCTGCAACCGGATCTTTGGGAGAGATATTAGACATGTTCCAGTGTTTTCTAGTTCTGATACCAACGACGGTATTTTTCGTAGTTCCTACCAATTTGCAGATTTGACTATCAGCTAATTGAGGATAATTTTTAGTTAGCCAAGCGATCGCGTTTGGACGATCTTCTCTTTTGGCAATCGGAGTGTATTTGGTTCCCACCATTTTTTTTACTTCAATATCCATATTTTTTTGATTCATTTTTAATGGTCTTGAGGGATCTTCGGAGGATAGTTGAATTTCTTCTCTAGTTAATTGATTTGATAAAATAGGATTATAAGCTTTTATTCCTACTGCAACATCACCATCAGCAATTCCTTTAACCTCAAGTTCATGCAATCCACAAAAATCTGCGATTTGTTTAAATGTCAAAGTAGTATTGTCTATTAACCAAACAGCTGTCGCTTTTGGCATTAATGGTTGATTCATAAAAAACTATGCCTTTTGTAAATTAGCAAATCGCTTATTAAATTTGCTTACTCTTCCTTTGTCCTGAAGTTTTTGGGTAACCCCTGTCCAAGCAGGATGTGATTTTGGGTCAATATCTAGTTTCATTACGTCACCCTCCTTGCCCCATGTTGACATGGTCTGAAATTCACTTCCGTCTGTCATTTGAACAGTTATGGAGTGTAAATTTGGGTGAACATTTTTTTTCATAATAAGTTCGCTGTTATAGCAAATAAGTCAAAATAAACAAGAAACTATAAAATTGTGAATCAAAGAGCTTTTTCATGTTTTGGGTTCAAAACAAAATAAAAAAGGGCCAAAATTAGTAAAAATACAACATCAAAATAGAAATGGTAATTTTTTCCAAGGTGTAAAAACAGAAGTCCCGCTATTGGTTGGCCAAAAAATCTTGCCGCAGCTTGAGACGAGTAAGCAGAACCTAGTGCCAATCCTTTTAAATGCGGAGGAGATGTTTTGGAAATAAGACTATTGATACAAGGTCCTGTAACTCCGATACCAAAGCAAAGAAGTATAATTGCAACAGGTATTAGGATGATATTTGAAGTGGGTATTATTAAAAAACCTAAAATTAAAGAAATGTAGCCACTTCTAATAAGCTGTTTTTCTGTAAAACTTTTTAATAAAATTCTTAACAAACCACCCTGAACAAAAATTTGAGTAAGACCTGCTAGTAACATTACAAATCCTATTTCTCTAGGACCCCAAGAAAAAGTTTCTTTACCCCACATAGCAATTGTACCTTCCATTCCTGAGAATGTTAAGTGAATACAAAATATTAAAATAAAAAAAGGAAAAAGCTTTTCATTAGCAATAGTTTTGAATTGAGATTGAAACTTTTCCAAAGAGTATTTTATTTTGTAATCTTTTTTTTCTTTTAAACTTTCATCTAAAAATAAAAAAACATAAATAAGATTGATTAAATTTATAGAGCAGGCAAACCAAGCTACATTACTTAGAGATTTGAATGTAAAATCAGATCCTGCAATTAATCCTCCAATTAAAGGACCAATTGTAAAACCAAGACCAAAAGCTACACCAAACATACCCATACCTTTCGCTCTATTATTGTTATCTGTGATATCTGCAATATATGCAGTTCCAACTGAAACATTAGTTTTAAATAAACCAGCAATCACTCTTGATAAAAAAATTATAAAAACGGATCCACTAAGAGCTAAAATTATATTAGCTATTAATTCTGCAACACAGTTCATTAGAAGCAAGGGTTTTCTACCAAGCTTATCTGATAAGCCACCCCAGAATGGAGAAACAAAAAATTGAAAAAAAGAAAAAGAGCCAAATGCTAATGTGATGATAAAAATATCGCCGCCGTAATTATGAATAAGAAAGGGAAGGGTTGAAATTAATATTCCACTAAATGCAACAACATCTAAAAATAAAAAAAAAACAAATTTTATCATTTAATGGATGATAAAATCTTTACAGTATCTGAATCAAGTCTTGAATTGGTTGCTAATAGTTGGTTATTATTTAGGCTAAATGGCTTTCCTTTAAAATCTGAAATGGTACCACCAGACTCTTTTACTATGATAATTCCTGCGGCAATATCCCAGTATTGTAAGTTTTTATGCCAAAATATTTCAGCTCGACCCGCTGCCACATAGGCCAAATCTAATGCAGCGCTTCCCAGTTTTCTTACTTGGTGAAACTGATTTGACATGGCGATGTATTCTTCGAAAAATTTTTGTTTATTATTTTCGGCAAAAGCTGGGCCACCTGTTAAAGCAACGGAGTCATTGACAATGTTTCTAGAAGAAACCCTTATTCTTGAGTTATTTAAATAAGCACCCCTACCTTTTTCTGCATAAAACATTTCATTTTTGATTGGATCAAAAATTATTCCAGCAATTAATTCTCCGCTTTTTTCTAACCCTATGGAAATAGCAAAGTGAGGAATGCCGTGCATAAAATTTGTAGTTCCATCAATCGGATCAATGATCCATGTAAATTCACTTTTTTTTTCTTTAGTTGTTCCTCCTTCTTCGGCTAAAAAATTATATCCAGGTCTAGCTTTTTCTAATTCTTCAATAAGTATTTCTTCTACTTTTTTATCAGTTTTGGTTACAAAATCTCCAGGACCTTTTTTTGATACTTGTAATTTTTCAATTTCTCCAAAATCTCGAATAATAATTTTTGATGCTTTCAAGCATGCTTTTTCTAAGACATTTATTTCAGGAGATAATAAAGGCATCTAATTTGCCTTTTTTACATACTCACGTGTTACAGAATCAATCACAATTCTGTCACCTTGATTAATAAAAGGAGGAACCTGAATTTTAATATTATTTTGAATTAATGCAGGCTTATAAGAACTAGCTGCTGTTTGTCCTTTTACTACCGCATCAGTTTCCAGAACATCAAATTCTAAATTTTTTGGAAGTGTAACTTTTAAAGGTTTTTCATCGTAAAATTCAATTACACAATCTAAATTTTCTGTCATGAGATTTTCGTCATCTCCTACTAATTCTTTAGGGATACTTATTTGTTCGTAATCTTTCATATCCATAAAAAATAAATTTTGATCATCGCCATACAAAAATTGATAATTTCTTTCATCTAATGAAGCTTTTTCAACTGTTTCATCAGATCTAAATCGTTCATTCAATTTAGTACCTTTTGTAATACTTTTTAACTCTACCTGATTGAACGCCCCACCTTTTCCAGGTTTAACGTGCTGAGCTTTTAAGCATAACCATAAATCTTTTTCGTGCTCTATGATAGTTCCTGGTTTTATTTCAATTGCTGAAATTTTCATATCGCAGGGTAATACACCTTTTTTGGTACGAAATAAATTATTTTAATTGATTCAAAGCTTGAATAGGGTTGTATTTCTTGTTTTTCCAAATAAAGCTAGAGCAAGCTATCAAGTTAGCGCCATTTTTTAGTAAAACTTTATAGTTTTGGTCATTAATTCCGCCAATAGCAACGATGGGTTTTTTTATTTTGTTTTTTGCCCAATTCAGCAGTGTAATACTTGCTTTATACTTTGTTTTTTTAGTCTTTGTTTTAAAAAAAGATCCAAAAGCTACATAAGATGCTCCAGAAGCAATGGAGTCTAGGGCAAGCCTTTTTGAATTATGGCAAGTTGCACCGATAGTTTTAATATTTTTAAATTTTTTTTTAACTATTTTGATTTTTGCATCTTTTTGACCTAAGTGGCATCCGTTACATTTTAATTCGTCTGCAATATCTGGAAAATCATTAATAATTATTTTGGTTTGGTTACCAACAATTTTTTTTATCTTTTTTATCACTTGAATTAATTTCAATTTGGAAAGCTTTTTTAGCCGTATTTGAAGATAGGCAATTCTATTTGATTTTAATAATAAGGGTAAATAATCATAAAATGCCTTATTTAATGAATTAGGAGTTATTAGATAAATATTTTTTTTTGACAATCTAAGCTGCTATTTCTTTATTTTGATCCCATTTTCCTGTTGCAGCAAGACTGTTCATAAGCGCTCTTTGATCAAAAACAGCCTGAACAGCTTTTTTGTCTTGAATATTTTCAGCCCATTTTTTCAATGCACTTTGTTGCAATGCTCTTCCATATGAAAAGGTGAAAATAAAATTACTATCATTAATTTTATTTATTTCATTCAAGTTTTGGGTAGCCTCTATTTCACTTTGACCACCAGATAAAAATGCGATTCCAGGAACTTCTTCTGGAACATTATTTTTAAGACATTCTAAAGTTTTTGCAGCCACCATTGCAGTCTCATTTTTTATCCCTGAGCTCGAACCATTTAAAATCATATTTGGTTTCAAGACAATGCCTTCTAATTTAACCTTGGCTATTTTAAGTTGATTAAAACATTCATATAAAACACTAGAGGTAACATCATAACATTTTTGTATATCGTGATTTCCATCCATCAAAACTTCAGGTTCAACAATTGGAACCATATTTGCCTCTTGCACTAATGCAGCGTATCTTGCAAGAGAGTGAGCATTTGAAACTATTGCTGCGTTAGTAGGAAATTTATTAGATATTTTATAAACAGCACGCCATTTTGTAAAACGAGCTCCAAGTTTGTAATATTCTTTTAGTCTTTCTCTCAAACCATTTAATCCCTCCGTGATTAGCTCATCTGGAGATCCTGCAAGAGATTTTGTTCCAGCATCAACTTTAATACCAGGAATAATGTTTTGTTTGCTTAACAACTCAGGAATAGTTGTTCCATTACTTGTTTTTTGTCTAAGTGTTTCATCATATAAAATTACACCACTAATATAGGAAGAGGCATTTTTTGATGTAAATAATGTTTCTCTAAAATTTAATCTATTATTTTCTGTAGATGGAACTTTGACAGCATCAAGTCTTTTGGTCATTGTGCCTGTGCTTTCATCGGCTGCTAGAATTCCCTTTCCAGAAGCCAACATTTGCAATGCAATTTGTTCTAAATTCATGGAAATAATCTATATAAATTTAATTTTTAATTTCAAGCACTTTTAATCCAGGAAGAATTTTTCCCTCCAACCATTCTAAAAAAGCACCTCCCGCTGTGGATATATAGGTAAAGTTTTTTTCTTCTTTTGATTTTTTAATTGCTGCAAACGTATCTCCACCACCAGCTATAGAAATCAATTTTTTTTCAATAGTAAGCTCAGCTATATTTTGAGAAATTTGGTTAGTACCTTTTGCAAAACTGTCTTTTTCAAAAAAACCCAGAGGTCCATTCCAAAAAATTGTTTTTGATTGTCTTAGTACTGCAATTATATGTTTTACTGTTTCATTTCCAATATCTAAGATCATATCGTCTTTTTCAATTGTATTAAGAGTTTTATTGATACCTTTTTCTTCAAAAGTTTTTGCGGTCACAACATCAATCGGAAGTATTAATTTGCAATTATGTTTATCTGCTTCTTCGAGAATGGTTTTAATCGTCAAATTAATATCTTCTTCTATTTTAGATTTTCCTACCTCAAAATTATTATATTTAAAAAAATTATTAGCCATAGCACCTCCTATAATCATAAAATCAATTCGTGGAAGGAGGTTGTTAATTAAATCTATTTTAGTTGAAATTTTTGAACCTCCTATAATGCAGGTAATAGGCTTTTGAGCACCTGAAACGATTGAGTTGAGAGCCACCAACTCTTCTTGAATAGTTTCTCCTGCATAAGAGTCCACGAATTTTGTAATTCCGTGAATAGATGCGTGTTTTCTATGAGAGCATGAAAAAGCCTCGTTGATATATATATCGCACAAGTTTGCCAAAATTTTTGCAAATTCAGGATCATTCTTTTCTTCACCAATATCAAACCGCAAATTTTCTAGCAAAAATAATTTTTTATTGTTTTTAATTTCCTCATCAATATTTTTTTTAAAATCTTTTTCAATGAAAGTAATTTCTTTTTCTAGAATTTGTTCCGCAGCTTTTTTTATTGGCATTAATGAAAAACCATCTTTGCCTTTTACTTGAGGTCTACCAAGGTGAGAGCATAAAATTACAATCGCACCTTGATCAATAAAGTTAGTTATAATTTTTTTTACTTTAAATATTTTGGTAGCATCTGTGACACCCTCACTATTTCTAGGAACATTAAAATCAACACGGAGTAATATTTTTAAATTATTTAAGTTTTTATTTTTATCTAATCTTCTTAATAATTGCATTTGGCGGAATTATTTTTTTAAAAATAAAGCAAGATCAATCATTCGATTAGAAAAACCCCATTCATTATCGTACCATGAAAAAACAGTAGCAATTTTTTCATCGACCACTTTTGTTAACAAGGTATCTACCACGGATGATCTTGGGTCATGATTAAAATCCGAGGACACAAGTGGTTCTTCGCTTACTCCTAAAATATTTTTTAAGTAAGTTTTGCTAGCTTTTTCAAGGGCTAAGTTAATAGATTTTTCATTTATTTTCTTTTTTGCTGTGAATGAGAGTTGAACTAAAGATACGTTGGGAGTTGGAACTCTAATAGAGATGCCATCAACTTTGTTTTTTAGATTGGGCAAAATAAGTCCTAACGAGGTAGCTGCTCCAGTGCTAGTAGGAACCATTGAATTAGGAGCACTTCGAGCTCTTCTTAAATCTTTGTGAGAATTGTCTAATAGTCTTTGATCTGTGGTGTAAGAATGAATAGTTGTCATGTAACCTCTTTCAATGGAGAAGTTTTTGTCCATCACAAAAGCTAGTGGAGCTAGACAGTTAGTTGTGCAGGATGCAACAGAAATAATTTTATCTTTCGGAGTAATCTTTTTATGATTAACCCCATATACAATTGTTTTATCTGCATTTTTGCAGGGAGCGGAAACTAATACTCTTTTTGCACCTGCGAGCAAATGTTTACTAGAAAGTTCTTTAGAGTTAAATTTTCCAGTGCACTCAAACACAATATCAATTCCAAGTTTTTTCCAAGGTAGATTTTCAGGATCGCTCTCATGAAAGCATAAAATTTTTTGATTTTTTATTTTTATACTATTTTTATCAAACTGGACTTTTGTATTAAGATTGCCATGGATTGTATCCTTTTCTAATAAAAAAGCGCTTACACCAGTGTTTGCTCTATTATTGATAGCAACTACTTGAATTGATTTTATATTCTTTTCTATTATTGAACGAAGAACCATTCTACCAATTCTTCCAAAGCCATTGATTGCCACTTTAATCATTATTTACCTAGAATCTCTTTTGCTTGCTTAATTACATTATTACTCGTTAATTTAAAATGTTCATACACTTTTTTATATGGTCCACTTTTTCCAAAACTATCAATACCCAATTCTTTTCCTGAATTTCCAGTATATTTTTTCCATCCAAAAGTTGAACCTGCTTCAATAGAAATTTTCGCTTCAGTTTCGTTAAGTATATTATTTTTATAATTATTGCTTTGAGCATCGAATAATTCTTGGCATGGCATAGAAATGACTTTGCAGAAAATATCATGTCTTGAAAGTTCGTGAGCTGATTGAATACCTAATTCAACCTCGGACCCGCTTGCGATAATTGTAAGATCTATATTTTTTCGTGTTCGAAGAACTTCATAAGCACCAAGGGAACATTTATTTTCTTGATTAAATTTTGTTCTTACAGGATTTAGATTTTGTCTAGTTAAGGAGAGAATGCTTGGTGTTTCTTTTTGTTGAATAGCTAATTCCCAACACTCAATAGTTTCGGTAGAGTCAGCAGGCCTAAATACATTTAAGTTTGGTATAGATCTTAAACCAGCAAGTTGTTCAATTGGCTGGTGCGTTGGCCCATCTTCTCCTAGACCTATAGAGTCATGTGTCATTACATAAATTACTCTTTGCTTCATTAAAGCAGAGAGTCTAATAGATGGTTTGCAATAATCACTGAATATTAAAAAGGTTCCTCCATAAGGAATAAGATTACCGTGTAGGGCAATTCCATTCATAATTGCGCACATTGCATGCTCTCTTACCCCATAATGAATATATGTTCCTGAAAAGTCTCCTGGTTTAATAATTTTTTGGATTTTAGTTTTGGTGTTATTGGATCCCGCCAAATCTGCTGAACCACCAATTAATTCTGGTATTTTTTCTGTTAATAAATTTAAAATATCTTCAGATGATTTTCTGGTTGCTGTTGGCTTGGCATTTTTAATTACCTCTGCTTTTGCAGTAGAAAAAATATTTTTAAATAATTTAGAAGAGTCATCATAAAGTTTTTTTTTATTCTTTATCTTTTTTTTCCAATTTTCTTGCACTTGCTTTCCTTTACTTCCTATTTTTCTCCATTCATCTAGAATATTTTTAGGAATTTCAAATGGATTAAAACTCCATTTCAGTTTTTTTCTTACTAAATTAATTTCATCTTCGCCTAGAGGACTTCCGTGTGCAGATGATTTTCCAGATTTATTGGGAGATCCAAAACCAATAATAGTTTTGCAAGAAATTACGGTCGGTTTTTTTGCTTTTTGTGTTTTTTTAATAGCATTAAAAATTTGCTTTTCATCATGACCGTTGATTTCAATATAATCCCAACCATAAGACTCAAATCTTTTTTTATAATTATCAGAGACAGTTAGGCTTGTCGGGCCATCAATAGAAATAGAATTATTATCAAAAAACATTACCAAGTTTTTAAGCTTTAAGTGCCCCGCTAAGCTGAGAGCTTCATGGCTAATTCCTTCCATCAAGCAACCATCTCCTGCTATTACATATGTTTTGTGGTCATAAATATCTTTTCCAAATTTTGCTTTTAAAATTTCTTCAGCCATTGAAAAACCCACTGCATTTGCAACTCCTTGCCCAAGTGGACCTGTAGTTGTTTCGATTCCAGTTCCTTTTTCATATTCTGGATGGCCAGCACATATACTTTCTAGTTGTCTAAAATTTTTTATGTCATTTAGCGAAATACTTTTATAGCCAGTGAGATATAAAAGAGAGTATAGCAACATGGAACCATGACCAGCAGACAAAACGAATCGATCTCGATTAATCCAGTTAGGATCGAGAGGATTGAATTTTAAAAAATATTTGAACAGAACTGTGCACACATCTGCCATTCCCATGGGCATTCCAGGGTGCCCAGAATTAGCTTTTTGTACGGCATCTATGGATAAAAAACGAATTGCATTTGCCAAATCTGAGTGAGTAACTTTTTTCATTAAAACCTGTTTAGACTTTGCTTCTCGAAATTAATAATACTTTGTTATATATATAAAAAGATAAATAAATAAATATTAGAACTATGAATAAACTAAAAGAAAAAGAAGAGAACCTTTTTAGTTCATTGTCAAAACTAGATTCAATTACCGATTTAGTCCATAATTCAAAAAAAAAGATTGTAGATCTTGAGCAATTAAAAATAGATTTGGAAAAAGAAAAGTTAGATCTTCGAGTAAAGTTATCCACATTAGAAAGCGAAAATATCAATTTAAAGCAAAATTTGCAGGTACTGCATGATAAAGTCAACCTAGAAGACAACACCTCCTCAAGTTTGAAATCTAAAATAGAGGAAATTGAGCAAGAGAATAAAAAATTAAAAAATGAAATTTCAGAAATGGAACAAGAATTAGAAATATCAAGATATAAATTAGCCGAGGCAGAAGAAAATAAAAAAACAGTCATAAAAAAAATTGATGAGCTTAGTCAGGAAACTGATGCAATGATAGATGGACAAGAATGGTAAACGTAAACGTTCGATTTAATGGAAGAGATTATTTGTTGGCTTGTGAAGATGGCCAGGAAAATGAATTAGAAAAACTTACAGATGAATTAAATAAAAAATATGAACAATTAAAAACAGATCTTGGAAATTTAGGAGAAGGAAAATTATTACTAATTACTGCAATTCAGATTGTTGATGAGGTTTATACTTTAAAAGCATCACTTCAAAAATTAAAACAGCATAATAAGATATTGGAGGATAAGTTTAAGGAAATTAAAGATTTATCTATACAGTATAAAGACGATCGAGACAGAGAAGTGAGGAATTTAAATGAAGAACTTGCAAATTTAAAAGTTATGATTGCTCAAAATGAAAATAGTTATTCAGAGGTTTTAACCAAAGTAAGTAATTCTATTAATAACTTTTTGTCTAAAGCTAATTAGCTTTCATGAAGCAAAAACTCAGAAAGCAGTTTTTAAATTTTCGAAAAAAAAAGTATTTTGAGCTTAATAATATTCAGATTAAATCAATTAGCTCTTTTTTATTAAAAGTTATCAGAGAATTTGAAGTTGACATTATCGGAGGATACTATCCAATCAATTTTGAAATAAATATTCTTCCAGTCCTAGAAGTTTTAAAAAAAAAATATTCAATAGCATTGCCGATAGTTCTACCAAATAATAAAATGGAGTTTAGATTATGGAATAAGTATGATCCTTTATATGTGAATAAATTTGGAATATTAGAACCCTCTAAAAAAAATAAAAAAGTTATTCCACAATTATTTTTAACACCCTTGTTATCATTTGATCATAAATTGAATCGACTTGGTTATGGTCGAGGTTATTACGATAGATATTTAAGTCAGAATAAAAAATTTTTAACTTTTGGAGTTGCTTTCTCTTTTCAACAGGCTAAAGAAATTCCTATTAATAAAGATGACGTTCCTTTAAAAGGAATAATTACCGAACAAGATAGTTGGATGAGAAAATGAATTTTTTATTTTTAGGAGATATCATGGGAAGGGCCGGAAGAAATATTGTTGTTGACCGACTTCCTGAAATTATAAAACAATATCAAATCGATTTTGTAATTGCGAACGGCGAAAATTCTGCTGGTGGTTACGGAATTACGGAAGCTATCTGTACGGATCTTTATGCTGCTGGTGTAGATGTTATTACGTCTGGAAATCATATTTGGGATCAAAAAGAAACAATGGATTTTATTGCTAAAGAAAAAAGATTGTTGAGGCCATGGAATTATGGAGAGGGGACTCCAGGAAGTGGTTTTGAGATTTATGAAAAAAATAATTTAAAAATTGGCGTTATGAACTTGATGGGCAATGTCTACATGAAGAGAAACACAGATTTGGTCTTTCCTTTTATTGAAAGCAAAATGAATAATATTAAATTAAAAAAAGATCTTGATTTTCTTTTTGTAGATATTCATGCTGAAATTACTAGTGAAAAACAAGCAATGGGTTATTTTTTAGATGGAAAAGCTACTTTGGTTATTGGAACCCATACTCACACGCCCACATCTGATTTCAGAATTTTAGAGAATGGAACTGCATACCAAACTGACGCTGGTATGTGTGGCGATTATAATTCAATAATTGGAATGGATAGCAATGTGGCCCTAAAGCGATTTTTTACCCAAGAAAGAACAGAGAGATTATCACCTGCCAATGGGGAGGCTACAATTTCAGGGGTTAGAGTTGTTGGAGATATTAATACAGGGCTAGCTAAAGAGATAGAACCTATTATTATTGGTGGTTGTTTAACAAAAAAATTTAATTAACAATAAAATTATATGGCAGGTCATTCGCATTGGGCGGGTATAAAACATAAAAAAGGTAAGGCAGATAAACAGCGGTCTAAATTATTTTCAAAATTAAGTAGAGAAATAACAGTCTCAGCCAAGTTAGGACTTCCAGAAGTTGATTTTAATCCTAGATTAAGATCTGCAGTACAAGCTGCTAGAGAGGCTAATATGCCAAAAGATAATATTTTGCGTGCTATCAAAAAAGCACAAGGTCCAAACGAAGACTCTAATTATGAAAAAAGCCAGTATGAAGGTTTTGGTCCCGGAGGTGTTGCTTTTATCATAGAGGCTTTAACTGATAATAAAAATAGGACGGTAACTAATTTAAGATCCTTGTTTGAAAAAAATGGCTGCTCTTTAGGTGTGGAAGGTTCAGTTTCTTATCAATTTGATGAGGTTGGACAGATCAAAGTAAAAAAAGAACTAATTTCTGAAGAAGATATTTTTTCTCAATCTATAGAAGCAGGAGCGGAGGATTGTATTAGTGGAGATCAGTATCATGAGATTTTTTGTAAAAAAGAAAATTTTAATGATGTAAGAACATCGATTGAATCTAAGATAAAAGATTTAAGTTTTGCAGGAATAATTTGGAAAGCTAAAAATTTAGTAACCATTAACAAAGAGACATTCGAAAAAATAATTGATTTTATTGATTTGCTTGAGGACGATGAAGATGTTCAAAATGTTTATACTAATTTTGATGTTGATGAGCAGATTCTAAGGGAGCTGCAGGCGTGATTGTATTTGGAATTGATCCTGGTGTCAGTGGTGCCATTAGTGTTTTTGAGAATAAAAAAATAGTAAGCTTTTTCGATATGCCTACTATGCTTGATGGAAAGAAAAGTAAAAGACAAGTAAATGCCGCTCAGCTAGCTCACGAAATTAAATCCAGGATGACTGATAGAAACGAAACTTCAGTTATCATTGAGCAAGTAAGTGCTATGCCAGGCCAAGGGGTAACAAGCATGTTTAATTTTGGACAATCCTTTGGAGTAATCAAGGGCATTTGCTCAGCTTTAGGTATTGCTATTTATTTTATTAGACCGGTAAAATGGAAAAAACACTTTAATTTAATTGGATCTGAAAAAGATGCTAGCCGTACGAAAGTAATAGAAATGTTTCCAGATTTATCACCTCAGCTGACTAAAAAAAAAGACTCTAATAAATCTGATGCAATTTTAATTGGTAAATATTTTGTAGACCACTATTCTAACGAAGGTTTTCATGGCTAAGAATTTTAAATTAAATATTAGAGTTTATTACGAGGATACTGATGCTGGTCGTATTGTTTATTATGCCAATTATTTAAAATATTTAGAGCGTGCTAGAACGGAAATGATTTATTCTCTAGGGCTAAAGCATCATATTCTTAATGATAAATATGGCTTTCAAATAGTTGTATCTCACTGCGATGTTTCTTTTAAAAAGCCGGCTTTTTTTGAGGATCACTTAACTATTCAGACGGAATTAATCAAACTATCAGAGGTAAAACTTGTTATGAGCCAAAAAGTATTGAAGGTTGATTGTTGGACAAATAAACAAAAAGAAGAGCTTTTGGTTGATGCGAAAGTAACTTTAGCTTGTGTAAACAAGCAGGGCAAACCTGTAAAAATGCACAATGATTGCTTTAAATTGTTCAAGAGTTGCCTTTAGAGGCGAACCTATATAATTCTTGAAAAGACAAATTAATGACAACATTGAACTTTATTAAATATTTATGGATCCAATAACAACAACAGCAGCAGCAAGCTTAGGAAGTACCGATTTTTCAATTATTACTCTTTTTATGCGAGCAGATATCGTCGTGAAATTAGTAATGATATCATTATTAGCAGCATCTATTTTTTCATGGGCTTTAATATTTGATAAAGTTAAAGTTTTTAAAAAATTATTTAAAGAAACAGAATTATTTGAAGATCAATTCTGGTCATCTCGATCTGCAAGTGAATTTTATAAAAAAACTGACGGGGGTTCTGAGAATCCGTTAGTCATAGTTTTCAGAGCTGGAATGGAATGTGCCCAAGATCAGAAAAGCAAAGGTCAGTTGGTCGAAAGAACAAAAAGAGTAATGGATGTTGCCATTGATAAAGAGGTGGAAAAGTTTGAAAAAAATTTAACCTTTCTTGCAACGGTTGGTTCTGTTGCACCTTTTGTGGGTTTATTCGGAACAGTTTGGGGAATCATGAATTCTTTTCAGTCTATTGCCATTTCTAGAAATACAAGTCTTGCAATCGTAGCTCCAGGAATTGCAGAGGCATTATTTGCTACTGCATTAGGTCTGCTAGCGGCAATACCAGCAGTTGTTGCTTATAATAAGTTCTCGAGCGACTCTAGAAAATATACTCAAAAATTAGAAAATTTTACACAGAGCTTTTTAACGATCATTTAAATGTCGATACAATTTTCAAAATCTAAATCTCGATCTAGATCTTTGATGAGCGAAATAAATGTTACACCATTCGTTGACGTGATGTTAGTCTTATTAATTGTTTTTATGGTAACAGCTCCTATGTTGACAGTAGGAGTTCCAGTTAATTTACCCAATAGTGATGCCGACTCTTTGCCAGATGATCAGGAGCCATTAACTCTTTCCATTAATTCTAAAGGAGAAGTTTTTATTCAAGACACTAAAGTAGGTTTTAGCGAATTAGTACCAAAGCTTTTGGCAATTTCAAAAAATAGAACAGATACTAGAATTTATGTTCGAGGAGATAGAAATATTAATTACGGTAGAGTAATGGAAATCATGGGTAAACTATCTGGATCTGGATTTTCGAAAGTAGCCCTTATTTCTGAAACCAAAAGGTAGCACATGTACAAAAGTGTATCGCTGTCAGTCCTTTTTCATATTGTTTTTATAGTTTTGACGGTTGTATCACTTCCTTTTATTAAAAAAGAACCTATTACCGCTCAGCAATTAATTGCGATTGATATTATTCAAATCTCAGAAAAGACCCAACTTCCTTTCGCTCCAAAAGCCAGAGAAATTATTGAAAAAATTCAAAAAGAAAAAGAAAAAAGAGTTGTTACTAAACAGGCGCCTCCTAAAATTACTCCTAAAGAAAAACCAAAAGCAGTTCCTCTCCCTGACCAGTTGAAAGAAAAAGCCAAAGAAGAGAAAAAAAAACAAAATCCAGAAGAAATTAAAGAGTTAGTAAGACAATCATCTGAATTTGAAAAAAAAGAGTTATTTGATCCAAATAAAATAGCTGCATTAATTGATAAATCTAAAGAAGAGACAGCTGAAATTAAACAAAAACAAAGTCTAGAGCTAACTCAGAATCAGGATAGTTCAGTTAGTCTAAACAAAGGAATTACCCTAAGCCAAGAAGATGCAATTAAAGCACAAATTTATAAATGTTGGAATATTCCTCTAGGTTTGCCTTACGATCAAAATTTATTAGTACGAATAAGATTGAAGCTTAAGCAAGATGGTTCAATTTTATTTTCAGAAATATTAGATCATGCTCGCATGAATCAACCAGGCCAAGGTTTTTATAAAGTATTGGCAGAAAGTGCTTTGCGAGCAGTGAAATTGTGCGATCCATTAAAAATGCCAGCTACAGGTTATGAAAAGTGGAAAGATTTACAACTTAATTTTGATGCAAAAGAGATGTTAAGAGGTTAAATAGAAATTATGAAAAAACTTTATCTTACTCTTTTTTCTATTCTTTTTTTTACACACACCAGCTTTGCGTTAGTAAAAATTGATATTACTAGAGGTAATCTTGAACCATTGCCGACTGCCATATCTCCTTTTTACATGGATGATCCAGCTAAATTTTCAAGTCAGCTAAAAGGTTTAAAATTAGAAGAAAAAATTCCTGAGTTGATATCGACTAATTTAAGAAGATCAGGTTTATTTAATGTGATTGATCCAAAATCTTATATTCAGTCACCAAGTATAGCGCACATGAAACCAACATTTCAGGACTGGGCTTTAATTAAAGCACAGATAATGGTTTCTGGAAAATTAGTTATTGATAATAAAAAAAGACTTCGAGTAGAATTTAGATTGTGGGATGTGGTCAATGCAAAGGAGATTGAAGGACTAGCATTATTTGCAACACCAAGTAGCTGGAGAAGGATCGCTCATATTATTTCAGATAAGATTTACGAGAGAATGACAGGAGAACTTGGTTATTTTGACACAAGAATTATTTATGTTGCAGAAACAGGACCTAAAGATCAAAGAGTAAAAAAATTAGCAATCATGGATCAAGATGGTGCGAATAATAAATATTTAACTCTTGGCAATGAATTGGTTCTAACACCAAGATTTAATCCAACTGCACAAATGATTACCTACATGTCTTATTTTAAAAATTTACCAAGGGTATATTTGTTAAATATTGAAACAGGTATGCAAGAAGTCGTGGGAGACTTTCCTGGAATGACTTTTGCCCCTAGATTTTCACCTGATGGAAAAAAAATCATCATGAGTTTTGCTAAAGATGGAAATTCTGACATTTATTCTATGGATTTGGCCACTAGGGTCGTAGAGCAGTTAACCTCCCATCCTTCTATTGATACCTCACCTTCGTATTCTGCAGATGGAAATTATATAACATTCAATTCTGACCGAAGTGGATCTCAGCAAATTTATGTTATGAAAAGTGATGGCTCGAATGTAAAAAGAATATCATTTGGTGAAGGATTGTATGGAACGCCAGTTTGGTCTCCTAGAGGAGATTTGATAGCATTCACCAAGATTTATAGAGGTAATTTTTATATCGGAGTTATGAGGAGTGATGGTTCAGGAGAAAGACTGCTAACTCAGAATTATTATCAAGAAGCCCCATCTTGGTCACCTAATGGAAGGGTTCTTATTTTTTATAGAGAAACCAAAGCAGGAAAACAGGGAGTAGGAGCAAGTTCTTCATTATGGTCTATTGATTTGACAGGTTATAATGAGAGAAAAATTAAGACTATAACCGATGCCTCAGATCCTGCTTGGTCTGGATTGTTATCCAAATAATTTTCAAAAAAGCCTAAAATACATGTATAATTTAGTATCTTTATAGTTGCTAATAAAAAGCATATTATGTAGAAACTGCGTATAAGTTTAATTAATATTTCGAGAGGTAAATAATGTTATCAAAAGGTTTAAGGAACGGTATTTTAGTAATTTTATTAGGTGTTTTAATTTCTGCATGTTCAACAACTGCAAAAAAAGTGGCTGCACCAAAAGCAGTTCCAGCTGCAGGTGATGTTTACACTGGTACAGACACTGTTAAGTATTTAGCGACTGGAGTTGCAGACAGAGTATTTTTTGCAACAAATAGTTCAAGATTAACTTCAGCTGCAAAAGCTACATTAGATAAGCAAGCTGCTTACATTAAAAGTAGCAAAATTTCTGTAGTGATTGAAGGTCATGCAGATGAACGAGGAACTAGAGAATATAACTTAGCACTTGGAGAAAGAAGAGCTAACGCTGTTAGAGATTATTTAATGAGCAAAGGTATTGCCAAAGCTGGTATTAAAGTAATTAGCTACGGTAAAGAAAGACCAGTAAATACTGAGTCTTCAGCTCTAGCTTGGTCTCAAAACAGAAGATCAGTTACTGTTAAAAGTAATTAATTAATTAATTTTTTAAAATTAAAGACCCTGAGTGATTAAAATCTTCAGGGTCTTTTTTTTGCCCAATTTTATTGTAGTAATGTAATTATAAATGAAAAAAATATTTGTAATTGTGTGTTTTGTCTGTTTGGCATTTAGTGCTAATGCTGATGAGCAGTTAAATAAAATTCTTCAAGAGCTACAGACATTAAATAAAGATTTAAAGACTTTAGAAAAAGCTGTTTACAGTAAAAGTTTTTCAGCCCAATCAGCCTCTGGATCCCAAGGAGTGCCTGCCGCTTTAGAAGGAGCACTTACCAGACAGCTGGTAAAACTTTCTGAACTTGAAGAGCAAATTCAAAAAATTACCGCAAGTAATGAAGAAACACTATTCAGTTTGCAAAAAATTTCAGATCGTGTTGAAAAAATTCAAAAAGATACAGAATTGAGATTTAGTCAGTTAGAAAATACTCCTACTCCATCAGCGACAAGTAGCAGTTAAGCCTAATCCACAAACAACTTCTGCTCCATCAAAAAGCACAAATAACCTAACTTCTTCCTCTAAGAGTTCAGCACCTCCAAAACAATTTCCAGGAACTGGACAAATGAAAGATTTTGGAAAAGTACTTGATGAAAAACAAACAGCTAGCCTACCAGTAAATGCGAAACAAGAAATTAGAAGCGTAAGTCCGGCCCCAGTCGTTAAAACCGCTCCAGTTGCAAAAGAAAGAATTTTGCCAAATGCTGCTCCTAATGAACAATATAAGTTTGCAACGAATTTTATTAAAATAGGAGATTATGAAAAAGCTGAGTTAGCTTTAAAAGAATTTATTGAAATTAATCCACAACATTCACTTGCGGGAAGTGCACAATATTGGTTTGCAGAAACATATTACATAAGACAATTATATCACGATGCAGCAGCAGCATATTTGGATGGATATCAAAAATATCCAAAAAGTTCTAAAGCTCCACAAAATCTTCTTAAGTTAGGAATCACTTTAGCTGAACTGGGAGAAAAGGAACAAGGATGTAATATGCTGGTAGGAGTTCAAAAACAATATCCAAAAGCTGACAAGTCTATTATTCAGAAAGCTAAATATGAGACTAAAAAATTTAAGTGTCAATCATAGTAGCTTTTTACAAAATAAAATAATTTCTAATATTTATTCGCAGTTTCATCAGACAATAAAAACAATTATTGGAAAAAAAAATTTTGCCATTGCAGTCTCAGGTGGTCCCGATAGTCTTGCACTTGCATATTGTTCTAAAATTTATTCTGAGCAAAACAACAACAAAGCTTATTTTGTAATTATAGATCATGGAATTAGAAAAAATAGCAATATAGAAGCAAAATCAGTTCAAAAAAATTTATTGAAAATTAATTCTACTTCTACAGTTTTAAAGATTAAAAAAAAAATTACTAAAGGAATTCAAAAAAATGCAAGGGATGAAAGATACAAGCTAATGAGTCAATTTTGCAAAGATCATAAAATTTCTTTTTTATTAACGGCACATCATTTAGATGACCAAATTGAAAACTTTTATATTCGACTAAGCAGAGGTAGTGGTTTGTATGGACTTTCATCTATGAAGGTTATGGAAAAAAATAATAGTAATGTTAATATTATCAGACCTTTTTTGAACACACCCAAAAAAGAGCTTATTTTTATTGCCAAAAAGGTATTTAAAAAATTTGTAAATGACCCCTCTAATTCAAATGATGTATTTCTTCGTTCTAGAATTAGAAAATTGAAATCATCTTTGGCAAAAGAGGGATTAGATCAAACTAGAATTTTAAAGACTATTAATAATTTAAATACAGCAAAAGATGCCATTGATTTTTTCGTTAGACAATCTCATAAAAATTACGTGCATTTAGAAAACAAAAAAGTGACAATCGATAAAAAGTTATTTTTAAGTCAACCTATGGAAATTACTTATAGAGTGATGTCAGAGCTAATTAAAAATAAATCTAAAAAAGATTATCCTCCGAGAGCGAAAGGAATTGAAAATCTAATATCATCCATCAAAGAAAAAAATTTTTCCAGGGTTACATTGGGAGGTTTTGTCTTTAGTTTAGCTAAAAATAGAATTATTATGAGCAAAGAGACTAGGAATGCTTAAAAAATTGAGAAATTTATTTGTTTTTAGGATATTTTGCTCCTTGTAAGATTAAATTAAATACTTATTTTATAATATATGAATTTAAAGAATTTAAGCATGTGGGCAGTTATAGCTCTTCTAGTCTTGGGGCTTTTTAACTTATTTCAAAATCCATCTGCAATGTCCCCGTCTAAAGATTTGCCTTTTTCAACTTTTATCAGTGAAGTAGAGAAAGGAAATGTTGTTTCGGTTGATATCAAAGGAAACAACATTGAAGGAACTTTTGCCAATGGTTCTAAATTTAGAACCTATTCACCTAACTATCCTAACTTAGTTGAAAAACTTTCTTCCAAAGGAGTTTCTTTTTCTGCTGGACCTGTAGAAGATAAGATGCCATCTTTTTTTGGAGTTCTCTTATCTTGGTTCCCGATGTTATTGCTAATTGCTGTATGGATATTTTTCATGCGCCAAATGCAAGGTGGAAAAGGTGGAGCAATGGGATTTGGAAAATCTAAAGCAAAATTATTAACTGAAGCTCATGGCCGGGTAACATTTAAAGATGTGGCTGGAGTAGATGAAGCAAAAGAAGAATTGGAAGAAGTTGTAGAATTTTTAAAAGATCCTAGAAAATTTCAAAAATTAGGCGGCAAAATTCCCAAAGGCGCTTTGTTAATTGGACCTCCAGGAACAGGTAAAACATTAATCGCAAGAGCGGTAGCCGGTGAAGCGAATGTTCCATTCTTTACAATTTCAGGATCTGACTTTGTAGAAATGTTTGTCGGAGTTGGTGCCTCTAGAGTAAGAGACATGTTTGAACAAGGTAAAAAAAATGCTCCTTGCATAATTTTTATAGATGAGATTGATGCAGTTGGAAGAAGTAGAGGTGCAGGTCTTGGTGGTGGAAATGATGAAAGAGAGCAAACATTAAACCAATTGTTGGTTGAGATGGATGGATTTGAAACTAATGAAGGTGTTATTTTAATTGCTGCTACGAACAGACCGGATGTATTAGATCCTGCATTACTAAGACCAGGTAGATTTGATAGACAGGTTGTGGTTCCAAACCCAGATATTATTGGAAGAGAAGCTATTTTAAAGGTTCATTTGAAAAAAATAACAACTGGGCCAGATGTAATAGCAAGAACTATTGCAAGAGGAACTCCAGGATTTTCAGGAGCTGATTTGGCAAATATTTGTAATGAAGCAGCTTTATTGGCGGCAAGAAAAAATAAAAGAATTGTAACTATGTCTGATTTAGAAGAGGCAAAAGATAAAGTGATGATGGGTGCAGAAAGAAGATCAATGGTAATGTCGGAAGACGAGAAAAAGTTAACGGCGTATCATGAAGGTGGACACGCTATCGTTGCTTTATATGAAAAAGCATCAGACCCAATACATAAAGCTACAATTATTCCAAGAGGAAGAGCTCTTGGGATGGTTATGAGGTTACCAGAAAGAGACCAGCTTTCTATGACAAGAGAAAAAATGTATGCCGATATTTCTGTTGCAATGGGCGGTAGAATTGCGGAAGAAATTATTTTTGGACATGACAAGGTAACATCAGGGGCATCCTCAGATATTGAAATGGTAACAAAAATGGCAAAAAATATGGTTACCAGATGGGGTATGAGTGAAGTAATGGGACCCATCGCTTACCAAGAAAATGAAGAAGAAGTATTTTTAGGAAGATCTGTAGCTAGAACCCAAAACGTTTCAGAAGAAACTGCGAAAAAAATTGATGCAGAAGTTAGAAAGATTGTTGATGCGGGCTACAACAGAGCTAAAAAAATTCTTACAGAAAAACTTGATGATTTGCATAAAATTTCTAAAGCTCTATTAGAATATGAGACGCTTAATGGAGATGAGATAAGAGATTTGATTTTTAAAAATATTTATCCAAATCGTGGAATTACTAAAAATGATGATAGCTCCGCATCATCTGATAGTGCACTTGGATCAATTGGTTTAAAGCCAAAACTTCAAAATTAATTTTTTTCATGAGGTCTGTTTATGTTAGACCCCTTAGTTTTCTTTATGGCAGTGACGCTAGTCATCATATCCAAAAAAAATTAGCCTTACCGATCAATGGCAATGATCAGATTGCATTTGAGAAAATTGAAATAATTAACAAAAATAAAAAAAAGAAAAATATAATTCATATTTCTAAAATTAATGAAATACAAAAAAATATAAAAAAAAAGATTATTCAAGATTTAAAAAATATTACCAAAAAGAAAAAAAATATTTTAGGGCTTAATTTAAATCATTTTATTCTCATGGGAGTGCTAAATGTAACACCAGATAGTTTTTCAGATGGTGGTAAATTTAATACATTCTCGAAAGCTATCATTCGATCTAGAGAAATGTTACAGCAAGGTGCTCAGATAATTGATGTGGGTGGCGAGTCAACAAGACCTGGTGCAAAATTAATAAGCGAACAAGAAGAAAATAAAAGAGTTATTAAAATTATAAAAAAAATTAGCAAAATTAAAAAAAATATTGTCTCTATTGATACTCGTAAAGCATCAGTGATGCAGGCAGCTATTAAAGCTGGAGCAAAAATAATCAATGATGTCTCTGCTTTAGATTTTGATCCTAAAGCAGAAGCCTTAGCAATTAAATTAAGAAAACCAATTGTTCTTAATCATTCTCAAGGAACACCAGATATAATGCAAAACAATCCCAATTATAAAAATGTCTTAATTGAAATCTATGATTATTTTGAAAATAAAATTAAGCAATTAGAAAAAAAAGGCTTTAAAAGAAATAATATTATTTTAGATCCTGGTATCGGTTTTGGAAAAAATGTTAACCATAACCTCACATTAATCAGCAAAATATCTTTTTTTCATTCATTGGGATGTCCCTTAATGTTAGGACCTTCACGTAAAAGTTTTATCGGTAAAATTATGGATCAGAAAGATAGTATTTCAAGATTAGGAGGAACGATATCATCAGTAATAATTGGTGCGAACCAAGGCGTTCAATTTTTTAGGGTTCATGATATAAAAGAAGTGAACGAAGCATTATCAATAAATTCAGCATTGCATACAATTTAATGAAAAAATATTTTGGCACCGATGGAATAAGGGGCGTTGCAAATCAAGGAAATATCACTGGCGAAAATTTCTATAGGTTTGCGCTTGCAGCAGGAAGTTATTTTAAAATTAAAGATAAAAAAAAACATCTTGCAGTTATCGCAAAAGATACAAGGGTTTCAGGTTATATGTTGGAGCCAGCATTAGTATCGGGATTAACTTCTGCTGGAATGGATGTAATTACGTTTGGACCTATACCGACCAATGCGCTTGCCATGCTTACAAGATCTATGAAAGCAGATATGGGAATTATGATTACCGCTTCACACAATCCTTTTTATGATAACGGATTGAAATTATTTGGGCCAGATGGATTAAAATTGTCGGATCAGGTTGAAAAAAAAATTGAAAAATTAATTGACCAAAAACAATCTAAATTGTTAGTGCCAGTTAATGAACTTGGAAGAGTAAAAAGGTTAGAAGACGGTAATCAAAAATATATAGAAATTTTAAAAAGTAATTTTCCTGCAAGCTTTACTCTCAATGGCATGAAAGTAGTTATAGATTGTGCTCATGGAGCTGGATACAAAGCTGCACCACAAATTTTACAAGAACTTGGTGCCACAGTGATTGCGTTAGGAACAAGCCCTAATGGAACTAATATTAATGATCGATGTGGATCAACCTATCCAGAAGCTATGAGACAAGCGGTGAAAAAAAATAAAGCTGATTTAGGAATAGCGCTAGATGGCGATGCTGACCGATTAATTGTTTGTGATGAACAAGGAACAATTATTGATGGTGACCAAATTATTGGAATGATCGCTAGTCGCTGGAATAAAAAAAATATTTTACAAGGTGGAGTTGTTGGAACTTTAATGAGTAATTTAGGATTAGAGCAATTTTTTAAATCACAAAATATTAAATTTGTGAGAGCTAATGTTGGAGATCGTTACGTAAAAGAAAAAATGCAAAAACTTAAATTTAATTTAGGAGGAGAGCAATCTGGACATGTTATTTTAGGAGATTTTACTACTACAGGTGATGGGTTGTTAGTGGGCCTTGAGATTTTATTTTCTATGCGAAAAGGAATGAAAGCTAGTCAATTATTAAAGGTGTTTAAACCTGTGCCTCAAATTTTAGAAAATAAAGTTGTGAAAAATAAAGACATTATAAAAAGTAAAGCATGTAAAATTGCAATTCAGAAAGCAGAAAAACTATTGGGTAGCCAAGGCAGAATGCTTGTTAGAAAATCTGGAACAGAGCCTAAAATAAGAATTATGGGAGAATGTCATGATAAAAAACTCCTTACCCAAGCAATTGAAATTGTATCTAAGTCTATCAAGTGAAGCCAAAAACAAAAATATTAATTATTGCAGGTTCTGACTCTTCAGGTGGAGCAGGAATTCAAGCGGATATAAAAACGGTAACTAGCTTGGGTGGCTATGCAATGACTGCTGTTACGGCCATTACTGCACAAAACACAACAGGCGTTTCTTCTATTGTTGCTATCCCTCCCAAAGAAATTGCTAAACAGATACTGTTTACCGCAAAAGATATAAAACCAGATGCTATAAAAATCGGTATGCTTCATTCAAAAGAAGTCATTAAAAAAATTATTAGTTCTCTAATAAAAATAAAAATACCAAAAGTAGTTTTGGACCCAGTGATGGTTGCAAAAGGAGGAGCCAAATTAATTAATGACCAAGCCATTGCAATTTTGAGAAATGATTTGATAAAAAAAGTATTTTTAATTACTCCTAATATTCCTGAAGCAGAAGTTTTAATTGGAAGAAAAATAAATAATGTGGATGAAATGATATTAGCCGGCTACACACTTATCCATCTTGGTGCCCAAAATGTTTTGATTAAAGGCGGTCATTTAAAGGATTCGTATGTTCAAGACATATTAGTAAGTAAAAATGAATTACACATATTTAAAAATAAAAAATTAAAAACAAAAAATACACATGGTACAGGATGTACATTATCTTCAGCGATTACTACCTTTCTAGGCTGTGGAAAACCTTTATACAAATCTTGTGAACTTGGAATTAAGTATGTTAATGATGCTATTAGATCTAATCTAAACTATGGAAAGGGTCATGGACCAGTTAATCATTTAACCTCGGTCATGTTAAACAAGAAATTTAAGTAAATGAAAAATATTGTAGTAGTTGGCTCTCAATGGGGAGATGAGGGTAAGGGTAAAATTGTGGATTGGTTATCCGAGCAAGCGGATGTTGTTGTTCGTTTTCAGGGCGGGCACAATGCTGGTCACACATTAGTGATTGATGGAAAAGTATATAAATTAAAATTATTACCTTCAGGAATAGTAAGACCAAATAAAATATCAATCATTGGTAATGGGGTAGTGGTTGATCCATGGGCTTTGCTAGATGAAATTAAACAGATCGAAGCTCAAGGAGTAAGAGTAACAGAAGAAAATCTTATTTTAGCTGAAACTGCTAATTTGATTATGCCCTTCCACCGTGAGATGGATGAAATAAGAGAAGACTTGGCGGGAAAAGGAAAAATTGGAACAACCCGAAGAGGTATAGGACCTGCTTATGAGGACAAGGTGGGCAGAAGATCTATTCGTGTTATGGACTTAAAATCAGAAAGTAATTTAGCTAACCGATTGGAAGTAGTGTTGTCTCATCACAATGCAATTAGAAAAGGTCTGGGGAAAAAAGTATTTAAACAAGATGTATTGATCAAGGATTTGCTAAAAATAGCTCCTGAGATTTTAAAATTTTCTCAACCAGTTTGGAGAAAAATGGATCAGTTTAGAGGAGAGGGTAAAAAAATATTATTTGAAGGAGCACAAGGTATTTTGCTAGATGTAGATCACGGAACCTATCCTTACGTGACTTCCTCCAACACAGTTGCAGGTGCAGCAGCTACCGGAACTGGTTGTGGACCCAATGTGATCGATTATGTATTGGGGATTACGAAGGCTTATACGACTAGAGTCGGAGAAGGCCCTTTTCCTACTGAATTAACAGATGAGACAGGAGAATTATTAGGCAAACGAGGAAATGAATTTGGAACAGTAACGGGGCGGAAAAGAAGATGTGGTTGGTTTGATGCAGTTCTAGTTAGACAAACAGTTAAAATGTCTGGAATTAACGGTATCGCATTAACTAAATTAGATGTCTTAGATGCTTGCGATGAAATTAAAATGTGCGTTGAGTATGAGTTAGATGGTAAGCGACTAGATTATCTTCCCGCAGCTGCAGAAGATCAGGCTAGAGTGAAGCCTATTTACAAAACATTTAAAGGATGGATGAAGAGTACATTGGGAACTAGAAATTATGAGGAACTACCACAACAAGCCAAAGTGTATTTAAGTGAATTAGAAGATTTTATTGGAACTAAAATATCAAGTATATCCACCAGTCCTGAGCGAGACGATACTATTCTAGTGGAGAATCCTTACAAGCTTTAGACTAATTAATTGAAAGCTGTTTTGGCTGTTTAATATTTTCCAACATCGCTTTTTGTACTTTTTCAAAAGCTCTGTTTTCAATTTGACGAATTCTTTCTCTACTTATTTTGTATTTTTGGCTTAATTCTTCTAGCGTTTTCGGTTCATCAATTAGTCTTCGGTCATATAGGATGTCTTTTTCTCTTTCATCCAGTACATGCAAAGCATTTTTTAATAATGCTTGTCTTTGTTGCAACTCTTGTCTTTGTGAAATTTGAAGTTCTTGATCGGCGCTTTCATCTACCACCCAATCTTGCCATTCTGCATCACCTTCTTCATTTCCCACTTGCGCATTAAGAGAATGTTCATGACCAGCTAGACGCTGGTTCATCGATATCACCTCATCTTCTCTTACATCTAGTTGATTTGCAATTTCTGTTACATGCTCCGGAAGCATATTACCTTGTTCAGCTGCAAAAATTTGGTTTTTAATTTTCTTTAAATTAAAAAATAATTTTTTTTGCGCACTTGTGGTTCCAATTTTAACTAAGCTCCATGATCGCAGCACATACTCTTGAATAGCAGCTTTAATCCACCACATTGCATAAGTAGCAAGACGAAATCCTTTTTCAGGGTCAAACTTTTTAACCGCTTGCATCAAACCAATGTTTCCTTCGGATACTAATTCATTTACCGGTAATCCGTATCCTCGATATCCCATTGCGATCTTGGCAACCAAACGAAGATGACTAGTAACTAACTTATGAGCCGACTCTTTGTCTCCTTTATCTTTCCAATTTTTAGCAAGCACATACTCTTCTGCAGCATCGAGCATAGGAAATTTTCTTATCTTGGATAAATAAGCAGCAAAACTGCCCTCCGGTGTAAGAGTTGGTAAATTGGTTTTGGTTATATCTTCGCTCATATCTCTTTATTTATGTAATTTTTAAAATGTAAAAAACAAGGTATTAATTTCCAAGCTTTTTTAACATTTTTTTTAAGTTTAACAAAACTTGAGGCAATTCTGTGGTAAAAAATAGTTCTTTCCCAGATGTTGGGTGAATAAAGCCAAGAGACTGTGCATGTAGTGCTTGAAAATTTATATTTTCAATTATTGTTTGTAATTCTGGATCTATATTTCTTATTTTTCTCATTTTGCTTCCATACATCTGATCTCCTAAAATAGGATTTTTTTTATGGGATAGGTGAACTCTTATTTGATGGGTTCTGCCAGTTTCTAATTTACATTCAATTAAACTTATATCAGGGATAGTATTCCCTTTGAAAATTTCTAATGTTTTATAATTAGTAATTGCATCTTTACCGCTAGCAACTTCAGCGCTCATTTTTTGTCTATTATATTTACTTCTACCGATAAATGTTTCAATTCTTCCATGAATAGGCTTCATCATACCCCATACAAATGCAAGATAGGTTCGTTGAATAGAGTGCTCCTCAAATTGTTTTGCAAGAGCGTTGTGTGCTATGTCGTTTTTTGCAACAACCAACAAACCAGAAGTGTCCTTATCAATACGATGAACAATTCCTGGCCTTAATTCACCATTAATTCCTGATAAGTTACCTTTGCAATGATGTAGCAAAGCATTGACCAATGTTCCATCAGGGTTGCCAGCACCAGGATGTACTACCATACCAATAGGTTTATTAATGACTAGCAAATCCTTATCTTCATAAACAATATCTAAGGGAATTTTTTGTGGCTTAATATCTGTCGCAACTGCCTCTGGAACTTCTAATTCTACCTGATCACCAAACATTACTTTTTTAGCATTATCTTTAATTGCCTGGCCGTTTATGAGAAGAGCTCCTTCTTTTACTAATTTTGCAATTTTAGTTCTGCTAAAAGAAGGCAATTCCTCCACAATAAACTGATCTACTCTTTTTGAGGTTTGTTCCTCTGATACAGTAAAGTTGTATTTTTTATTTGTCATTATCTTGGTATAACATCTTCATGGTCTTGTAGTGAAATGGATATCATTCTTGTCTTCGAAACAAGCGTTTTAGGTTCGAATCCTAACAAGACCACCAAGCAATTTTTATAATTAATTTTATTCTCCAACATTGATTAAACTTCCTTTTACTTTTGCACTTTTAAAGGATTGGTAAAAAGTAATAAGAGCAATACCAAGATAAACTGCATTTAACATAAGAGCATGATAAATATTTGAAAAGTTTACTGTATGATTAATTAAGATAGATCTAGTTTCTTCGAAAATATGAGCAAGTGGTAAAGCAAGGGCAATGGGTTGAAGCCAACTAGGTAGAATTTCTACAGGGTAATAAATACATCCAATAGGGGCGATAAAAAATAAACTTGCCCATGCAATGTTTTCAAAAGAAGGTCCGTATCGTACTAATCCCGAGGTAACCAATAATCCTAAAGTAATTCCAAATATATATAGACTTAGTAATAATAAGATTAGTGGATAACCAAGTTGAAGAAGAGAAATTCCAAACAAAGGTATTGCAATTAATACTGCTGGCACCAGACCAATCAAAGTTCGAAGCAATGCAGTACAAGTTAATGCAATTACAATTTCACCCACTTTAAGAGGTGAAACAAATAAATTAATTAAATTTCTGCTCCAAATTTCCTCTAAAAATAACATATTGTAGCTAATACTGGATCTGAATAAGAAATCATAAAGAATAGCAGCGCTAAGTATAATTCCTGCTGTATTATTAAAATAAGTGCTATGCATGGTGAAAAACTTTGAAACAAAGCCCCATAAAATAATTTGAACCGTTGGCCAATAAATTAAATCAATGATTCTTGGAACAGAAGCTTTGATTAAATATAAATGCCTAAGCATCAATGATAAAATTCTTTTAATTTTCATTTTGCCTCGCTAATTTAAGAAACACTTCCTCTAAATCTTCTCTTCCATGTTTTGTTATTAAATCATTTGCTGTACCTTCATCAATAATAGAGCCTTCTTTCATCATTAAGACATAGTCGCTTAACCTAGTTACTTCATCCATATTGTGCGATGCAAGTAATGTTGCCATGGAATTTTTCTTTTTATAATTTTCTAAAAAAGTTCGTATAAAATCGCCAGTATCAGGATCTAAACTAGCAGTGGGCTCATCAAGTAGAAGAATTTCAGGATCATTAATGATTGCTTTGGCTAAAGAGACTCTGTTTCTCTGACCTGAAGATAACTCTCCAGTTTTTTTGTATAAAATAGGAGCAAGATTTAATTCCTCAATTAACTGTTCTATTTTATTTTTTGAGTTTTGAACTTCGTACATCATTGCGTATACTTTTAAATTTTCAATCACCTTTAATTTTTTTGGAAGCTCCACATAAGGAGAGGCAAAATTCATTTTAGATAAATAATGATGTTCTTTTCCTAAGGTCTGATTGTGAATTGTAATGGTTCCAGAAGTAGGAGTGATAAGTCCTAAGATCATAGCTATAGTAGTAGTTTTTCCACAACCATTTGGACCTAATAAAGCAACCGTTTGATTTTTTTCTATAGAGAATGAAATTTTTTTTACCGCTTCAAAAGCTCCAAATTTTTTTTCCAACTGAATTAGTTCTAGCTGTTTCATTGAGCAGCTCTTTGTAATCGATCATTAATTGCTTTTCCAATTCCTGTGTTAGGAATACTAGTAACCGATATATTTTTATATCCAGATTCTTTTATTACGCGCAATAGTGTATAGAGATTACTAGCAGCTTCATTTAAAGATCGTTTCTTGCTTAAATAAAAAATATCTTTTGTTGATTTGTATTTTCCAAATACCAGTAAAGCTCCATGCGTTCTTGGTTTTTTTTGATTAAGATAAACCGGAATGCCAGGTGAATAATGTTTTTTAAATTGTCCTGGAGCAATTATTCTTTTTTGATTACTTTCTACGACTTGTTTTCCCAATACTCTAGCAATCATCTCTTTTGTAATCGCCCCCGGTCTTTCAATAGCAACTTTCGATCCAAAGGAAACAACGGTTGATTCAACGCCTATACTAATTTTTTTAGAGTCTAAAATAAGTCGAATTTTGTTACCAAATTCTTGTTGAACGTCGACTGCTCTCGTTGTGCTTACTTTGTTACTTTTGTTGGCACTAGGTGCCGCAATAGGAACATTGGAATTTTTTAATACTTGTAAAAATGTTTTGTTATTTGGGATTCGACATGCGATTTGTTTATTTTTATTTAATACTAATTTACAAATAGAAGAATTATTTTTAAGAGACAGTATGTAAGTGATAGGTCCGGGTGAGAATTTTGATATGAGTTTTTTTACCTCTTCCGGAACAATTGCTTCCCTCTCTATGGCTTTAAGATTAGGAAAATGAACAATCAATGGGTTGCTTTTTGGTCTTTTTTTTAATTTATAAATTTTATTTACAGCATCGGTTCGGTAAGCATTTCCAGCTAAACCATAAACAGTTTCGGTTGGAATAGCGATGACTTGACCAGATTTAATAAGTTTAGCGGCTTTTATTAAATTTTTTTTATTCGCTGAATAGATATTTGAATAGAATTTCATTGTTAAATATTTATTATGCTTTTGATGAAAAAAAACAATATTCCAGCTGATATAGAAAAACTATCTTTTGAACAAGCTTTAGAGCAATTAGAGCAAATTGTCTCTAAATTAGAGGATGGTAGTGTGCAATTAGAAGAATCGATCAACGAATACACAAGAGGTGTTCAATTAAAAAAACATTGTGAGGCCAAACTAAAAGAAGCAACCATGAAGGTTGAGCAAGTATCTATCGATAAAGACGGCAACATTAGCAAAAAAGATTTCGTAAGGGAGTAGAGGACATGTCTACACTAGCTACGGATATTAAGTCTGTTGCAGACAAAACAGATCAGTTCTTACAAGAGTATTTTTTTAAGCAAAAGCAAAACAATGATTTGTATGACGCTATGGCCTATGGATTATTTGCTGGTGGAAAAAAAATAAGATCTTATCTAACAGTATCTGCTTTTGATTTATTTGATTTAAAAGAACAAGATGCTTTAGTTGTTGCAGCTGCAATTGAGTGTGTGCATAGTTATTCTTTAATTCATGATGATCTTCCCTCAATGGATAATGATGACTTAAGAAGAGGAAAAGAAAGCACTCATAAAAAATTTGGTGAGTCGACAGCTATCTTAGCTGGAAATTCTCTTTTAACTATTGCATTTGAAATTTTAACAAGCAATCATTTACAAGTTGAAAAATCAATCAAAAGTGATTTGGTATTTGCACTTTCGTCTTGTTCTGGTCATCTAGGAATTGCTGGAGGACAATTTTTTGATTTATCATTTGAAGGAAAACCTCAAACTCAACAAGCAGTGATTGATATGCAAAATAAAAAAACAGGAGAGCTCATGGGATTTTGTGTTGAGTCAGCTGCTATTGTTGCAAATAAAAGCAATGACAGGAAAGAGTTAAAAAACATTGGTTTAGATATTGGATTGTTATTTCAAATTGCTGACGATTTATTAGATGAGTATGGTGATCAAAACAAATTAGGTAAGCCATCAAAACAAGATAATAAAAAAGGAAAAGCGACTTTATTATCCACGCTTGGTTTGGAAGCGACTAATACTCTAGCAAAAGACTTGCTAAATAGAATAAAAACCTCTTTAAAAAAATATGGATCGAAAGCGGATAGGCTGATATCTTCTGCGGAATATATTTTAAAGAGAGATCATTAATGTCAAAAACGCCTTTATTAGATCAGGTTCATTATCCTTCCGATCTAAAAAAGTTAAATACAGATCAGCTACCGCAATTAGCAAAAGAATTAAGAGAAGAGCTGATTGATGCCGTTTCTATTACCGGAGGACATTTGGGTGCTGGTTTGGGTGTGGTAGAACTTACTATCGCTATTCATTATTTGTTTGATACCCCTAATGACAGGTTAATTTGGGATGTGGGACATCAAGCTTATCCGCATAAAATATTAACAGGCAGAAGAAATAAAATTAGAACGTTACGACAGGGTGGTGGATTATCAGGTTTCACTAAGCGAGCAGAAAGTCCTTACGATCCATTTGGAACAGCGCACAGTTCCACTTCAATTTCTGCAGGATTAGGAATGGCGGTTGCTAGAGATTTAGAAGGAAAGAAAAACAATATTATCAGTGTTATTGGTGATGGCGCAATGAGCGCTGGTATGGCTTATGAAGCCATGAATAATGCTGGTGCGATGGATTCAAGATTAATCGTTATTTTAAATGATAACGAAATGTCAATTGCACCACCGGTTGGTGCCATGAGCTCTTACCTTGCAAAAATTTTATCTGGAAAAAAATATATTGGACTTAGAAATTTACTTAAAAAATTTATGAGTAAATTGCCTAATAGATTTGGAAAACGATTAGGTCAAGCTGAGGAATATTTAAAAGGTTGGGCAGTAGGAGGAACTTTATTTGAAGAGATGGGTTTTTTCTATGTTGGTTCTGTAGACGGACATGATTTTAATCAATTATTACCTGTTTTAAAAAATGTAAGAAACTCAACCCATGAAGGACCTTTTTTAATTCATGCGATTACTCAAAAAGGAAAAGGATATCAACCAGCAGAAGAATCGAAGGATAAATATCATGGCGTTAGTAAATTTAATGTAATCACAGGAGAGCAATCTAAGAGCTCATCTAACAAACCCTCCTATACCAATGTGTTTGGAGAAACATTAACCGCTCATGCACAAAGAGATTCTAAAATTGTTGCCATTACTGGTGCTATGCCATCCGGAACGGGAGTTAATATATTTCAAAAACAGTTTCCTAAAAGAACTTTTGATGTTGGAATTGCAGAACAGCATGCGGTTACCTTTGCGGCAGGTTTAGCAAGTGAAGGATACAAACCTTACGCAGCCATTTATTCTACTTTCTTACAACGTGCTTATGATCAAGTCGTGCATGATGTTGCGATACAAAAATTACCTGTTCGTTTTGCTATTGATAGAGCGGGATTAGTGGGAGCAGACGGACCTACGCACGCAGGATCGTTTGATATTACTTATCTTGCTACGCTTCCAAATTTTATAGTGATGGCAGCAAGCGATGAGGCGGAATTAGTTAAAATGATAAATACTTCTGTAAACATTAATGACAGACCTTGTGCTTTTCGATACCCGCGAGGTAATGGAATAGGAGTTGAACTTCCTTCGATTGACGAAACGATAGAAATTGGAAAAGGAAGAATTATTCAAGAAGGAAAACAAGTTTGCATTCTAAGCCTTGGAACCAGATTGGAAGAATGCAAAATTGCAGCAAATAACTTAGAGCACAAAGGTATTACCACGACCATCATTGATGCTCGGTTTGCAAAACCACTGGATGAAGAGCTTATTATCAAATCTGCTATGCAGCATGATATGATGATTACTATTGAAGAGGGATCCATTGGCGGATTTGGTTCTCATGTGGCACAATTATTAGCTGAAAAAGGAATTTTTGATAAAGGATTAAAATTTAGATCGTTGATGCTACCTGATATTTTTATTGACCAAGATACACCTGAAAAAATGTACGATGTGGCTGGTCTTAATGCTAAGCAAATTACTCAGAAAATTTTAGATGTCTTTTTTAGCAAAGATAGCATTAAAATTATAAAATAAATAATTTTACCATGACAACTTTTAACGAGTTGAGTTTTGATACTATTATTGTAGGTGCTGGTAGTGCCGGTTGTTTATTGGCAAATCGATTAAGTGCTAATCCCCAACATAAAGTATTACTGATTGAAGCGGGTGGCCAAGACGATTGGATTTGGATTAAAATTCCAGTTGGTTATTTATTTACGATTGCTAACCCAAGAACAGACTGGTGTTTCAAAACAGAACCAGATCCTGGTCTTAATGGAAGATCTATTCATTATGCAAGGGGAAGAGTGTTAGGAGGATCGTCCTCTATAAATGCCATGATTTACATGCGTGGCCAAGAAAGCGATTATGATAAATGGAGCGAATTAACAGGGGATAATATTTGGAATTGGAAGCATTCTTTATCTACCTATAAATCAATAGAGAGTTATTTTGCTGGAGAAAATGAATGGCATGGTAGCAATGGTGAGATGCGAGTAGAACAACCACGTGTGCAGTGGCCCGTTTTAGACTCTTGGAGAGAGGCTGCCAAAGAACAGGGTATACCTAGTATCGAAGAATTTAATCGAGGAGATAATGAAGGCTGCGCTTATTTCCACATGAATCAAAAAAAAGGAATTAGATGGTCGATGTCTGACGCTTTTTTAAAGCCAATAAAAAATAGAAGCAATCTAACCATCATGACGAATACACAAGTATTAAAAGTATTAACTAAAGTCATAAATAATGAAACAAGAAATCAATCTAAAAATAGAGAGCGAGCTTGGGCTAATGCAAAATTAGAAAGTTATGGACTGGAAGTTATACATAAAGGTGAAAAAAAAATAATTACCGCAAAAGATCAGGTTATTTTAGCAGCAGGAGCGGTAAGCACTCCGCATTTGTTACAAGTTTCTGGAATTGGATCTGCTTCTTTACTAAATAATATTGGAATAGAACCAGTATGTGATTTACCAGGTGTGGGAGAAAATTTACAAGATCATTTACAGATTAGAACTGTTTATAAAGTATCTAATTGTAAGACCGTAAACACTTTGTATAAAAATATTTTCTCACGATTAATGATGGGACTAGAATATGCTTTTTTTAGAACAGGTCCTATGACTATGCCACCTTCTACTTTGGGAGCTTTCACGAAAAGTGATCCATCACAAGTAAGTGCAAATTTAGAGTGGCACGTTCAGCCTTTATCCCTTCCTAAATTTGGCGATCCATTACATCCTTTTAATGCAATTACTCCTAGCGTTTGTAATATTAGACCAACTTCAAGAGGTTGGATCAGAGCAAAAAGTAACAACCCTTTGGAGTATCCAAAAATTTTATGTAATTATTTATCAACGAAAGAAGATGTTGATATAGCAGTAGCTGGATTAAAAAAAACTAGAGACATAATGAATAGTCGTGCATTAGCGTCTTTTCAGCCAGAAGAGATGTTGCCAGGAAAAAATTTGGAAAGTGATAAAGATTTAGAGAATGCAGCTCGAGATTTGGGAACAACTATTTTTCATCCCGTGGGAACGTGTGCGATGGGAAAAGTAGACAGTAATGGTATTGCTGATAATCCAATGACAGTTCTTGACTCTGAATGTAGGGTAAGAGGTGTTTCAAAGTTAAGGGTGATTGATGCTTCCGCTATGCCCTATATAACTTCTGGCAATACTAATGCACCAGTTATGATGATTGCTGAGACTATTGCAAAAAAGATATTAAGATCAAATTAATTGATTAATTATTTTAGTATTATAAAAAAACTTAATGAATATAAAATCGTACCTGACTAATCTGAAGCCATCTTCTACTCTGGTTATTAATGAACAAAGCAAGGAAATGGAAAGACAAGGTAAAGAAGTTATTAAATTCGGTTTTGGCCAATCTCCATTTCCTGTTCCCAATAATATTACCGAAGAATTAAAAAAACATGCATTTCAAAAGGATTATTTACCAGTCAAAGGTTTATTGTCCTTAAGAAAAGCCATTCATGCAGATTTATTAAGAAAATCATTAAATCATTATAGCGTTGATAATATTTTTGTAGGTCCTGGAACTAAGCAATTAATGTTTCTTTTACAATTAGCTTTTGATGGAGATATTATTTTACCAGCTCCTAGTTGGGTTTCTTATGATCCACAAGCTATGATTGCTAAAAACAAAGTTCATTGGGTTCAAACAAGAATTGAAAATAATTGGCATGTAACATCGCAAGATATCGAAGAGGTGTTAAAAATATGTACCGCTAAAAATAAACTTATTATTTTAAATACTCCTAACAATCCATCAGGAACGAATGCGCATAATTTACAAGAATTAGCAAAAAAATTTAAAGAACATGACATTATAGTCTTATCAGACGAAATATATTCTGATCTAACTTTTAAAGGATCTTATCATTCAATAGCTTCCTTTTATCCAGAACGAACTATTATAAGCAATGGGTTAAGTAAATGGTGTGGCGCGGGTGGCTGGAGATTAGGATATTTTGCAATTCCAGATTTATTAAAAGATCTAGATGATAAAATGCAAGTGATTGCAAGTGAGGCTTACAGTTCTGCTTCTGCACCAATTCAGTATGCAGCTGTTGTTGCCTATGATTCTGATCAAAAGGAATTTTTAGATAATTCAAAAAAAATTTTACAAACTATCTCTGATTATTGTTTTAAAAAATTAAACACGAACAGTATTTCTGTAAAAGAACCAGAAGGTGGTTTTTATATTATGCCCGACTTTACTGAACTGCTTAAGCATAAATTCAATTCATCATCTACAATGTGTTCTCAATTACTTTTAGATACAGGTGTTGCAGTATTACCCGGTTCTGATTTTGGTTTTCCAGAATCTCAATTATTATTCAGACTAAGTTTTGTTGATTTTGACGGAGCAAAATTTTTACAATATGCAAAAGACAAACATTCTTTAACAGAACAAGATATTCAACAATTTGCGCCCAAAGTTATAAATGGAATTAAAAAAATTTTAGACTGGGCGGGAAAAATGAGCGCTTGAGATTCAATTTTTCTCTTGTTATAATTTTTTACAAAAATAACTTAAAAAAAGGGGAGACTAATGAGAAAAATAACATCTCTTATAGTTGGAACTATCAGTATGCTTGCAATCAGTTTGCCGCTTACTGTTACTGCAAAATCTGCAGAGTTCTTTACTATAGGTACAGGTGGTGCCACTGGAGTATATTTCCAAGTTGGTAACGCAATTTGTAAAATGGTTGGAAAGCTTCAATCATCAGACCATGGTAGAAAAGGATCCGATAAAGCATATAGATGTGCGGCTCCTTCTACAGGTGGATCGACTTATAATATCGGTCAAATTCAACAAGGTGAGTTTCAATTTGGTGTAGCTCAGTCTGACTGGGGCTATCATGCTTATAATGGTACGAAGCCAGATAAAGTAAAACCATTTACCGATCTTAGATCTGTATTTTCAGCTCACCCAGAGCCTTTCCAAATTATTGCAAGAAAAGGTTCAGGAATTAAAGACTGGAAATCTTTAAAAGGGAAAAAGGTAAACATCGGAAATCCTGGTTCAGGTCAAAGAGGTACGTTCGAAGTATTATTGGAAGCTCACAAGGTGAACAAAAGTTACTTTGGATCTACTTCTGAATTAACTTCTTCTGAACAATCAGGGGCATTATGTGACGGTAAGATTGATGCGTTTGGTTACACAGTGGGTGTTCCTAACGCAGGTGTTGCTCAAGCAGCAGATGGCTGTGGAGCATATATTATCGATCTAGAAACACCGCAGGTAAAAGCTATGGTGAAAAAAGATCCTTACTATGCGTTTGCAACTATTCCTAAAGGAACTTACAAAACTTCAGATAAAGATGTCACTACTTTTGGTGTGATGGCTTCAGTACTAACTAGTGCGAAAGTTTCTGATGATATGGTGTACAGCATGGTAAAAGCTGTTTTTGAAAACTTAGATGATTTTAAAAAACAACATCCTGCTTTTGCAAACCTTGATCCTAAGAAAATGATCAAAGATGGTTTGTCAGCACCGCTTCATCCTGGAGCAATTAAGTATTATAAAGAAAAAGGCTTAATGTAAGCTTTTCTCAAAAAATTAAAGGCCCAGTTTTTCTGGGCCTTTTTTTTATGATGATGCAAAATTCTAGCAAACCAGATTTTTTTGAAAAATTCGACGAAGATGGAGAAACAAAACGTATTTTATCAGGTTGGAATTTAAAATTAGTTGCAGCGGTAGCTATTGCATGGACTTTATTTCAATTATGGTACGCAAGTCCCCTTCCTTTTATTTTCAACATAGGTCAATTTATTGACGTACCTGCTCGAGCTATTCATTTAGCTTTTGCTCTGACATTATGTTTTTTATTATATCCATCCAATAAAACTAATCGAAATCAGAGTATCCAAATTTTAGATTTTATTTTTGTAGCTCTTGGACTTATTGCGACTTTATATTTAGTATTTAATTACGAAGGTCTAGTGCACCGTCAAGGAGTAATGAGCACCATTAGTATTGCAGGAATAGTTATTCCTTTTGAAGTAATTTTAGGATCGATTGGTATTATCTTATTGTTAGAAGCGACTAGAAGAGTTATTGGTTGGCCACTTGTCATTATCGCTCTTATATTTATTTTATTTTCTTTTTTTGGAAGGGTATTACCAGATTTAATTGCGCATCCCGGTTTGTCATTAAATCGATTAGTTGGATATCATTGGCTTGGAGGAGAGGCTATTTTTGGTATTCCGATTAGTGTTTCTGTTGGTTTTATTTTTCTATTTGTTTTATTTGGATCTATTTTGGATGCCGCTGGAGGGGGGACTTATTTTTTAAATTTAGCTTTTGCCTCTGTGGGTAGAATGCGTGGTGGTCCTGCAAAAGCAGCCATTTTAGCTTCTGGTTTAACGGGAATGATTTCAGGTTCTTCCGTTGCCAATACCGTAACTACTGGTGCTTTTACGATTCCAATTATGAAAAAGACAGGGCTAAATGCTGTCAAAGCAGGAGCTATTGAAGTTGCAGCATCAGTGAATGGACAATTAATGCCTCCTATTATGGGCGCTGCAGCATTTGTCATGGCTGAACTTTTGGGAATATCTTATTTTCAAGTGGTAACCCATGCAATTTTACCAGCCATTATTTCTTACATCGCATTATTTTATATTTCTCACTTAGAATCTGTGAAATTGGGAATTCAAGGATTGCCTGAAAAAGATATTCCACCTTTAGGAAAAACTTTTATGCAAGGAGTGCATTATTTAATTCCCATTGTAATTTTAGTTTATCTTTTGCTCATTAAAAACTGGACAGCCTCTTCTGCTATTTTTTATTCTATCCTGTCTTTATTAGCTGTGATTGTGATTCAAAATATTCTTACAGCTAATAAAAATAATTTGTCTATTACCGATTCTTTAAAACTTTCTTACAATCAAATTATCACTGGATTTGAAAAAGGAGCTATTAACATGATCAGTGTAGGGGTTGCTATTGCAACCGCTGGAATTATAGTTGGTGCAGTTTCGTCAACTGGCTTAAGTAATAATTTAATTGTGGTAGTAGAAGCGATTGCGGGAAATAATATTATTATTTTATTAGGCCTTACCGCAGTTCTTTGTATATTGCTAGGAATGGGACTTCCTACTACGGCTAACTATTTAGTCGTAGCTGCATTAATGGCAAACGTAGTGGTGGAAGTAGGAAATGCATCTGGTTATATTTTTCCACTTATCGCGGTTCATTTATACGTTTTTTATTTTGGCTTAATGGCGGATGTAACACCACCTGTTGGATTAGCATCTTATGCAGCCGCTGCTATATCTAGAGCCGATCCTATTCAAACAGGACTTCAGGCATTTTGGTATAGTTTACGAACCGCCATTCTTCCTGTGATGTTTATTTTTAATAATGAACTTTTACTTAATTGGAATTGATAATTGGTTTCATGCATTAATAGTCATTGTAACTTCTCTAATTGCTATTTTAGTATTTACTGCAGCAACCCAACAATGGTTTTTAACTAAAATGCGCTGGTATGAAGTGATTGCATTTTTAGCAATTTCTATGTCACTATTTAGACCAGGCTTTATTCTGGATCAGTTTTATCCAGAATATAATTCGCAAATTCTAACTTCAGAAAATATTAGGCAAGCAACCTTTAAGCCAGATGAGGCAGTTCGAATTAAAATTACTAGGCAAACTAATTATGGAAAACGATATAAAATGTTTGAGATTAAGGAAAATCAGTTTGATAAAAAATTTCAAATTGATGATTTAGGTATCGAAGTGGTGGAGAAAGACGGTGCATTGATTATTGATACTCTGAAATGGAACGGGGTTGCTAAAAAAGTTGGCCTATCTACTGGAGATAGTATTGATGAGTTTAAAACAACCAATCCCAACAGACCTGATAAAGATATTGTTTATCCCTTTGCGTTATTGCTATTACTCATTGTTGGTTACTTGAATTTTAAAAGATCTAAATCACCAAACTAAAATAAAGTTAGATTAAATTCCAAAAGTAGATTTAATTCCATTTACAATAAATTGAATAGCAAGAGATGCTAAAACTAAAGCCATAATACGTGAGAATACATTTAGTAAGTTCTTACTGGCATAATTTGCTACCACTGCTGAAAAAAGCATATGTAAAAAAGTGACGAGCATTGCAACAGCCAAGGCTAAATACACCATTAATAAATCTTGATTAGAGGAAGAGTTGGCATTTACCAAAAGTACTATCGAAGTTAAAGCAGCAGGACCTGCAATTAATGGAATGGACAAAGGAAAGACGACAATATCTTCTATATTTTTATCATTTAAGGCTGCATTAGCACTTTGCTCTTTACGCATTCTTCGTTTGTCGAGAAGCATTTCGATTGCAATAATAAATAAAATAATTCCACCAGCAATTTTTAAAGAATCTAAAGAAACTCCAATCCAATTAAAAAAGAATTGCCCTCCATAAGCAAAAATACTTAAAATAATAAAAGAAATCAGGGAAGCTTTAGCAGCAATCTGAAATCTTTGCTTTCGCGAGGCACCTTCCGAGATCATCAAGTATAATGGACCAACCCCGATGGCATCAATTGCTACAAACATTACTGCAAAGGAGTTAAAAAATACATCGTACATATTTCATAGGTTTACTGTAAGTTTGCTTAAAATAATAATAAATCCTTGAGAGGATGCTGTGCTCTTAAAGGTTGTATTTTTGAATCAAAGTGGAATCAAAACGGAATCAAAACGTGAACATCGATTTATTTTTAATAATCCAAATGTGCATAAATTTTCATCGTTTTTTAGATCTTGATATTCACATGTACTCTTTCAGGTTGTATTTTTGAATCAAAGTGGAATCAAAAGGGAATCAAAACGTGAACATTGGTTGCCTTAGGTGTCCTTACTTGTGGACAATTACATAGACTGAATAGCGCTCCAAACTAATCGGATCGCTGCAAAAATTAGGAAGATATTAAGGACAGTTTTAAAATAATATTGTCCTTTTTTAATTAGGAATTGCTTACCAATCAAGGTCCCAAAAAAACCACTCACGATCATAGCCACTACTAAAGGAGCGTAGGATGCAAAAGAAAAACCAAAAATTCCAAAGACAATGCATTTTATTAAATGTTGAAAAGTCATCATGGCCCCATGAGTTGCTACGTGATTCACAGGAGGAAGTTTCATACTTTTAACTACAGCTACCATAATAAATCCTGAGGCACCAAATAACATAGAGATTAAGGAAACTAAAAATCCAATAGGAAATAATAGCTTACTTTTAATTGTAGGAACGGAGCCAAATACAGACCATAAAATAAAAAAAGCAATTCCAAATTTTAGAAAATTAGTGGGGACATTGGTAAATATAAACCCACCGGTTGTAGAGCCAATTAAGCAACCAAGTACAAAAGGAATAATTGCTCCTTTGCTTATTTCTTTATAAGAAAGTGTTGCTCTAAAAAAATTAGATCCAAATTGTATGATCCCATGAATAGGGACTAGATACATAGGAGGAAGTAATGCTGATAAAAAAGCTAACATCATCAAACCTCCACCAATTCCTGCTGCTGCAGATATAAAGGAGGTTACCAGACTCACTGCTATCATTAGCAGAGCAGTCATATTACTTATTTCAGAAGGAAGATAAAAAAAATCCATTAAGAAGCCCAAGGGTTTTTTGGTTTATTATTAGAAACTTTTTGGACTGTACCCTTTTTATTAAAAAATAGAATAGCAATTACCCCAAAAATAAAACCACCAATATGAGCCCCATAGGCAACACCACCACCAGTAGAAGAAGACAAGGAGGAATTGATAAATTGCAAAACAAACCAAAAACCTAATACATACAGTGCAGGAATTTTTATTATTTGAGAAAAGAAACCTAATGGAATTAAAACTAGCACTTTAGCTTTAGGATGATTAACAATATAAGCTCCTAAAACTCCACCAATAGCACCAGAAGCTCCAATCATTGGAATAGTTGAGCTTGTATTTAAATATACCTGCGTTAATGCAGCAGCAATTCCTGCCAATACATAAAAAATGATAAAACGAACAGGTCCAATTTCATCTTCAATATTATCGGCAAAAATCCACATATAAAGCATATTGCCAATCAAGTGCATAAAACCACCATGCATGAACATGGAGCTTAACAAAGTAAGCTCTGATGGTAGACCGGCGATTTCATCTGGTAAAGTTGCTTGTCCTGTAAAGACTGCTGGTATTAATCCGTAAGAATAAAATAACCTACCGTTATTGTACGATGAAGAGGTAATTTCTAAAATAAAAACAATTACGCATATTGCAATAATCGAATAGGTAACAATAGGAGTCCTGTAAGTTGGATTATCGTCTTTAAGGGGTATCAAGGCCTAGCCGCATTGAGCACGATTAAGAAGATAATGGTCTAGAAGAACGCATGCTAGCATAGCTTCACCAATCGGAACGGCACGAATTCCAACACAAGGATCGTGTCTTCCATGTACTGAAATGCTAGTATTTTTTCCAGACTTGTCCACCGTCTCTCTCGTATTTAAAATAGAAGAAGTTGGCTTTACGGCAAAAGAACAGATGATATCTTGCCCAGAGGAAATACCACCTAGTATACCACCTGCATTATTCGTTTTAAAATGTACTTTGCCCTTTTTACTTCTCATTTCATCAGAATTCTTTTCTCCAGTTAATACAGCCACATCCATACCAGCTCCAATGTTTACCGCTTTGACTGCATTAATACTCATCAAAGCAGAGGCAATATCTGAATCAAGCTTAGAATAAATAGGAGCACCCAGTCCCACAGGAATTCCTCGCGCACGCAATTCAATCATAGCCCCGCAAGAACTTCCTTGTTTACGAATAGATAATAAGTAGTCTTCGTATACAGGAACAATCTCTTTGTCTGCGGAAAAGAATGGATTTTTTCTTATTTGCTTTTCATCCCAATTATCAGGATTGCTCATAACAGGACCAATTTGCGTTACTGCACCCACTACTGCAAATTTTTTTCCTAATAAAATACTCAAAGCTTTTTTGGCAATAGCACCTGCTGCAACCCGCGATGCTGTTTCTCTAGCAGAGGATCTCCCCCCTCCTCGATAATCACGAATGCCATATTTTTTAAAATAAGTAAAATCAGCATGACCAGGACGAAACTTATTTTTAATATTTCCATAATCTTTTGATTTCATATCTTCATTGTAGATAATCATTGAAATAGGAGTTCCTGTGGTTTTGCCCTCAAAAACACCTGATAAGATTTGCACTAAATCTTTTTCTTTTCTTTGAGTTGTAAATTTAGACTGTCCTGGCTTTCGTCTATTTAGATCACCCTGAATATCTGCTTCTGATAAAGGAATATTAGGAGGACAACCATCGACGACACAACCAATAGCAGGACCATGAGATTCTCCCCACGTAGTGAATCTAAAAACTTTCCCAAATGTATTAAATGACATATTCTTATTATATAAGTTATTTTGACTTAATTATGAATCAAAAAACAAACAAATTAGGACTCGATATAAGCTTTATGGATGAACAAGATCCGTATGTTGTGTTTCGTGCATGGATGGAAGAAGCAAAACAATCGGAGCCTAATGATCCCAACGCATTAGCTTTGGCCACTGCTGATTCTAGCGGACAACCCGATGTTCGAATGGTTTTGTTAAAAGGATTGAGTGATAAAGGCTTTGTTATTTATACCAACTTAGAGAGCAAAAAAAGCAGAGATTTAATTGCAAATCCTAAAGCATCCATGTGTTTTCATTGGAAAAGTTTGTTAAGACAGGTAAGAATTTCTGGAACCATTTCTCAGGTATCAGACCAAGAAGCGGATGCCTATTATCAATCCAGACCTTATATGAGCAGAATTGGCGCATGGGCTTCTATTCAGTCTACTCCTATGAATGCAAGAGATGATTTTGAAACAAGAATAGAACAATTTAAACAAACGTATCCAGATGAGAACAAAGTTCCCAGACCTCCTTTTTGGTCTGGTTGGTTATTAACTCCGAGTAGTATTGAATTTTGGAAAGATGTAAGCAATAGATTGCATCAACGATTGCGCTATAAGAAAAAAAATCAAAACTGGGAAAGAGAAATTTTATACCCGTAAATTTATTTTATTCGCAAACATTTATATACATTGTGAATAGGGTGAGCACTTTTCTTAAATGTTTTAACATTCATAGGTAACCAAGGATGTTTGCAACCCCATTTTTGCAAGGTAGGAATTAATCCATGTTCCCAATTCAAGTATCCTTGTGCATCTTTTTTATTTCCTAAATGTCGTTTAGGAAAAAAATAAGTAGGATCAGAAAAGTTTTTGTTACAATATTGGTAGGTTAGGTTTTTAGTTGGCTTATCTTGATGCCAGATAGCATAATAACCCATTCTGGTTAGCCAAAGAACTGAAAATACAGCAGAAGTAGGAATATCTGAATAAATATAAATAGGCGTGGATGTTGAAGCAATAAACTTGTCTGTATTTTGAACTAGAGTAGTTGCATTAACATTTTTCCAGTAGGGTATTTTTTGATTATTTATAATTTCTGATTGAATAACAAAACCATGGACACCTTTTATATTTTTTATTCTAGTAACAGAGGGTAATTTAAATTTTTGTATAATTGTTTTGGCAAGTTTTTTGTCTTGAGCAATATTTACTTGATGTTTGTTTATATCTGATTTTTGTTGGTACGCTCGCTCGAGACCATTTAATACCCAGTTTTGGGTTCCACCATTTAAGACATATTTTTTTTGTGAAACATTAAAATCAAGCAAGGTTTGATAAGCAATAATACTTCTGGTTCTACCAGCACAATGAACTATTATGGTTTTCTTTGTACTTGTCTTTTGTAAATACGCAGGAAGCTCCCCTCCTGAACAATGTTTAGAATAGGGAAGAGTAAATTTTTCATATTCGATTTTGGGTCTAGCATCAATTTGCAACAACTGAGAATTTGGTTGTTGATGCATTCGATGTAGTTCCTTGGGAGCAATATTGTTAACTTTGCCAGTTACTTCAATCCACTCCCCAAAAGCCTTGGATAGTGTGAATTCACCCGCCCACATAGGTAATTTAGCTTTTTTCCATGCTTGGTAGTCGCCTTTTATATAATGAACATGAGAGTATTTTTTTTTCATCAGTATTAGATTAGTTTTGAACATAGCTTTTTTGTTCGCTCCTATTATAATAATCAAAGTAGAACGGTCAGGAACAAGGTCTGCAATCATTAAAGAAAATCGATCCAAAGGACAATTGATGGCACCAAAAGCAAATTCTTGCACATAGGCTTTTCTGGTTCGAACATCTAAAAATGCAATATTATTTTTTTTATTTTTAAAAATAGCAATTGCTTCTAAACAATTAATAAAAGATATTTTTTGCAATTTCTTAATTAGACAATTTCAATCCAGTACCCATCTGGATCTTTGATAAAGGCGATACTTCGCATTGTGCCTTCACTTGGTTTTTTTTGAAAGGTAACCCCTAGTTGTTCAAATCGCTCACAAGCTTTTTGGACATCAGGAACTTTAAACGCAATATGACCAAATCCACGTGGTTCTTTGTTGCCATCATGATAGGAAAAATTTGGATCATTTTCTGTTCCCCAATTATGGGTTAATTCTAAAATAGATTTTTGATTTAAAACCCATCCTCTTCGCTCCTCATTATCTTTAGGTAAATCCGATACTTCGTTTTCAGCAAAAGTACCTAAAAAATATAAAGAGAATTTTGCATTCGGAAAATCATTTTTTCTTACTAATTTCATTCCCATAATTCTAGTATAAAAATCCAAAGAGACTTTAGGATCTTTGACACGGATCATAGTGTGATTGAAAGTAAAATCTTTAGTATCTGGATTTGTATCCGTATAATTTCCTGGAACGTCTTTTAAATCAGTCATTCGCCTTTGTAATTCGTTGTAAAATTTTAGTCAAACCTTCATTGGTTTTGGAAAAAATATTTGCTTTTTGTAATCGTTTTAACAACTCTTCATTAATTCCCTTTTTAGTTTGAAACTCTTTAACTAAATCCTTAGTTTTCGTTGTTCTCATTAACATAGTATGAGCCAAGCCAAACATAATGACTTTCCACCATCCGTCTTGCTTTGGTTTCATTTACTTTACGTTTCACTAACCATGACTCTAGCGTATGGCAAAACTCAAAATACGTTGCCATGGAAGCTGCAATAGTCCACAAATGGTTATTTTCTTTTTCATTTTTAGCAATAATGGAACGTCCTAGGTGATTAAAAAAGTTAGTTACTTTTTTGTGATTAGGAAACAAAATAATAGGACCTAATTTATGGGCAATGGTTGGAAGCGGTGCGGCTTTGACTATGGTGGTTGCAGGATAAACCGCTTTTTTTAAATAATCCATGTTAGCCGTCGAAACAAAACTGATGACCGTCTGGTTTTTTTTAAAGGTAAGATCTTTTAATATTGTCTTGGCAACTTTAGGAACTACAGCAATAAATACCCAGCTTGATTTATTAATAATATCTTGATTATTTTTAAGGACTCTAATCTTCTTGAATTGCTTGGACAAAGCACGCGAGTTTTTTGTGCTTCGCTCTGAAATAAGAATTTGCCTAACCTTTAGCTTTGATCTAAACAAACCTTGAATAACCGAAGTAGTGATTGTGCCAGTACCTATAAATCCTATGTTCATTATTTGAATTTTTAACCAAAAACATAAGAATGTCTATTTATAAAATTCCAGGCCCTTTGCTCATAGCTTTGGGAGGATTATTTTTAAGTTCCGGGGGAACTATTTTTCGTTCCTTTGAAATGACAGATCCTTGGACTATTTATTTTTGGAGATCTGTTTTCTTTGCTCCTTCCGTTTTTTTATTTGTAATTTTAACTACTGAAAAAAAATCGGATTTAGTTTTAAAATTTAAAAATCTAGGCTGGGTAGGTCTACTTTGTGCAATTTTATACGCAACCAGTAGTGGCTCTTATATGTTTGCTTTGAAATATACGACCATTGCTAATGTGGTATTTATTATTAGTACGCAAACCTTTTTATTAGCAATCAGTGGATATTTTTTTTTAAAAGAAAAAATTAACCTTAGTACGGTGATTGCTATCTTAATGGCAGGCGCAGGTCTTTATATTATGATTGGGACCAAAATATCAGGAGGTACCGCGCTTGGAAATGCTTTTGCTTTTGTCATCCCTGTAGGATTTACGATTATAGTTACTCTTATTCGAACATTTAAAACTATTGATATGGTACCAGCGGTTGCAGTCTCTGGTATTTTTGCAGCAGCAGCAGGATTTTTTTTCAGTGGTCCTATTGCTATTTCATTACATGATTTAATTTTAGTTTTTTTCTTTGGAGCTCTACAGTATGCACCTGGTTTTATTTGTTTAACCTTAGGTTCAAGAACCACCCCTTCTGCTAAAATTGGAATTTTTGCTTTTTCAGAGGCGCTGGCTGCTCCGATTTGGGCATGGATGTTCATTAATGAAATTCCACCATTAGGTGTTTTAATTGGCGGTGCTATTATTTTTTTAGCGATATTGCTTAAAAGCATAAAAGAATAATTCTTAGCTATTCTCATTGAATCATTGTAAGTTGAGTCATGGATAAGCTTCTAAAAAATATTCAATTAGCAGGAGCAGTGATAATATTTTTTGCCACTATTTTTGCCTTTGGCGCAGAAGTGAAGATTATGCTGGTCACACAAACAGTTGCTTTGGCTGATTTGTTATTATTGTTTATTTATCTAGAGGTTTTAGGAATGGTAGCTGGTTATTGGGGCTCGCAAAGAATTCAGTTAACTTATCCTTTGTTTATTGCAATTACGGCAATAGCGCGACTAATTATTTTACAAAGCAAAGATTTAGATGCTGTGATTTTAATATATGAGTCAACTGCAATATTAATAATGTGTATTGCTATTTTAATTTTACGATTACGAAGAAGTAAATTAATTCAAGTATCTTTAGATAAGAACGATCTTTAATTTTTCTCGATTGTGCTGATAATGTGTATTAAAATCACATTAAAAATTCCTTATGCTTTCTACATTTGATTACATAGTTATCGGAGCCGGTTCAGCAGGAGTTCGATTTGCTCGATTGATGGCAAACCAGGGAAAAAAAGTTTGTATCTTAGAAAAGAGCAGAGTAGGTGGAACCTGTGTCATTAGAGGCTGCGTTCCTAAAAAACTTTATGTTTATGCTTCTAATTTTACAGATCAACTATATGACGCAACTAGTTTTGGTTGGAAGATTAGTGGAATTGCCAAACACAATTGGGGAAAATTAGTTACCAATAAAAATAAAGAAATTCATAGATTAAATCAGATATATATTCGAAATCTAACTAAAGCAGGAGCTGTAATCATTGAAGAGGAAGCAAAGTTTATTTCATCTAATAAAGTGCAGTTACAAAAGTCTAAAACGGTTTTAAAAGCAAAAAAAATTATTATTACTACAGGCTCTACGCCTTCCATGCCTAATATTCCAGGCAAAGAACTAGCTATTTCATCCGATCAGTTTTTTGAATTAAAAAAATTACCCAAAAAAATTAGTATTGTAGGTAGTGGCTATATTGCTCTCGAGTTTGCCTTTTTACTACGCAATTTAAATTATGATGTTAGTCTCATTATTAGAAAAAAAACTATTCTCAATGAATTTGATCCTGACATTGGATCAAGAATACTTGAATCTGCAAAACGAAAAAAAATAGTCATTTATGATGAGCGGAGTGTTGTTGCTTTGACAAAGAAGAAAAACAATATTCTGATACAAACTAGCAAAGGAACAATTCTTACCAATTTAGTTATTTTTGCAACAGGTAGAGTTCCCTGTATCCAAGGATTAGATTTAGATAAGGCTAGTGTAGCTATCTCCGCAGATGGTTCTGTTAAAGTAAACAAATATTCTCAAACTAGTAATAAAAATATTTTTGCATTAGGTGATGTTACTAATCGAAAAAATCTGACTCCAGTTGCAATACGGGAAGCTGTTTATCTAGTTAACTATTTAACTAAACAAACAAAACAAAGTTTAAATTACAACAAAATTGCATCTGCCGTATTTACACAACCAGAAGTGGGTCACATTGGTTATGGTGAACATGAATTACAAAAGAAACGAATTAAATACAAAGTATTGCAAACTCAATTTAGACCTATGAAATATTCTTTTTCTAAAAAAGATAATCCAGTATTCATCAAAGTATTATACCGTCCTAAAACAGAGGAGATACTAGGAATTATTTATATAGGAGAAGCAGCTGCAGAAATTATTCAATCGATTGCCATTGCTTTCAGTAAAAAATTTACCTTAAATGATCTGCGTCTTACAGTTCCAGTGCATCCTACATCGGCTGAAGAATTGGTGACCCTTGTTTAAGAGCATTAATTATACTTTTTATGAGCAATAAAGCCTTTATCATACTTGGAAATCAATTATTTCCAAAAGAGCATTTAAAAGATCATAAAGAGGATCATATTTTTATGGCAGAAGATCTCGGTCTCTGTACGTATGAAAAGCATCATAAACAAAAAATTTTACTTTTTTTATCTGCGATGCGTTCCTATTCAGAAGAGCTTAAGAAAGCTAAATTTAATATTACTTATTATGATGTTTTACATTCTTTATTTAAAAAAAATTATGAGGAAAAATTACAAGACTTTATTAAGAAGAATAAGATCACAGAAATTACTAGCTTTGAAATAGAAGATAAGTTTTTTGAAACTAGAATCAAACAATTTTGCACTAAACACAGTATTTTGTATCAAACTATTACCTCTCCTATGTTCGTAACTAGTCGAGAAGAGTTTTCTCATTATTTAAAAGATAACAAGAAACCCTTCATGGCAACTTTTTATAAACTGCAAAGAGTACGGTTAAATATTTTAATTAAAGATAAAAAGCCTATAGGGGGTAAGTGGTCTTTTGATGAGGATAATAGGAAGAAATTAGCACATGGCATCGAGGTTCCCAAACTTCGATCCTTTAAAGCAACTGCGCATACAAAAGAATTAATCCCTTTTATTGAAAAAAATTTCCCCAGTCATCCAGGAAGTCTTAAAGGTTTTAATTATCCAACTACCAGAAAAGATGCGATCCAACTTTTGTTAGATTTTCTTCAACAAAAATTAAATCTATTTGGAGATTATGAAGATTCTATTACGACTAAAACACATACTGTTTTTCACAGCGTTCTTAGTCCTATTATGAATCTTGGGCTTCTTACTCCTTATGCTATTATTCAGGAAACCCTAGCCTTTGCCAAAACAAAAAAAACTCCGCTTAATTCTTTAGAAGGATTTGTCAGACAAATTATTGGTTGGAGAGAATTTATGCGAGGCATCTACCAACATTATGAAAAAAAATTAATGAATGATAATTTTTTTCAGCATAAACGTAAATTAAAAAAAAGTTGGTACGATGGAACTACTGGACTTGTTCCTCTTGATCATACTATTCAAACCTGCTTACAGTATGGATACAGCCATCACATCGAGCGCCTGATGGTAGTTTCTAATATTATGAATTTATCAGGTATCCATCCCTTAGAAGCCTACCGCTGGTTTATGGAAATGTATGTTGATTCATCAGATTGGGTCATGGCTCCTAATGTGATGGGCATGGGATTATTTAGTGAGGGAGGAATTTTTGCAACCAAACCTTATATTTGTGGATCTGCCTATATTTTAAAAATGAGCGATCATCCCAAAGGAGAATGGTGTGAAGTTATGGATGGATTGTATTGGAGATTTATCGACCGAAATAAAAATTTCTTTTTAAAAAATTATCGCTTAGCGATGATGGCAAAATTATTAGACAAAATGGATCCTGTGCGAAAAAAGAGAATTTTTGCCAAAGCCGATCAGTTCATTCAAGAACATACAGCTTGATGTTAACGTCTGATCTTAAATAAATAACTAAGTTTAAAAGTAGCTGTCCAAGCGATCAGCATTAGTCCCACTAGCGCTTCAATTCCAGTTGTAATTCTCATGTTGCCAAGTGGATAGACATCACCAATTCCTAATGTTGTATAGCAGCTAATCGAAAAATAAAAAAAATCAATAAAGCTATCTTGAACATTGCCGCCAAATAACTTTGCAGCATCATGGCTTTCATAGAAATAAGCATAAAATAATGCAAAGATAGAGACATGAATTAGATGAGAGAGCATTAATATGCTCGAGAACCTAGTAAAAACTAAATAATCAATTCTTTGTACCTTGAGATTCTCAAGATAATGCAGAACACTACCATGTATAAGGATACAAATAGCTGAGATTAAAACGGTAAAACATATTGTAGCAATCATTTCTAAAGATTTACTTTTTTTTAATATTTTTCACAACTTTTTAAATTAATATAAATCTGCGAAGAACCTTGTAATATGCTATAAGGATCCAAATTATGAAGTACAAAATTAAAATTAATGGAACTGTCCGAACAGCGGAAGCTGAGCCAGGGACTCCATTATTATGGGTAATTCGAGATGAACTTAAATTAACAGGAACCAAATTTGGTTGTGGGGTAGCTGCCTGTGGTGCTTGCACGGTACATATTAATGGTTCAGCTAGAAGATCTTGCATTACACCTATTGAAACAATTAAAGATGCAGAAGTAACTACCATCGAGGGAGTTAATTCAAAAGTTGCTAAAGTGGTGCAACAAACCTGGAACGAATTAAATGTTGTTCAGTGTGGATACTGTCAGTCAGGACAAATTTTATCTGCTGTAAGTTTATTGTCTAAAAATAATAAGCCCACCTCTCAAGAAATTGATAGAGCTATGCAAGGAAATGTTTGTCGTTGTGCAACGTATACCCGAATTAAACAAGCAATAGTAAAAGCTGCTAAAATATTAAAAGCGTAATGATGAAATTCAAAACCTCGAGAAGAACCTTTTTAAAAACATCTGCGGCAGGAATTGCAGTTCTGGCGATAGGATTGAATAGTAAAGGAGTTTGGGCAAGCTCACCTCAGGGTGGAACTTTAAATCCATTTGTTAAAATTACTTCAGAGGGAAAGGTGATTGCAGTCATTAAGCACTTTGAAATGGGACAAGGAACTACAACTGGACTTGCCTCCCTGATTGCAGAAGAGTTAAATATGTCGCTTGATCAAATAGAATATGAATTTGCCCCAGCAGATATAGAAAAATATAAAAATTTAGGATTTGGTGCTCAGCTTACAGGTGGCTCGAGCTCGATGCGAAATTCTTATTTGCAATATAGAAATGCTGGTGCTGCAGCACGAGAAGTATTAATTCAAGCAGCTTCCCAACAATGGAAAATTCCTGTAAGCAAAATTACACTAGCTAACGGCTTAGTAACAGCGCAAGGTAAAAAAGCTAAAGTTTCGGAATTGGTTGTATCTGCTTTAACAATAGAAGTTCCAAAACAACCTACTTTAAAAGACAGTAAGCAATTTTCTATTATTGGAAAATCAAATATTCGAAGAAGAGACTCTGAGGTAAAAACAAATGGGACAGCTCAATATTCCATCGATGTACATTTAGATAATCAAATTGTTGCAGTAATTAAAAGAGCTCCTCAATTTGGAGGATTGGTCCAATCTTTTGATGCAGGCAAAGCTTCTTTAGTTAAAGGATTTATTAAAGCAGAATTGTTACCTAATAAAAAAGGCGTAGTTGTTTTTGCTAAAAACACTTGGTCAGCATTACAAGCAAGAAATGCAGTGAATATTCAGTGGGATGTGAGCAAAGCTGAACGTAGAAGTTCTGTTGATTTAAAAAAAGAATTATTAGATGCTGTAAACACCAAAGCTGAACACCAAGTTTCTAAAAATTCTTTAATAACAACTAATCAGTCACTTCAACAAGCCAAACAAGTGGTAGAGGCAACTTTTTATCTACCCAAATTAGCTCATGCTCCTATGGAACCATTGAATTGTACTATTGAGCCAACCCGTGGAGGAGGGGTTCGGTTGCATGATGGATGCCAGGGAGTAACTAGTGCTCACCATACCTTAGCGGCGATATTAAAACTCCCGCTTGATAAAGTAGAAATTAAAACATTATTTTCAGGAGGTTCTTTTGGTAGACGAGTGAGTCCAGAAAACGATTATCATCAAGAAGCAGCAATGGCTTTTGCTTTAACGGATCGATCAAGGCCTGTGCAATTAATTTGGTCAAGAGAAGATGATATAAAAGGCGACTATTATCGTCCGGCCTTTGCTCACAAAGCAAGAGTAGGATTAGATGCTAGTGGTAAAATTATTGGATGGGATCATCGAATTGCAGGGCAATCTATTTTTAAAGGAACTCCTTTTGAAAAACATTTAGTTCATGGCGGAGTGGATCATGCTTCTGTGGAAGGAGTATCCGATAGTTTATATAATATTCCTAATTTATATGTAGGGTTAACGGATGCAAAACCTGCTACACGAGTTTTATGGTGGAGAGCAGTTGGACATACGCATACAGCTTATGTTATGGAAAGTATGATGGATATGGCAGCTAAAGCTGCTGGCAAAGATCCTGTTGCATTTCGATTAGAACATTTATCTAACGGTAAGGATCAGCAGCGATTAGCAGGAGTCATTAAATTAGCCGCATCCAAAGCTGGCTGGAATAAAAAAGCTGCAGCTAATCATGCAAAAGGATTTGCATGTCATAAATCATTTCAAACGTATGTTGCCCATGTGGTGGAAGTAGAAAAAAAATCAAATGGTTCGTTTCAATTAACGAAAATTACTAGTGCAGTTGATTGTGGTTTAGCTGTAAACCCAGATATGATTAAAGCGCAAATTGAAGGCGGAAGTTTATATGGAATTGGACATGTGATGAGAAACGAAATCACTTTAAACAAGGGAAGTGTTGTGCAGAGTAATTTTCCTAATTACAAACCGCTTCGTATTTCAGATGTGGGAACATTTGAAACACACATTGTGTCTTCTAAAGAAAATCCCACAGGAGTAGGAGAGCCAGGCGTACCACCTGCTGGTCCCGCATTTGCAAATGCTATTGCTGCTTTAGACAAGAGAGCAACCGAGCTACCGATGGAAGCTATTGGTTTTAAATTTAGCTCTTAAATTCAAACCAAATATAAATTGTTAAGAAATAATATTTCCTTGATTAGGTAGGTAGCTTAGAATTACAATACACTTATGATTTTTAGACAATTGTTTGATCATATTTCGTCGACCTATACTTATTTAATTGCATCAGATCAGGGCAGAGAGGCTGTGATTATTGATCCAGTATTGGAAAATGTAAATCGATATATCAAATTATTAGAGGAACTGGATTTAAAACTTGTCAAAGTGATTGATACCCATATTCATGCAGATCATATAAGTGGGATGGCGGAGCTTCGTGACAAAACCAATTGTATCACCGTAATGGGAGATGCCACTCCTGCAGATGTAGTATCTATGACTGTGTCTGATAATGAAGATATTAAAGTAGACGGCATTACTCTGAAAGCATTGCACACACCAGGACACACCTCAGAAAGTTTTAGTTATTTAATGAACGATCGAATTTTTTCAGGAGACACATTATTAATCAGAGGAAGTGGCAGAACAGATTTTCAAAATGGTAGTCCTTATGATGCCTATGAATCTATTTTTGGTAGATTGTTAAAATTACCAGAACACACTTTATTGTATCCTGGGCACGACTATAAAGGCGATACTGTTTCAACCATCGGAGAAGAAAAAAGATTTAACCCAAGGCTACAAGTTAAATCAGCCAAAGAATATGCTGATATTATGAATAATTTAAAGCTACCCGATCCCAAGATGATGGATATTGCTGTGCCTGGAAATTTATCTCTTGGAATCAATTATGAACGTCAAAAATTAGCAAATGGTTTAAGGTCAGAACAGTTTCAACGAGCGATGGAGGATCCAGAAACTGTTATCATTGATTTAAGGGAAGTAACTGAGATTAATAAAGAAGGAAAAATTGTTAACTCGATCCAAGTTTCATTTGATGACATTTCTTCCTACTTAGGAAAACATAAAGAAAAGTTACAAAACAAAAAGACACTTTTATATTGCGCAGTAGGACACCGATCTACTTTAGCAGTACAAATTTCTAATTCATATGGTTATAAACATGTCTATCATTTGATTGGTGGAATTAAACATTGGAAAAAAGAGGGCTTACCTTTAGAGAATGTTAATGTTTGATGGAATAATTATAACATTGTATGAATAAAATATTAGAACGAGAATTTAATGTATTATGTTAGTCAAGTGCGTTGTTTATAAAAATGGCATTAAACATTCAGAAACTTCTTTAGCAGAACTTTCTCAATTTTTAAATAAACTAGATTATATTATTTGGGCAGGATTTCATGACGCCACTAAAGAAGAGCTCAATCAAATCCAAGATATTTTTGATTTACACGATGTGGTTATGGAAGAAACTAAGGAAGTAGATCAACGACCAAGAATTGCTGAATATAATAATGCAATTTATTTATCTTCTCACTTATTACATGTTCATCAAGGTAAAGTAGATACAGGGGAAATGTCTTTACTTGTTGGATCAAATTATGTTTTAACTTTTAGAAAAAGAAGCGATCATCAGTTTTTAGGAGTACGAGAGCGATGTGAAAAAGATCCTGAAACTTTAAAATTAGGATCTGGTTACGTTTTTTATTCAATCATTGATGAGATTGTAAATCGATACGTTCCAGTTGTTGATCAAATTGAGGATGAAATAGAATTATTAGAAAATAAAATATTTGAACAAAAAAATTCCAAGACTTTAATTAAAAGATTGTATTCCTTAAAAAAAGAAGTTCAGAAACTTCATCATGCAACCTCGCCCTTGATTGATGCGATGTCCAAGCTGTTTGGAGCCAGAGTTCCAACGGTTTGCCTTAATTTTCAAGAATACTTTAGACACGTACATAAAAACTTATTGCGATTAAATAGTATGATTGATTCAATGAGAGATACTATTTCTAGTGCCATTCAGGTTACGCTAGCGATTTCCAATATCGATAAATCAGAAATCACAAAAAAACTGGCAGCATGGGCAGCTATTTTTGCTGTTTGCACTACCTTAGCCGGCATTTGGGGAATGAATTTTAAGCATATGCCGGAGTTAGAATGGCAGTATGGATACCCAATGGCCCTTCTTACTATTGTAGTGGCAGTACTTTATTTATACCGTCTATTTAAAAAGTCAGAGTGGCTTTAGCTTAAAATTATTGATTTTGCTGTATTATTGTTAATATTGATAATTATTCTCAACAAGCTTGACTTTGAGAATAATTCGCAATAATAACGTTTTCATGACAGAATCAATGCCAATTATCTTAAGCTCTTTCTTTATTCTTTTGCGAGAAGGATTTGAGGCTATGCTAATCGCTATGCTTGTCTTTATGTATCTAGACAAGATGAATGCTAAGCACAAAAGACCAGCCGTATTTTGGGGTCTTGCTGCAGGAGTAGTTGCCTCTTTATTTATAGCTCTCGGTTTTAAAACTATTGCAGGTGTTACTCATGCTCACGAAGAATTATTTGAAGGAAGTGTCATGTTAATTGCTGCTGGAATGTTAACGTATGTTGCATTCTTCTGTCACAATGCAAAACAACATGTTGAAGGAAAAGTAGATAGCGCAATTGCAACAGGCAGTTCATTTATTTTATCTTTAACAGTATTTTTTGCAATCGTTCGAGAAGGTTTTGAGATTGTTTTATTTTATGCAGCATTAGTTACATCAGGAATTCAAAGTACACAGCCAGTAATCATTGGAGCAGTTGCAGGTTTGGTTGCTCTTATCGGTTCTTACTACGGTTTAAATAGAATTACTAAAATTATTCCGATTGGAACTTTTTTTAGAATATCTAGCGTACTACTTTTTGCCATGGCCGTTTACTTTGGTTACGAAGGAGTAGGAGCTTTTGCAGAAGGTTTAGAAGAATTAAAAATTCTGTAAACTTCAAAATAATTATTTAATTACAATCAACAAGGAGAAGCGCACATTATGAGTAAAGCAATGTCAAATGGTTCAGGAAAATGTCCGGTGATGCACGGAAGCATGACACAATCGGATCAATCACCAACTGCTTGGTGGCCCAAATCACTCAACTTAGATATTTTGCATCAGCACGACAGCAAAACTAATCCACTTCCAGATTTCAATTATAAAAAAGAAGTTAAGAAATTAAATTTCAAAGCGTTAAAAAAAGACTTATTAAAACTAATGGAAGATAGCCAAGATTGGTGGCCTGCAGATTTAGGAACCTACTCTGGTTTATTTGTTAGAATGGCTTGGCACTCTGCTGGAACGTACCGAATTGCAGATGGTCGTGGCGGAAGTGGAACTGGTAATCATAGATTTTCTCCATTAGATTCATGGCCGGATAATACCAACTTAGATAAAGCGAGAAGATTATTATGGCCTATTAAAAAAAAATATGGAAATAAATTAAGCTGGGCAGATTTAATGATCTTAGCTGGTAATATGGCTTATGAACATGCCGGATTAAGAACCTATGGATTTTCTTTTGGAAGAGAAGATATCTGGCATCCAGAAAAAGATGTGTACTGGGGTTCGGAGAAAGAATGGTTACAAGATTTACGATATAAAAAGAAAGAAGACCGTACATCATTAGAAAACCCATTGGCTGCAGTGGTGATGGGATTGATTTATGTAAATCCGGAAGGAGTAGGTGGAAAACCAGATCCGTTAAAAACAGCGCACGATGTGAGAGAAACATTCGGCCGAATGGCAATGAATGATGAAGAAACTTGTGCATTAACGGTAGGTGGTCACTCTATTGGAAGAGCACACGGAAATGGTGATGCTTCTAAATTAGGAAGAGAACCAGCTGCTGCTGACATTCATGAGCAAGGTTTGGGATGGAATCAGAAAAATGGTTTAGGAAAATATCAAGTTACCAGCGGTATCGAAGGTGCTTGGACATCTAATCCGGATAAATGGAACTATGAATATTTAGATCTATTATTAAATTATGAGTGGGAACTGAAAAAAAGTCCAGCAGGAGCTAATCAGTGGGAACCGATTAATTTACCTGAACATAAAAAACCTAGAGATCTAGAAAACCCAAATATTAGACATAACCCAATCATGACGGATGCGGATATGGCAATGAAAATGGATCCAAGTTACAGAAAAATCACGGAGCGTTTTTATAAAAATCCAAAATACTTAGATGAAGCATTTGGAAAAGCTTGGTTTAAATTAACTCATAGAGATTTAGGCTCTAGAGCAAATTATATTGGACCCTGGGTACCAAAAGAAGAATTAATTTGGCAAGATCCAGTTCCTACCAATAAAAAGAAATTTAATGTAGAGAGTGCAAAAAAATTAATTGCGAAAACAAAAATTAGTAGCAGTGATTTAATTGCAACTGCATGGGATAGCGCAAGAACGTACCGAAGAACAGATAAACGAGGTGGTGCGAATGGTGCACGAATTCGTTTAGCTCCCCAAAATAAATGGGAAGGTAATGAACCGAAAAGATTAAGTAAGGTGCTGAAAGCTTTAGAGGGAGTTGCCAAAAAAGCAAAAGCAAGTATTGCTGATATCATTATCTTAGGAGGAGTGGTTGGATTAGAACAGGCGATTAAAAAAGCTGGCTCTAAAAGCAAAAGTTCCATTTACTCCTGGCAGAGGTGATTCAACCCAAGCACAAACGGATGTAAGTTCATTTGCGGTGTTAGAGCCAATTCATGATGCATTTAGAAACTATGTAAAAAAAGATTACATGGTTACACCAGAAGAGTTAATGTTAGATAGAGCATCATTGATGGGACTATCTGCAAAAGAAATGACTTGTTTGATTGGTGGAATGAGAGTGCTAGGAACCAATTTTGGTGGAACCAAACATGGTGTGTTTACGGATAAAGTAGGTGCGCTAACTAATGATTTCTTTGTTCACTTAACTGATATGAAATATAGTTGGAAACCAACTGGAAAAAATTCATATGACATTATTGAGCGTAAATCAGGTAAAGTTAAATTTACCGCATCTAGAGTAGACTTAGTTTTTGGATCAAACTCAGTGCTACGAGCTTATGCAGAAGTGTACGCACAAGATGATAACAAGGAAAAATTTGTTAAAGACTTTGTAGCTGTTTGGACCAAAGTCATGAATGCAGATCTTCCTAAATTACACTAATATTTGAATTATAAGCGCCATTTTTTTATGAAAATGGCGCTTAACACATCTATGAAAAAATATATTGTACTTATTTTTTCTCTCCTTTTTCTCTCCCTTCCTTCATTTGCAAACACAGAACTCAATAAAATAGCTGATGGTTTTCAATCACCTTGGTCCATCACTGTTGTTAAACCTAATTTATATTTAATTACGGAAAAATCGGGAAATTTAGTTTTGTTTAATAGAGAGATGAACAGCAGAAAGAAAATTTCTCATAACTTGAACGTTTTAGAAGATGGTCAAGGTGGTTTATTAGATGTGATGTATCATAAGGATTATGTATACGTTACTTATGCTGAAAATAGAGGACAAGGAACAACAAGTACTTCAGCTGCAAGAGCTAAATTTAATGAAAGTAAATTAGAATTTATCAATATCTTTCGAGCAGAACCACCGATTGATAGCGGATACCATTTTGGATCAAGAATAGTGATTAAGGATAATTATGTATTTCTTATCAGCAGGTGAAAGAGGTGGAGATAGTATTGCTCAAGATCCAACCAAACATCCAGGCAGTATTATTCGAGTTCATTTAGATGGAAGTATTCCAAAGGATAATCCAAAATTTAAAGGCAAATCTAATTGGCTTCCAGAAATTTATCAAATAGGAATTCGTAATGTGCAAGGTATGGCTTTGTCACCTTATGATGGAGAAGTGTATATGACAAATCATGGAGCAAGAGGTGGAGATTGGTTTGGTAAAGTAAACTATGCAGGCAATTATGGTTGGGATACTTTGTATTGGGGAGGAACTAAGTACTCAGGTTTACCAGGAGGACCTAAATGGTTACCTGGATTTGATAAACCCATTACTTACTATGTTCCTTCGATCGCAGCTTCTGCATGTTTAATTTATCAGGGTAAGGAGTTTCCAGATTGGAATGGTCATGCGTTAATTGCATCTTTGCGCGAACAGTCTTTAAGAAAAATTATATTTAAAGATAATAAACTGATCCAAGAAGATATTATCTTTGAGAAAAAAATAGGAAGAATAAGAGATATTAAATTAGATGAAACAGGAAAAGTTTTGTTATTAACGGACCAAGGCTTCCTGTGGTCTTTAAGTAAAAAGAATTAAGTCAGTTCTAAATATCAAATAAGCAAAACAGAATCATTTTTCACAAATTTTGCTAAAATTTTGTTTTAAATGGTAAAATAAATTTTTTTTGAAAAAGAAAAAAAATAAATTCCTATAAAAGTGTACATATCTTCCGCTTTCTCAGCTTTGACCACAAGATATGCTATTGTGCACCTTTTGGTTGAATAGCGGTTACATCTTGATCCCATACGTGGTAAAATTATCTAATAAAATCAATCAAATATTCAACGGAAGGAATACAGTGAAAACACTAAAAGCAATTATTTATCTTAGCGTATTTTTGTTAGGCTCAAGTCTAGCTCAGGCTAAGGAAATTAAGATGGCCAAGGCCAATTGGGATACGGGGTATTTCCAAGCAGAAGTATACAAAATGGCATTAGAGAAATTAGGCTATAAAGTAAAGAAGCCTAAAGCAATTAAGCCTTCGGTCTTTTATGTGGCAGCAGCTCAAGGAGATTTAGACCTATGGGTCAACGGCTGGTTCGGAACTCATGATACTTATCTTGAGGAGACCAAGGGAAAAGTAAAACCTGTTGGTTACGTCATGAAAAAAGGTGGCTTACAGGGTTATTTAATCGACAAAAAAACCGCAGACCGTCTTAATATTAAAAGTGTCTTAGATATTAAAAAACATGCAAAACAATTTGATGCTAATAACGATGGTAAAGCAGATATGGTTGCTTGCCCTCCAGGTTGGGGATGTGAAAAGCAAATCACCAAGCATTTTGCTGAATTAAAATTAGGAGAATTCATTAATCCTATTCAAGCAGAGTATTCAGCTTCGATGGCAGATGCTTTAGCAAGATATAAAAATGGAAAATCTGTTCTGTTTTATACATGGACACCGAATTGGACGGTGGGTGCTTTTCAACTAGGCAAAGATGTAGTTTGGATTGAAGTTCCTTACTCTAAAACAAAAGTAACGGAAGTTGAGAATGCAACGAAGCCTGCAATCAATTTAGGATTTGGTGCGGATGATATTCGTCCAGCAGTGAATGCTGCTTTTTTAGAAAAAAATCCAAAAGTAGCTAAGTTGTTAGAGGTAGCTTCGATCCCTTTATCAGATATTGCAGCTCAAAATATGTTGATGAACAAGGGTGAGAAAAGTGAACGAGAAGTTCGACAGCATGCTAAAGATTGGATTAAGAATAATCAAAAAACCTTTGATAGTTGGATAGCGGCAGCTAAGTAACTATCTTGAGCATTTTTAATCCATCAAACTATGCTTACATTCCTGTTTCGGAATGGGTAGAGAAATATGTGAAAGAGTGGTTGTTTGATCAACGACCACTCTTTAAACAAATCTCGATTCCTATTGATAGTGTTTTAAATAGTTTGGATTATTTTTTTAATTTAGTTCCTCTTCCTTTTGTTATTTTATTCTTTGTTATCTCTGCGTATAAAACGAACGGTATCAAGTTTGCTATTTTTACTGCACTTAGTTTAATTTTTATTGATCTCGTCGATGTTTGGGAAGAAACCATGACAACCATGGCTATGATTATTACTGCAGTATTATTTTGTGCTGCAATTGGAATTCCTATTGGTATTCTTGCTTCACGCAGCAATTTATTTGAAAAGATTCTTCGACCCATTTTAGATGTGATGCAAACCATACCCAGCTTTGTTTATTTAATTCCGGTAGTGATGTTATTTGGAATTGGAATTACCCCTGGTGTCATTGCGATTATTATATTTTCAATTGCTCCTGTTATTCGTTTGACAAATTTAGGATTGCGCCAAGTAGAAAAAAGATTTGTTCAAGCAGCAAAAGCGTTGGGCTGTAAAAATTGGATGATTTTATATAAAATTGAATTACCGCTTGCCCTAAAAACAATTATGGCAGGGGTCAATCAAACCTTGATGTTGTCTTTATCTATGGCAGTGATTGCAGCATTGATTGGGGCAGGAGGTTTGGGTCTTACGGTTTATGTTGGACTGGGTAGATTAGATATTGGCCAGGCTTTTGTAGGTGGTATCGGTATAGTGTTAATTGCAATTATTTTTGACCGAATTTCTCAAAAATTTATTTAGCACGGGCTTTAGCTCTATAATCCCAAGGATATTCAAAAGTCATGGACCACAAACCTAACTTATTTTCTTTGGCATAATTTTCATCTTCCACAAATTTCATTGAATATCTTCGGTAAGCTACCGCATAACCATTTTTAACTAAAAATTTCGATAAACTCTCTTCTCTTACAAAACATTCAGCTACTAATCGTTTATAGCGATCTACTTCTTCTATTTTACAGGTAACGGGAGAGTTGTTTATTTTTTCTATCAATGCATTCTTTGCTAACACTCCGCAAAGAACTTCTTTTCCATCCTTGTTACATAATTGTTTCATTTCAGGAGCGTCAATTCCAGAAAAACGGTATTTTAATTTACCGATATGGATAGTATCGCCATCAATTACTTTAATTTTTTCATCTGCCCTTACAAAGATTGCATTGAATAAAAGGAGTGTAACGACGATAAAAGTTAATTTTTTCATTTTTTTACTTATTATATTAATTTTATTAATTATTACCGAAATATATTAATGCAAAAGAAAACCATAGGTTGTATTAAAATATATTTATCAATAAATAAAAAATGTTAATTTAACATAAATTAAAAAGGGGAAATTAATAATGAAAAAAATACTTGTTATACTATTTTCTTTTTTTGTTTTAGCGCAAACGGCTAACTCAAAAATTGTTCTTAAAGCTGGTCATACAGCAAACGTGAATGAGCCATACCATCTTGGTATGCTTGAATTAAAAAAATATGTTGAAAAAGAAACCAAAGGCGAGGTTGAAATTCAAATTTTTCCAAATAGTCAATTAGGTTCTGAAAAAGAAATGATTGAAGGTTTAAAACTTGGAACGGTTGATATCACTTCACCTTCTAATGGAAATTTAACTAACTTTGTTCCTCAACTTGGTATTTTTGATTTACCATTCTTGTTTAGAGATAGACAGCATATGTATAGTGCCATGGATGGGGAGCCTGGTAAAATATTAACTCAAGAAATGTCAAAAAAGGGATTCCGATTATTGGGTTTTTATGAAGCTGGAATAAGACATATCATGACTAACTCAAAGCCAATTAATAATATTTCAGACCTTAAAGGAATGAAAATTAGAACGATGGGTGTTCCTGCTCATATTTCATCTTTTAATGCATTTGGGGCCAAAGCAACACCAATGGCTTACAGTGAATTATATGGAGCGCTTCAACAAAAAGTAGTTGATGGTGCAGAGGCGGCAAATACAAACTATGACTCAAAAAAGTTTTATGAAGTTGCACCATACTGGGCTCAAATTGGATGGACAGCTCTAGTATCAGATTTGATTATGTCTGAGGCTAAGTTCAAATCATTACCAAAAAATGTTCAAGATGCTCTTATCAAAGGAGGCCTGGAGTCTGCAAAAGCTGAAAGAGCAGCGTATGCAAAAAGCGATAATTCTCTTTTAGACTCTCTAAAGAAAAAAGGCGTTAAGGTTACGAAACCTGATCCAAGACCGTTCAGAGAAGCTTCTAGAAAAGTTTATGAGGAATTTGTGAAAACAAAAGAAACCAAAGACCTCTTAGATAAAATATTAGCTATGTAATTAAAAAATATATTTCGATAAATATATTTGATAGAATGGGCGCTAAGAGGCGCCCATTTTTTTTATGCTTACAAATACATTAAATTGGATCAGAAAAATATTTAGAATTTTAATTGTAGTATTTTTTATTTACATGGTCATGGCGGTTTTTTTTCAAGTTTTGGGAAGGTATTTTTTTAATTTTAAATTAGATATGGCTAGTGAAACTGCCACTTTTGCACAAATTTGGATGGTTTTAATTGCGGCGGGATTGGCATTGCAAAAAAATATGCATGTGGGAGTTGATGTTTTGATTAATATCCTTCCAAAAAAAATACAAAAAATTGTTATTTTGATTACCTCATTATGTTCCATGGCATTTTTATTGATAGCGCTTAAAGGTAGTTTTGCTTTGATCAATGTAGGTTTTGACTCAACCTCTCCTGCAAGTGGTATGCCTATGTGGATTCCTTATTTATCTGTGCCATTAGGATTAATATATATCATGATTGAGCTGGTTATTTTAACTTACAAAAAATTATTCGACATAAAAATATGACTCTGGTTTTTTTAATTTTTTTATTTTTATTAATTTTTGGAACTCCTATTGTTTTTTCATTAGGAATAGCAGCAAGTCTTAGTCTCATTACTTATAATGTTCCCATAGCCATAGTAGCGCAAAGAATTTATGGTGGTTTAGATAAGTTTACAATCATGGCGATACCTTTTTTTATTTTGACAGGAATTATTATGGAAAGAGGAGGTATTGCAAAAAGAATTATAGACTTTGCGTCTGCACTAGTGGGCTGGATAACAGGATCCTTATATTTGGTTGCAGTTGTTGCTGGAACAGGTATGGCAGCTATTTCAGGATCAGGCTCTGCTGATACTGCTGCCATGTCTTCTATTATGTTACCAGAAATGAAAAAAAGAAAATACAATATAGATTTTTCTGCAGCGATCATGGCTTGCAGCGGTTCTTTAGGAACAATTATTCCTCCAAGTATCATGATGGTAGTTCTGGCGACTGTTTCCAATCTTTCTGTGGGAGCAATGTTTCTTGCTGGAATAATTCCTGGATTATTATGTGCTTTTTTTTTATTAATTAGTGGTTATATGCGTGCTAAATTTATCGATACACAAACTAATGATAAAATATCATTTAGCTTTTCAAGATTGGTATCTAGTTTTTATTCTGCAATACCAGCATTCTTTTTACCGATCATTATTGTTGGAGGAATTATTGGAGGCTTCTTCACCCCAACAGAAGCCGCTTCAATTGCAGTGATAGCAGGATTTGTTATTTCTATTTTTATTTATAAAGAAATAAAGTTTAAGGATCTTCCTGAAATGATTGTCAAAGCAGCTATGATTTCAGCAACAGTGATGCTAATTATATCAACAGCAAGTATTTTTTCTTGGTTCATAGCAAGTCAGCAAATTCCGCAAAAAATTAGCGTTTTTGTTAATGAGTTTTCATCTAACAAGTATGTTTTTTTAATTAATATTAATTTGCTTTTAATTTTAATTGGTATGTTTATGGAAAGCATTTCTGCAATTTTGATTTTAATGCCAGTTTTAATGCCTTTAGCTTTAAGCTTTGGTATTGACCCTCTACATTTCGGCTTTATTGTCATATTAAATTTATCGATTGGGCTATTCACACCCCCATATGGAATTACCTTATTTGTGGCTAGTTCTATCGCAGAACGTTCAATTGTAGACGTATCAAAAAAAATAATTATACCATTATGTCTAATGTTAATTGTTTTGTTGATTACAACTTTTTTTCCAGAGATAGCTTTATACTTGCCTAATAAATTTATTAAAAATTAAATGAAAGAATTGCAAGGAACATATTCGGTTACTATTACCCCAACTAATTCTATGGGGAAAGTGAATTATAAGTCACTAAAGAAATACATTAATTGGCAGATTCAACAAAATATTTCAGGTTTGATTATTTTAGGTAGTACGGGCGAGTTTTTATCTATTCCGCTCGAGGAGAGAAAAAAAATGATTATCGAAACAATTAAATTAGTTGAAAATAGAGTTCCTGTTTTAGTAGGAGCTGGAGCAGAAAATACTTATGACAGTATAGAGATTTCTCAATTTGCAGAAAAATATAAAGCATCTGGAACTTTGATTATTCCACCTTATTATTCAACACCCACAGTAGAGGAATTGTATCATCATTATGAGCTAATTAGCAAAAATTCAAATTTACCTATAATGGTTTATAATAACCCTGCTACTTCAAATGTAGATATCACTCCTACTATCTTTAAAATATTAAGTGAAATTAAAAATGTAAAGTATTGCAAAGAGTCGACAATGGATCCAACAAGAGTAAAGGATATTATAAGTTTAACCAAAAATAAAATTAAAGTTTTTGGGGGAATAATGGGTTATGAATCTTTTTTAAATGGAGCATGTGGCTGGGTTTCTGTTCCATCTAATATTTTGCCAAATGCATGTAATGATATTTTTAAAAAAATTTATTTTGAAAAAGATTTTGTTTCAGCAAAAAAAATATATGAACAAGCTACACCAGTTATAAAACTTGTTGGAGGTCATTATTATGTTGCTGCAACTAAATTTTTATTAAATTGTATGGGGTTTGATGTGGGAAAGCCTCTTTTGCCAAGATTAGATTTAAATTCAGAAATGAAAAAAAAATGCAAAAAATATATAAATCTAATCAAACAAATTAATGAAAATCGATAATAGCAATTATCAAATAAATTCTAAAAAGATAAATTTTTTTTTTGAAGGTAAACCATTCGATGGTTACGAAAATGAGACAATATCATCAGCATTAATTCGCAATAACATTACAGAATTTAGAAATAATAAAAATAAATCTAAATCTATTTTTTGTAATATGGGGGTGTGCAATGAATGCTTAGTAAAAATTTCAGATGACGAAATTGTTAATGCATGCTCATCATTACTCAGAGAAAATATTCATATACAGAAAACTAATTATCAAAATTCTTTATCAAGCCAAAAATCCTTATTATTTAAGAAAAATAAACATCAATTTGATCTTTTGGTAATTGGTTTGGGCCCTGGCGGAATAGGCGCAATTAGTCAATTATCTAATGAAAAAATTAATTTTGCTGCCATAGACGAGAGAGATAGTTTGGGAGGACAGTATTTTAAAAAAATAGGAACAATATTTAAGGTTAATAATTTTAAAGCTTTGGATGATCAAGCACAACAAAGTTTTAAGATTAATGAAAAATTAAAAAATAGTAATAATATTTTTTTATCTACAAAGGTTTGGGGTGTTTTTAAGCACGATACACATTATGAGGTTTGTGCTTCACAAGGAGATAAGGAAATTCGTTTTTTTGTAAAAAAAATTATTCTCGCTACTGGCTCTTTTGAAAAACCATTTTTCTTTGAAGGTTGGGACTTAAATCAAGTTATGACTACTGGAGCAGCACAGATCATGTGCAAATCTCAAATGGTGTTTCCAGGAACTAAAGCTATTGTTGCAGGTAATGGACCTTTAAATTTTCAATTAGCTTATGAGTTAGTAAAATCTGGAATTAAGGTGCAATGTTTGTTGGAGAGCTCTACTCATTTTTTAAAAAAACCAATATCTTCAATTTTTGCATTTTTGCTTTCTCCTAAAATTTTCATGAAAGGTATAATTTATTTTTTATTTTTAAAGAAAAAAAATGTTCAAATATACTTTGAAAGCAATTTACAAAAAATTACCAATCAAAATTCAAGTAAGACAGTTACCATTTCAAATAACAAAAATAATTCAATTGAAATTCCTGACATTGATACAGTTTGTTTTAACTATGGTTTTATTCCTAATAATCAAATTGCTCAATTATTAGGACTTGAGCTAGATTTTAATTTTCAAAAAAAAATATTCACAGTAAAAAAAAATATTTTTAATCAAAGTAGCAATCCAGATATTTTTGTTGTTGGTGAAGCAAGTAATAATTCAGGTAGTGAAGTAGCGATAATAGAGGGTAAACTCGTGGGAAATTTTTTTTCTAAAAAACCTATAATTAAGTATATAAAAAATATTTTATATTCTATTATCTTATATAAGAATAAGTTATTTCAACACTTTTTATGGAAAATTTTTTATCGAGATCACTCCAATATACAGAATATTAATGATCAAACAGTTATATGTAGATGTGAAAATATCAATTTAAAACAAATCAACAAGGTAACCCAAAATAGAATTCCTGATGCTGGTTTAATTAAAAGAATGACAAGATTGGGAATGGGAGCGTGCCAAGGTAAGTATTGTAATTATGGTTTGTTGGAACTTTATTCTAATAAAGATCAGGATATTCGCGAAATTAATTTTGTTGCTCAAAATCCTATCAATCCTATTCAGCTTGGCAGAATTGCTGAGGAAAAAAAAGAATGGTTAGATTACAAGTCTGATATATTGCCGAATATTGCCAGAAGCATAAATTCTAACAATCGACAAAAACAGCACAAAAGGTGCAAATTTACCATTATTGGGGCTGGAATTATGGGTGTCTCAACAGCTTTTCATATATCGAAAAAAAATCAGGATATTTGCATCATTGATACTGGTGCTGTTAATTCTCAGGCCTCAGGATCTAACGCAGGCTCTTTGCATGTCCAGCTTCTTTCTTATGATTTTGACAGATCAAATATGAAATTAATCAATAATCTTAAAAATTTTCTTAAATTGCAAAAAAATGCCACTAGGGCATGGAAAGATATAGAAACTGAAACTTCTGGAAATTTTGAAATGAGTACTGATGGTGGATTAATGTTAGCTGAATCGGAATCAGATTTGGAAAAACTTAAGTATAAAATCGATTTAGAAAATCAGTGCGGCGTTGAGACTTCAATTATAAACAGGGATCAGATTTATCAGATGTGTCCTTTAATTTCAGATAAAATAAATTTTGCAGGTTTTTGCAAAGAAGAAGGAAAAATAAATCCTTTAGTTGCAACTAATCATATTTTTGAATATTTAATAAAGAAAAAAAATATTACGGCTTTTCTAAAAAATCATGTTAATAATATCTCTAAAAAAAATAATCATTATATCGTTGAGACTGATCAAGTTACCATTGAGACTGACTATTTAATTAATGCTACTGGTTCCTGGTCTAATAATATTAATCGTCACCTAGGCGAAGAAATATATTTAAGAAGTATTCCTCAACAAATGATAGTCACAGAACCAGTGGAGTATAAGCTCAAGTATTTAATAGCCCATATTGGAAGACATTTAACTTTGAAGCAAACCAAAAATGGAAATTTCTTGATTGGAGGGGGCTGGACCGCAAAATATTCAAAAGAACTAAATCGACCACAAGCAATGTTAGATAGTTTAGAGGGAAATGCATGGGTTGCTAGTCATGTTATACCTAGGCTTCAATCTCTTAAACTATTGCGTTCTTGGGGATCTATGAGTGTTGATATTGGTGGAGGAGCAAGAATTAAAAATTTTGAAAATTCAAAAAATTTTTATAATATCGTTAGTTCTAATGGTTATACATTAGGTCCATTATTAGGAAAAATATTAGCAGACGAAATTTTTGATAATATAAAAAATCCATATCTCATGGATTCCATATGATATTAAATAAGAATATCCTAAGCATCCTGTTAAGTTTATTTGCTTATGGAATGTTTGTAGTTATGGATTCGATTGCTAAATATTTAACAGATTTTATGAGTATTCAACAAATCGTATGGGGACGATATTTTTTTCATTTTATTATTACTATTATTATTGTTTCCATTTTTAGAATTAAAATTAATTTGAAAAAAAACTACGATATTCAAATTTTTAGATCTGTAATGTTAATAGCTGGTAGTGTTTTTATGTATATTGCTGTAAAAAATGTCGATTTGGTGAATATTTATATCGTCTTTTTTACCTCGCCGTTATTTCTGGTTTTGTTTTCTGTAATTTTTTTAAAAGAAAAAATTTCAAATCTAGGTTTGGTTTTGATGTTATTGAGTTTTTTTTCAATTGTTTACTCGTTGGGAAAACCAAAAGATTTTTTTAGCGTTTTTATGATTTTTCCCTTGGCTATGGCTATTTCTTTTGCTCTATATCAATTTTTTACCAAGAAAATATCTAATAATAGAGATCCATTTGTAGCTGTATTTTATAGCGGATTACTAGGGTCTGTTTTTTTTTCAATAGTTCTTTATCTGGACAGAAGTATTTTTGTAAATGATTTTTGGATCTATTTATTATTAATGGGATCTATTGGATTTGTATCGCATTTTTTGCTCGTATTAGCCATTCAATATTCTGATGTTTCTTTTGTCTCTCATTTTCAATATTCACAGCTTATTTGGGCTAGTCTGATTAATATTCTAATTTTTAATATAGATTTGAGTTATCAAAAAATTATTGGAATTATTTTAATAATATTATTTGGTATTTTGTTTGTAAGAACAGAACTAAAAAATTAACTTATTATTTTAATTTTTCTAAGAATTAAATTTAATTTTTTCTTATCATCTTGCCCGAGAGTAATTGTTGACTTCATTGTATCAAATGAAATTTTTTTCATTTTTTGCAAACAATATTTCAATCGAGCAGTAGCAAAGCTCGCAGGATAAGTTCCATATATTGCATTAGCTAATAAATTAATTTTTTCACTGATTTTTTTTGCCTCTGTAAATTTCTTGTTATGGATTAGAGATATCATCTCTCCAATTTCATCTGGCATAATTATAGCAAGACTTACCAAGCTTCCATCACTACCATGTTTGAAACAAGGATATAAATGTTCATCACCAGATGCCATTACTAAAAATTTACTTTTATATTTTTTGAATAATTTATAATTTTGAATATAAGCATTTGTATTCCAACTACCCTCTTTGACACCTATAATTCTTTTTAGAGTTAAGAGTTTCTTATTAAGACTTGCCTCATAATTCATAGCCCCTGAATTAATAGTAGATTGGTAAGTAAAAATTGGAATTGAAATATAATCATGAATTAATTTGTGATGATTAAATATTTGATCTTGTGACCTAGAAAAAGACCAAGAAAAAGGAGGGAACACAAGAATAGCATCAGCTCCTTGCCTTTCCATTTTCTTTGCTATGATTCTGGCTACATAAGGATCTTCAAAATTAACACCCGATACAATTAACTGATTTTTACCAATTATTTTTTTAGCAATACTTAGTACAAGCAACTGTTCTTTTTCTGAAAGTGTAAAATTTTCACCTGCATGACCATTTACTAGCAATCCTTTGATATGCTTTTGTTGTAAAATATCTGCTAAATGTTTTTTTAACTCTGGGATATTAATTGTTTTATTTTTGTTAAGGGGAACAATATTAGCAGCGTAAAGACCCTTGAAAGAATTAGTCATAATTTTTTATTAATCTTGAGATGTTAAATAAATCTAGGTTTGTTTTTTTTTCTAAAATATAATTAGCTAATATTTTACCCATGTGAGGTCCACTGGTATATCCCGAGTGAACAGAGCCAATAACATAAGCACCCTCATTATTAGGCAGAGGTCCTATTATGGGCATAGCGTCATCTGTTTCAGCCTCCAAACCAAGCCAAACTCTTGAAATTCTTGTGTTTTTTAATTCTGGAGTTGCTGAGCAAGCTAGTCTTATATTGCCAATCAAATTTTCTGGCTTGGTTGCTGTAAATTTGTCTTCAATTCTTCCAATGCCAGGCCAGCCTCCACCAATAAGTACCGTACCATTACTAAATTGTTTTAAAGAAAGTTTTCCATTAGCAATAGTGATAACACTATTTAAGAAATTGCTCATTCGTTCAGTGACTATAAGTTGTTGGGCAAGGCATTTTAGATTGATTTTTATATTAAGCATCTTAAGAATTTGACCTAGCCAAACCCCAGCAGCCAAAACAATTTCCTTTGAATAATAATTTATCTCATTATCTTCGTTTTTAATTTTAATTTCATAATTATTGTTTTTATTAATATCTATAACTTCTGAATTTTCTAAAATATCAATTCCCTCTTTCTCTAATGCCTCTTTGTATCCGTAGCCTGTTTGATTAGCATAGGCATAACCATCTATTTCAGAAAAAGCAGCACACTTTATTTTTGACGAAATAGCAGGCTCTATTTTTTGTGCTTCACTATTACTTAGAATTTTTATATTTGCTCCATGCTGATTTCTAATTTCAGACCTTTCAATTAGTAATTTTTCTTCTTCATTAGTAAAAGCTAAACATAATCCTGGCTGGTGTTTAATTTCAATATTTTTTGACAACCAATCTTTAGTATTCATCCACATCTCCCAACCTTTTAAAGCATAGGGAACTAAATTAGCTCTAGTCATGTGAATAGTTAAGGTTCCTGCATTAGATCCTGAGGCAGATCTGAAAATTTGTGATTTATCAATAAGTAAAACTTTTTTTCCGGCTCTCGCAAGAAATAACGCAACCGTTGACCCCATGATGCCAGCTCCTACAATAATTGTATCGTATACTTGTTTCATAAAGGGGCGCTCTCTATTTTTGTAATTTGATCATATTCAAAATTACCAACAGCAACATCAAATGGAATAGGTCGTACTGGAGCTCTACCCGTCCAATAACCCATTTTTTCTATCTTTTGTTGCAAAGACTCAGACATTACTATGCTTGCAGCGTAGTTGCAGGTTCTACCTTGACAAGGTCCCATTCCACATCTTGTCCAGGTCTTTAATTGATTTAAATCTTTTGCTCCATGCTTAACAGCATTTTCTATTTCTGCTTTAGTAATATCTTCACAGCGACAAATTATAGTTTTGTCATTTATTTGATTTATTAGTTGATTAGGTGGAAAGCTAATAGATGCAATAGCTTTGCCAAAAATCTCGTATTTATTTAGTTTTTGTAAAACTTTTTTAGATTTATTATTAAAACTCTCTTCATTTAACAATCCTAATTTATTGAGTATTGATAAGGCTGCTATGGTTCCTTTTTCATATGCTGGCATGGCTCCAAGCACACCAGAAGCGTCTCCAATTTGATAAAAATTTTCTACCGATGTTTCGTAAAAAGAATTTACAACTGGTATCCATCCCCCCTTAGTTTGATCAAAAATATGCTTAGCGTTTACTAATCTTGAAAAATCGGTTGATGGTATTAAGCCATGACCGATACATAAAGTATCGCAATTTAATGTAATTGTTTGTCCACTTTTTAGATTATCAATTTTTTTAATTTCAATATCCATACCTGCATGACTCGGGCTAGCTTTAGTTACGCTGTAATTTGAGTAAATAGGAATTTTTGATAATAATATTTTTACTATCCACTTAATACCATTTGTAAATAATTTAACATTAGAGAGTAAATAGAAAAAATTTTTAAACCATTTCCATTTAGAATTTGTATCAATGATAGCTTCTATTTTACCACCTAATTTTAATGTATAATAAGCCACAACAAGTAATAGTGGACCACAACCAGCAACAATAATTTTTTTGCCTGGTAAGCTTTGTTGCGATTTTAAAATTATAGTTGACGCAGCCAAACCAATAACTCCTGGATTAGTCCAGCCGTCAAAAGGAACTATTCTTTCTGTAGTCCCTGTCGCAACAATTATTTTTTTAGCGAACCATACTAAAGTTTCATTTTCATTAAACGCATCGATTCTAAATTGTTCAGAAATTTGCCAAACAGTATGATTGGGTTTGTAATCAATATTAGAATTTTTGATTTGCACTTCAAATTGCTGCTGTATTCTTGTTTCTTCAATGCTCTCATCAGGTTTGAATTCAGAAGGAGAGGCTCTATAGATTTGTCCACCAACCCTTTCATTATTATCAATAAGTAAAATTTTAAGATTATGATTAGACAATTCTAAAGCAGCTGCAATACCACTTGGGCCAGAGCCAATTATCGCAACATCATAAAACTGATTAGACATATTTAAATATTTATTCTTATTTGTTCTTTAATTTTTGTTTGACAGGATAATTTCTTTTTCCCATCGATAGTTACTAAGCATTCCTGACAAGATCCCATCATGCAAAAAAAACCTCGATCTAATTTCAATTTTGGAGAAGATTTAAGTGTTTTAAAATTATTTTGATATAACGCCAAAGCTACGCTTGATCCTTCATTTGCATAAAATTTTTGATCATTAATATAAAACTCAACTATTCTACTAGGAGTTGTTTTTTTATTATCGTTTAAATGCATTTATGAATAATGAACAATTTTTAAAAAAATTAATTTAAATTATTTAATTAAGATAATATATTTAAATTCAACATAAACAAAATAAAGAGGGGATAATAATGTTAAAAAAAATATTAGTACCATTTCTATTTTTAATTTTATCTATTGCTGGGGTTGAGGCTCGTACATTAGATGAGATTTTAAAATCAGGAGTATTAAAAATGGGTGTTAATCCAGGATTACCACCTTTAGCAAAATATGATGATAAAAATAATTTAGTAGGCTTTGATCCAGATATTGGAGCTAAATTAGCTGAAATGTTAGGCGTTAAATTGGAGCTAGTAAAAGTTGGTTCTCCAGACAGAATTCCTTTTGTTTCAACTGGTAAAATTGACATTGTTATGGGAGCAATGACAAGAAACGTGGCTAGACAAAAAATTATTGATTACACGCTTCCAGTTCATACAGAAGTATTTGGTGCTTTAACTACTGACAAAAAACCATTCAAAGCTGTTACCGATATGAACAAGTCTGATGTTAAGTTAGCTCAAGTGAGAGGAACCATGCCTGCAGATTGGGCTCAAAAGAATTTACCTAATGCCAAAATAACATTGTTTGATAACTATCCTGATGCAATGAGAGCAATTGCACAAGGAAGAGCAGATGCCATTGTGGATGTTGTTGATTTTTTAGGCGAGCACATGAATAAAAATAAAAATGTAAAATGGCAAGTGGTGAGCAAAGCTATTGATACATGGTACTGTGGTATCGGTATTCAAAAAGGCAATTCTTCTTTGCAACAATGGTTAAATGTAGCAATTTATACAATGCATAAAGATGGCTTTGTTGATGCTACTTGGAAAAAGTGGTTTGGTATTGGACAGGTTCATAGTGTTCAAGCGACACCATACTTCTAATCTATTACTTTAAATAAAATAATATCCTCCTGATGACAAATCAGGAGGATATTTCTTATGGGATATACATTAATATACAGCCAAGTTTATGAGTACATACCTTATCTTATAAAAGGTTCTCTCTTAAGTTTTGCTTTAGCAATTTTATCTTTCTTTGGAGGGATGTTTTTTGGCTTAGTTTTTGCTGCGATAAGAACTTTCGGTCCAAACTATTTAAATAAAATAGTAATTGGATATGTAACTTTTTTTACTAACACACCTCAATTAGTTCAGATTTATTTTTTATTTTTTGCACTACCTGAATTTGGTATTTTGTTATCGCCTTTTGTTGCGGTTTTAATAGGAATGACATTAAATGCAGCGGCTTATTTAACGGAAATTCAAAGAGCTGGTTTTTTGTCTATAAAATCAGAAGAACTGGATGCTGCTAAGACTATGAATTTTAGCATAAGTCAGCAAGTTAGATTAATTATATTGCCTCATATAATTAAAACTATATTTCCAGCGCTTTCTAATCATTATATTTTAATGACACTTGGAACTTCAATGGCTGCAATATTTGGTGTTGAAGAGTTAATGGGAAGAGCTTTTAATATTAATTCACTTACATTTAGAAGTGTCGAAATTTTTTCAATAACCGCTTTGATTTATATAGTGATAACTATTTTAGCAACTATGTGTCTTGCAATTATTGGAAGATACTTTTTTAAAGCAAAGATGAGAATTATTTAATCATGGAAAGATTAATAGAGGAAATACCTAGTTTTTTTACTTACTGGAATATTTTATTCTTAGCAAAAGCAATGCTAGCAACATTTCTTTTAACCGCTATTGGTTGTTTGTTTGGTTTTACTTTTGGAATATTACTCGCTGTAGTACGAAAAACCGAGTCAATGATTTTACTGCCTTTGCGATGTTTAATTATTTTTTACATTGAGATCTTTAGAAGAATTCCTTTTTTAGTTTCTTTGCTTTTAATTTTTTACATTTTTCAAATTTTAAAAATTTCAGACTCCCTCTTTTTTATTGCTGTAGTTACTGTTTGTCTTATAGGTACAGCATTTATTTCTGAAATAGTAAGAAGCGGAATTGAGTCTATTAATGTTGCACAATGGGATGCGGCACGGGCTATGAATTTTTCTTATTTACAAATATTAAAAGAAATTATTTTTCCTCAAGCTTGGAAAGTAATTTTACCACCTGCTTTTGGCTTTTTTATTTTATTTATCAAAGATACAGCGCTAGCGTCACAAATAGGTGTTATGGAATTAACTTTTGCTGGCAAAATTTTAAATAATAAAGGTTTTTCACCAATACTAGTATTTGGTTCGATACTTATATTGTATTTTATTTTATCTTATCCTTTAGATATTTTAGGAAAAAAACTGGAGAAAAAAATTGGAACAAATAAAAATTAATTCAATTGTAGCTTTTTATGAAAAGCTAAAGGTATTGGACGAACTAACCTTAGATTTAAAAAAAGGGGAAATTGTTAGCCTAATTGGTCCCTCCGGCTCTGGAAAAAGTACTTTATTAAAATTATTGGTCGGTTTAGTTAAGCCGTCGCAAGGATCAGTTTTCCTTGATGGCAAAGAAATAAACTACAACAATAAAGAAGATCTAACACTTGTTAGAAGTAAAATTGCAATTGTATTTCAACAGTACAACTTATTTCAAAATATGAATGTTTTAAAAAATATTTGTATCGCTCCAACTAAGATACAAAATAGAGATAAGCATGAAGTTGAAGAAAATGCCGTTAAGTTATTAAAAAAAGTAGGATTAGAAGATAAGATGAAAGCTTATCCCGAAGAACTTTCTGGCGGTCAGCAACAAAGAGTGGCAATAGCAAGGGCTTTGAATTTAAATCCTCAAATATTATTGTTAGATGAGATTACATCCGCACTTGACCCGGAGCTAGTGAAAGAAGTGTTGGATACCATTCGACTTCTAGCCTCAGAAGGAATGACAATGTTTGTTGTTTCGCATGAAATGAATTTTGTACGAGATTTATCAGATAGAGTTGCTTTTTTAGACAAAGGAAAAGTCATTGAAGTAAATAGTCCACAGGAGCTATTTAACAATCCAAGCAATGAAAGAACCAAGGAGTTTATGAGTAAAATTAGTAAGCAAGACAAGTAAATGCTTTATTAGTTTTAAAAAAAGGTGAAAGAAGATAATAATAATTTTTTTAAAATAAATTAAAAATATATGAATTTTCAAAGTGATATTTCGAAACTATTAGCGCAACTAGTTTCTATCAATACTTGTTATCCGCCAGGATCGTCAGATAAATTTTGTGGTTTTGTAAAATCTTATCTCAAAGACTCAAAGCTGTATACAAGAGTTGTAGGAAGAAATTCTGCAAAAGCAAATTTGGTAGCGCAGAACTTTACAGGTAATAAGAAATCTTTAGTTTTTAATTCTCATATTGACACAATTAGTCCGCCATTATCAGATTGGAATACACCGCCTTATAAATTAACTAAAAAAGGAAAGTATTTATATGGATTAGGTTCTGTAAATTGCAAAGGAAGTGCTGCTGTTCAATTATATTTAGCCAAGAATTTAAAAAAACTATTTCCTAATTTGAAAGAAAATATCGCCTTCACTTTTGTGACGGATGAAGAAAATTTAGGAAAAGATGGTTCTTATTTTTTAAGAGAAAAAAAAATAATCAATCCTCACACCCTGGTTCTAGGAGCCCCAACAAATAATAATTTTATTGTGGAAGAAAGAGGTGTTTTTTGGGCGAGTGTATATATTAATGGTAAAACAGCTCATGCTGGAGAGCCATATAAAGGTGTTAATGCAATTGAAAAAATAAATAATATTATTATGAAATTGCAGCACCAGTATAAGAAATCTATCAAAAAAAATAATTTTAAAAATCAAAAGTCCACAATTAATATTGGTTTAATTAAAGGCGGACAAAATGTTAACGTCGTTCCTTCTTCTGCTTATTTTCAAATCGATAGAAGAATAACTCAAAAAGAAACAGTTCAAAAATCTTTTAGTGAACTAAAACGATTTATTCAATCAATTGAACCAAAAGCCAAAGTTGTATTAGATACTGGAACTAATGGTTTTTCTTCCAATAAAAATAATTCTTATTTAAAGAGTCTTTTTAGCTCTTACCAATTAGTTTATCAAAAAAATCCAAAATTTTTATCCTGTATTGGGGTTTCGGATGGAAGATACTTTTCTGATGATAATATCAATATCATAAATATTGGCCCAGGTGATGGAGATGAAGGTCACCGTGCAAATGAAAAAATGTTGATAGCCGATTTATCTAACTATTATAAAATTTTATTTAATTTTTTAACAAAACTTCAAAATAAATAATTAGTTATTATTATTTATTCATGTAGTGATTTTTTTCTAAAATATCTTTAGGCCAAGTACTTTTTATATAAGCAAGAACAGATGTTATTTCTGCATCACTTAAAATGTCACCAAAACCCATCATTTTACCTTGATAGTTTTTCACAAACTTTGCCAAACCGTATTTAATAATTTGATGCAATTGCTCATCCGAGTGATGCCAAGTATGTCCTGTACCATTTAAAGGAGGTGCTTTTCTGTGGCCATCTTCATCCAAAGATTTCCAATTGGCAGCCCCTTGTAAATTTGCACCATGACAGCTAACACAATTGTTATTATATAATTGTTTACCCAGCTCTATCTTAGAAGCCGAGTCATGGTGAGTTGCCATTGCATTATTTACAGAAAGAAAAAATAGCGCTGAATAAATAAAGGTTGTTATCCGCATTATATAATTAATAATTTAAGTAGATTATAAAGATTTAATGATGTTAATCAATCTAACAAAAAAAATCATGATCAAGCAGCATCTTATCATTTTGTTTTATTGCTATATAAAGAGGTAGATGAAAATTACCGAAATTATAGAAAAAGTTTTCCCCATTAGTTCTGCCATTCAAAACGCTTATATTAATTTTACGAAAATGGATTGTAGCGTAGTTGCAATTAAAACTGATCAGAAAATTAATGGTGAGCAGGTAGTGGGATATGGTTTTCATTCCAATGGTAGATATGCCGTATCAGAATTATTAACCAAAAGATTTATTCCAAGATTACGAGAAGCAAAACCAGAGGATCTGCTAAATAAAGAGAGAACCAATTTCAGCCCAGAAAATATTTGGAAAGTATTAATGCATAATGAAAAGCCTGGAGGACATGGCGAGCGCTCTACAGCGGTAGGAACGTTAGATATGGCAGTTTGGGATTTGGTTTCTAAAATAGAACAAAAGCCTTTGTATGAAGTACTAGCTGCAAAATATGGCAATAAACAATTTACTAATAAAATTTTTGTTTATGCAGCTGGAGGTTATTATTATCCTGGAAAAGATATTTCAATGTTGCAACAAGAAATGCAAAGTTATGTTGACCAAGGTTTTACCACGGTGAAGATGAAAATAGGTGGAGCTAGTTTAGAGGATGATCTAAAGCGAATTGAAAGTGTGCTAAAAATTGTTGGTACCGGCAGCAACTTATGCGTAGATGCTAATGGTAGATTTGATTTAGCAACAGCTCTTAGTTATGCCAAAGCCTTAGAGCCCTATGGTCTTAAATGGTACGAAGAAGCAGGGGATCCTTTAGATTATGAACTAAATGCAAAACTCTGTGAGCAATATCCTCATGCGGTTGCAACAGGAGAAAACTTATTTTCTATGCAGGATGCAAGAAATTTAATTCGTTATGGTGGAATGCGTAAAGAAAAAGACTGGTTACAGTTTGATTGTTCGTTAAGCTATGGATTAGTAGAGTATTTAAGAACGTTGGACATGATGCAGGACTACGGTTGGAGCCCAACCAGAATTATCCCACATGGTGGTCATCAATTGTCCTGTAATATTGCAGCTGGATTAAACTTAGGTGGTAATGAAATTTACCCTAATTTATTTCAACCTTTTGGAGGCTTTCCCGATGATGCTGTGGTCGAGAATAGTTTTGTAACGTTTCCTAAGTTTGTTGGTTTAGGTTTGGAAAGTAAAGCAAAATTAAGAGATTTGTTAAGAAAGCTGTAATATCATAAATTAGCCTTATAAATTTTATAACGTGATGTACAAATAATAATATGAGTGAAGCAGTAAGTACTTTTCATTGGCATTGTAAACATACCTGGAGACGTAGTGCAAAAAATACAGCTTGGTGTGTTCTTGGTTGTTCCATAGGTGACTTTGGAACCATTCTTTTTTTTCAAATGACTAAAATTCCTTTTCCAACATTCGGTATTATGGCTTTGGCTATGGTGAATGGATTAATCACTAGTATTATATTAGAGACTATTATTTTAATGAGACAAAATTTTACACTTCGAAAAGCTTTGCACACTGCTTTTGGCATGAGTTTTATTTCTATGTTGAGTATGGAGCTTGCTATGAATGCAACGGATTACTTTCTTACTGGAGGAGCGATCTTAACATGGTGGGTCATACCCATTATGTTAGCAGTTGGATTTGTAACTCCCTGGCCTTATAATTATTGGAGATTGAAAAAATTTAATCAGGCTTGTCACTAAATTATGACTCCACAATATTTATTATTATTCATGGGATGTGTCATGTTAGGTATGGCGATTGCTAAAAAATCAGATGAGCAACAATCGAAATATATTCGAGTTGCTCTTTTTGCCTTTGGTGCAGGGTTTGTAATAGCTGGTGCCTTGTGGAAATAATTTAAAACTTTAAAATTTGAACATCTTCTACTTTTAATGTTTCAAATCGATCAAAGAAGATATTTTTTCGATCAAAGTTAGATGCGCTTCGCAAAATAAGTTCAACACTTTTTTTATCTTTTAGATATTTTTCTAATTCATATACATCCGAAATATTTTTTCCATCCACTGATAAAATGATGTCACCTCCGTTTAAAATTCCTTTAGCAATACCAGCTTCTACAGTTTGCACTACCAGTAGACGTTCAGGATTATAAACCTCCTCTGATACTCCAGAATACGTAGAGGTAAACTTATTTCCAATTAAAGCATCCGATACAATAATTCCAACGCGATTTGTTAACGAGCCTTTGGGTTGAAGGGTTGTGGTGAGCTTTATTATTTGATCAGCTCTGATCACTTCTAATGTTACCTTGTTAGTTCCTCTGGTTGCTGTTGCAAGTGCTGTAGGATTTCTGACAGCGACACCATTGGCACGTAAGACAATATCTCCTGGTTTTAGTACATTTTTCTTATTTAAAATGGTTGATACTTTTAAATAACTGCCCAAATTATCATTAGACGCAAACAAGACATTGTAATTTAGTGGTGATGGGTCTTTGCCATTTTGAAATAATTCTAACACGACGCAAGCATGATGCGATGGTATAGCAAAGTTTAGTCCTTGGGTATTACGCAAACCAAAACTAGAAATGCCAATTATTTTTCCGGTATTGATACTAATTAAAGGTCCTCCCGAATTTCCCGGGTTAATAGGAGCATCCGTTTGAATAGCTTCAAACATGGCAAGTTTTTCATAACGGATACTAGAAATAATTCCTCTCGTTAAGGTAAAATCTTTTGAGTAGGGATGACCAAAAGCAACCACATCTTCTCCTTGCTGATAATCAGCCGAGCATTCCAGTTGCGCTTCTTTTGCTTGTTTAGGAATTAACGTAGGATCTACTTGAATGATAGCAAGATCGAGATCTGGATCAATATACACTTGTTTAGCTGCAATTCTTCTTTTGTTTTTAAAATTAATTTCATTAATTGCAGGAGACGATCCAGAGACATGAGAATTAGTTAGAATATATCCTTTAGCCTTATCCACTAAAAAACCTGTTCCTCGTCCAGAATAACCATCTTCGACAAAAGGTCTTTCAATCGAGTTTTGAATTTTAACGGTATATTGATTAGCGTCTTCTAAGATCTTAGTTAAACTGACTGCAGATTGTGCGGAAAAAGAAAACAAATAAGATAATAAAATAATAAATAAAATCCGCATCTATTAATAGTAAACTATAAACAAAGAAGACTGTCTAGTATGTTTTATGAGATTGTTAACTGCGGAAGTAGAGCTTCCGCAGTTATAATATTCAAGAATTATTTTTCTTGTTCGTTAGCACTTAATACGCCATCTTTATTTTTATCAAGATCAGCGAATTTAGTTTCAGCTTGTTCAGAGTCCATTCCTGAAGCAACTGCTTTTTCAATATACTGTTCTTTAGTCATGTCACCTTCAGCTGCATGCACGATGCTACCAAGGTTTAATGCTAATACTAGCATTAGGGCTGTTAGTTTTTTCATTTGTTTTCTTTGGTTAAAGTTAAAACAGAGCACATATGATCATCGATCTTGTTGCAATTGTGTTTTAGTTGTTGCTAAAAAAAATATGTATTCACAACTTAAAGATTAGTTGCGTCGCAACATGAGCTCGGATTTGCTCAAGAATTTTTTTTAAGGTTGTTAATTGTGTCTTAATTAAGATTGACAAAATAATGGATTTTAGATTATTGATTAAATAATAATTTAAAATGATATTTATTATCTACAAAAAATGTCTCTATTTATAGAAATGATAGAATGGTATCAGTAAGATCTGTAAAATTTTATTTACCTTAAAATATAATAAAATAGGGAGTTTTGAGAGTGAAAAGGCTTTTTTTTTCTTTTGTATTAACCGTATTAACAGTTTTTGTTTTTATTAATAACTCAAAGTCTTTTGAGAGGATTAATATAGTTTGCGAAATTGAAGAGCGCTGTAATAAAAAATTTGCGACATTATATTTATACGAGGAAGACGAAATTGATAAAAAAAAAGCTATTATGCTTTTTTTGCCGGGAGGGGAAGGAAATTATAATAAATTACCTCCTTTTTTTAACTATTTATTAAAAGATATTGGAATTGCAATTATGAATCCAGGGTACAATATGCCCAATCCAAACGGAGATCCTCCGTTAAGATATAGTAGTGATTACCAAGAAAAAATAAGAAGCAGTATTTTGCTTTTGAAAAAAAGATATAATAAACAAGTGTGGTTAAATGGCCATAGTGCTGGTGGTCCCGGTATTGCAGGCTTTTTAAAAAAAAATTCAAAAAGTGAAGATTATCTTGCTGGAGTTATTTACAGTGGAGCTAATTCTAAATCTTGGTCAGGAGATAATAAAAAAAATTTACCAATTTTAATTATACATCATAAAGATGACAGATGCCGGTCTAATAGTTACAGTGGTGCTACATCTAAATTTAAAAAATATAGTAAAATAAATAGTTCAGTTACTAAATTAGTTACTATTGAAGGAGGAGGTCCTTTTAAATCTGATCCATGTTCAGGTCGGGATAATCGACATGCTTTCACGGGAAAAGAGAAGGAATACGCAGAAGCTGTTTTGCAATTTATTAAAGAAAATACAAAATAAAAAATACTTTTATTTATTTTAATAAATTTCTTACTTTTAATCTTTATTATAATCAAATTATCATTTTAAAAAAACCTAATAATAAATAATTTTTTTTATTAAAAATTTTTTAATATTTGTCAAATTTATTTTAATAAGGATGAGTTTAATTTTATCATTTTTTTACTATAAAATTAAATTTTATGTTAATTTTTTTAATATAAGATTTGTTTATTGTTATAAATACATAAATATTTTTCAAATTGTAATGATTAAGAAATGTATACAAGATATTAATTTATATTTTTTTTCTTAATATGTAGAAAAATACCGGAAAAATTTTTTTAGAATTATTATAAATAAAATTTTATTTTATAATCAGGTTAGTTAGGAAGCTTTTTATTATTAATACAACATTAAGCTTGCATAAAATTTTAAAAAAAATTCTTTAATCTTTTTTTAAACTGTTTTTATTACTAACAATTATTTATTTTATTTATTGACGTTGCTATATCTAATCTAATACAAAGAACAAAACAAGAACATATTTTCATGAAAATACCGTTGATATTACAGAAAGTTTCTGCAGGTTTTCCTTCTCCTGCAACCGATTATGTCCAAGATGAAATCGATTTAAATAGCGAGTTAATTAAAAATGCACCCGCCACCTTTGTTATTCGAGTGCAGGGAAATTCTATGAACGATCATAAAATTGCTAACGGAGATTTATTAGTAGTAGATCGTAGTTTGCATTTGAGCAAAGATTGTATTGCTATTCTTAATTTTAATAATGAGCTCGTAGTTAAAAACATTATTAAACAGCAACAACGTTTTTATATTAACCACACTACAGGAAAAATACTCATTGAAGAGCACTCTGATATTAATGTGTGGGGAGTGGTGACTTATATTATTCATGCAACATACAAATAATATTATTGCATTAGTAGATTGTAATTCTTTTTATGTATCTTGTGAACGTTTGTTCAGACCTGATTTAAGAAGAAAACCAGTAGTCGTATTATCTAATAATGATGGCTGTATTATATCTAGATCGAATGAAGCAAAACAAATTGGAATTAAAATGGGAGAGCCTTTATTTAAAGCAAAGCCTTTAATTAATAAGCATAAAGTTTCTGTTTTCTCATCTAATTATGAACTCTACGGAGATCTATCTAGACGCGTAATGAAAATTTTAGAACAGTTTGCTTCTAATATTGAATTTTATTCGATCGATGAAGCTTTTTTAGATTTAAGCGATATCAAAATGAATAATGTTGAAGCATATATTGCTCATATCAGAAAAATTATTTTACAATGGACAGGAATTCCTGTTTCCATCGGTGCTGCTACTACCAAAACTTTGGCCAAAGTAGCAAATCATATTGCTAAGAAAAAAAATATCGGTGTAGAAGAATTTATTTCCAAAGATCAGATATATATAGACCAGGCATTACAAACTTTTCCAGTAGAAGAAGTATGGGGAATAGGAAGACAATTGTCTAAATTTTTTAGAAATGGAAATATTATGAATGCTTATCAATTAAAGCATGTCGATAATTACTGGATTAGAAAAAATAGAACTGTGATGGTAGCGAAAACAGTTCATGAGTTAAATGGTATTAGTTGCTTTCCATTAAATGTTGTCCCTACTTTGAGAAAAAATTGTTGTGTCTCCCGTTCTTTTGGAACTACTATTACCAATCTTCCTGATGTAACCGAAGCTTTAGTCAATCATTGTATTACTGCTGCAGAACGTATTAGGTCGGAAGGATTAATTGCAAAATCATTATATGTTTTTATTAAAACGAGTAGATTTAAAAGTAATTATGTCTCAAGAGTGAAGCAGGTGGATCTTCCCATTGCAACCAATAATACTATGGAATTAGTGCATGCTGCGATCAAAGCTTTAGAATCGATTTATGTGGCAGGTTATAATTATAGCAAAGCTGGGGTTTTATTATCTAATTTGAAGCCAAAAGATGAATACGCAGACAACCTTTTTTCTCACGTAAGAAAACCATTAGATAAAGTTATGCAGGTTATGGATCAAGCCAATCATCGCTTTGGCAAAGGCTCGATTACACTAGCTGCAGCAAGAGGAAAGCATCATTATAAAATAAGAAGAGGACACTCTTCTCGAATTGACACTTCTTATATTGCCATGG
>CBDDYY010000005.1:0-65434 GCA_965235745.1 Candidatus Pelagibacterales bacterium
ATAGAAAAAAATTTTTTTATTTAAAAATTTGTAAACAAAATAATCATTAAATACATTAAATAAATATCCACGCTACATGACCCTAATTTAAATATTTTATTCCTGAATCTTAATAATATTAAATTTTTTAAGTTTTTGTTCATCAAAAGATAAGAATAAAATTATATTGATTATTTAAAATAAATTATTTTTCTGATCAAAAAAATTATTATCAAATAATGAATTTCTAATTGGTATTTCCATAGATGTGTCATGCATAACAATATTCACTAAGCCATTTTTAAAAACAATAGCAGAATGAACAGCTGACTCTTTATGAATTTTAATTTTAATATTATTGGGAATGGAATATTAAATAAAATATGAGCTTCAATCATTTCATAAATTTTATTTACCATTGTAGCAGAATCAACAGAAATTTTTTTTCCCATAGACCAGTGTTGGATGATTAGTAACCATCTTTAATAGTTGCTTTCTTAGTAAAATTTTTAATTTTATTTAAAAATGGACCGCCAGATGCTGTTAAGTAAACACTATCAATATTATTTATATTATGATATTTTTAATAACTGACTGAATACAATAATGCTCAGAATCAATTGAAGTTAATTTTGCAATTATTTTTTATGGACTTCATTAATTAAAATTTTACCTCCACAAATAATACTTTCTTTATTAGCAATTAATAATTCTTTTGAATATTTTAACAAATTCAAAAGACATAATCCAAACCAATTAATAGAAGGAATTGCAAATAATTGATTTATCAATTTTTGATCTTGATCTAAATATTTTTTTAAAATCATAAATTGTATTTAAAAAAATTAATTTTTTTTTTAAATTTTTGTTTTAATTCTAATCTAATTTTTTCATTATTTATTAAGATATATTTGGGTGAATATTTTAAAATTTGTTGTTCAATAATTTTTTTATTTGAATTACAGACTAATAGAATTATTTTAAAAATATCAGGATATTTATCAATTATTTTTAAAGTAGTTTTTCCAATGCTACCAGTTGATCCAATAATAGCAATTTTTTTTTTTTAGAATTCATAAATTAATTTAATAAAATAAAAAATAATTATACCAAATATCAATCCATCTATTCTATCTAATAATACCGCCATGACCAGGTATAATATTAGAATAATCTTTAATTTTATTTTTTCTTTTTATATATGAAAAATATAAATCTCCAAAAATAGATGACTAAACATACAAATAATTGAATTAAAAAATTAAAAAAAATTGAATTTAATATTTAAAAAAATATAAATAATAAAAATGAAATTTGAGAAATAAAATATGAACCAATTAAACCTGATATAGTTTTATTTGGGCTCCATATTTGATAAATTTGGTCCTTTAAAAATTTTACCAAATATATAACCACCAATATCAGATAACCAAATAATTATCATTACCCAAACTAAATAATAAAAATCTTGTAATGTGATCGCCTCTTAATTCAATAATAGAAAAAATAAAAAATAATTAATAAAAATAAAATAATAATAAAATTTTTTTTATTGATTTATATAAAAATTTAATTTCATATAATGTAATAAAAATAAATAAAAATAAGTAATAAATAAAAAAAATAATTATTTATCATATAATAAATAAATAACTAAAGGTAGTAAAATAATTGCAGATAAAAACCTTAAAAAAAAATTACTCATCAGCTGTAACCAAAATTTCTCTTAATCTTTTTAAAAGTATTAATTATATTTAAAAAATCTTTTTTTTTAAAATCGGGCCAAAGTTTTTTTACAAAAAAAATTTCCGAATAAGATATTTGCCATAACATAAAATCACTTAACCTGTTATAACCACCAGTCCTTATTAAAATCTCAGGATCAGGAGCGTTAGCAGTGTATACAGATTATTAGTTATTGAAATTGGTGTAATTTTTTTTTTTTTTGAAATTATTTTTTTAATTGCCGTACAGATTTCAGATTTGGCACTATAATTAAAGGCTAAATAACAAGGTTAATGCTTTAAGTTTACTTGTTTTTCTTTCTACATTTTTAATATTAGCAAGTAGTTCTTTTTTTAATTTTTTTCTTTCCCCAATAAATTTTAATTTAATGTTATTTTTAATCAAATAATCTAAATTTTTTTTTAAATAACTCTCTAATAGATTAAATAAATAAGAAATTTCTTTTTTTGATCTTTTCCAATTATCATATGAAAAAACATATAAAGTTAAATACTTTAATTTTATTTATTTGCACAATATTTAATAATATTTTTAATATTTTTTAAGTCCATGTTTATGGCCATAAGATTCTTGATTTATTTTTTTTTTGATGCCCATCGTCCATTTCCATCCATAATGATGGCTACATGGGATAAAGCATTCATACTTTTAAAATTTCTTGTTCTTTATCAGTAATTTTATTATCTATTTCTCGCAATAAATCTATCAGTCATTTTCTGCAACTGATCAGATAGTTTTTTATTTTCATCTTCTGAAATTTCTTTTGATTTTAAATTATTTTTTAATAAATCCATACCTTCTCTCCTAATATTTCTTATGGCAATTTTAATTTTTTCTGATTGATTTTTGACAATTTTAATAAGCTCTTTTCTACGTTCTTCGGACAACTTAGGAACGGGAACTCTAATGATTTGACCCTCAACTTTTGGGTTTACATTTAAGTCAGACTCTCGAATCGCTTTTTCAATAAACTTAGTATTGCTAGTATCCCAAACTTGAACTGTAAGCATTTGAGGCTCAGGAGTTGAGATGGTAGCAAGTTGATTTAGTGGCATTTTTTGTCCATAAACCTCTGCTCTAACAAGATCCAACATTGAAACGTGGGCTCTACCTGTTCTTATTGATGAAAGGTCCGTTGATAGTGTTTGCAATGTAGATTGCATTTTTTTTTCATAAGAGGCAAGTTTTGCATCTGTGCTCATAAAGATTACTTAGTTAAACTTTTAACTTCGTCCGCAAAATCAGTCTTTTTAACATCAAGACCTTCACCAACTTTATATCTAATAAAATTCTTTATTACAAAGCTAGTCTTGTTTTCATCTTGAAAGTTTTTAATAGCATTTTCCACACTTAAATCTTGGTTCATTACCCATTTCTGACCTAATAGCGTATTATCTTTTATTATTTTAGATATTTTGCCAGAAACAATTTTGTCAATCATTTCTAATTTTTTTCCTTCATTTAATAACAAATCAGTAATAATCTTCTTTTCATTTTCTAAAAATTCTTTGCTTATACCTTCTGAATTTAAAGCAAGCGGAGAAGATGCTGCAATATGCATACATAGTTGGTTAGCAAAAGATTTCGACAATTCTGTATTATCACTTTCGTATGCAACTAACACCCCTAGTTTACCAGAATATTCAGATTGCTTATTGTGGATATAACTTGCTATGGCGCCTTGAGAGTTTAGGTTTTGGAATCTTCTAATTTGAATATTTTCTCCAATTTTTGCGACAAGACTTACCAGTGCAGATGCGACTGTTTCGTTTTCATTAAATTTTTTTTCTTTCAAATCCTCTATATCTTTTGAAGAAATACACAAAGTTGCAATCTTTTCACAAAATTTATTAAATTCAGGATTTTTAGCCACAAAGTCTGTTTCAGAATTTATCTCTACTATTGAAGAACTATTTTCTTTGTTGCAAATAGTTATCAAACCTTCAGATGCTCCTCTGTCAGATTTTTTTGCTGCTTTTGCAATTCCTTTTTTTCTCAAAAATTCAATAGCTAAGTCTATGTCTTCATTATTTTCTGACAATGCAATTTTACAGTCTTGCATTCCAGCACCTGTTATTTCTCTTAATTCTTTAACTTTTTCAAAAATACTCATAAAAAAATTAATTTATTATTTTTCCTTGAGTTTCTTGTTCGGTTACCTTACTTGAAACTTCAACTTTTTTATCTAATTGTTGATCTTCTTTTTCTTCCTTGTCTAAAGAAATTTTTGATTTTGCATCTAAAATTGTTTTTTGAATTAAGTCACAATACAAATTTATTGATCTTCTAGCATCATCGTTTCCTGGAATTGGAAAATCAATATTTTCAGGATTTGAGTTACTATCTACTATAGCCACGATTGGTATTCCAAGTTTTTTTCCTTCAAGCACAGCCAATGATTCTATATTAGTATCAATAACAAAAATCATATCTGGAAGTTTTTTCATATTGCTAATACCGCCTAAAGATCTTTCAAGCTTATCTTTCTCCATGCTCATTTTAATCAATTCTTTTTTAGTAAAACCAGTATCTTCAAGTTTAAGATCTTCCTCAATTCTTTTTAATCTTTTAATAGATTGATTGATGGTGTTCCAGTTTGTAAGCATTCCACCAAGCCATCGATGATTTACATAAAAATTGTCAGTTTCTTTTGCTACATTCGCAACAATCTCTGATGCTTGTTTTTTAGTAGAAACAAAAAGTATTTTACCTCTTTCTGAAGCACATTTGTGTATAGCCAGTAAAGCTCTATTTAACAGTTCTAAAGTTTGAGATAAATCAATGATATGTACAGAATTTTTTTCTCCAAAAATAAATGGTTTCATTTTTGGATTCCATCTAAAAGTTTTATGGCCTAAATGCACGCCAGCTTCAAGTAAGTCTTTAATTGTTACGATAGGTAAGTTCATATATTTATTTCCGGTTAATCCACCGAAGAAACTACCATTATTGGACCGGGGGCTTGCGCCATTTTCTTCGTGCGAAATTTGAAGAACTTATAAAAGATTGAAAATTTAAATCAAGTTTATAAATTCGCAGTTTCGGTAAAAAAACCTTGTTTTTCAATACTTTTTATAGTGTCTAGGGCTAATTTTTTTTCCATCTTTTAAACTAAAAACAAAAAACTTCTCTTTTTCAAAGTAATTAAACGAAACCTTCGTATTTCCTTTTTCAACTATTAAATTTTTTAAGATTCTAAGTTCATCTAAATTATTTACTTTGATACTTATTGTATCAATTTTTTTTTCTGTTATGTCATCAATGAAGAAAATTTTACTTACATTGGTTCTTTCAATTCCATTTTTCATCATTTCTTTTTTAATACTTATTAAAAATGATTTTCCAGCGATCAATTTTTCTCTATTTAAAACCAAATTCTCAGAAAATATAAAAAATTCAAACATTCTGCTTAGATCGCTAAATTTGACAATGGCATAAGGCATCCCTTTTGCTGTCTTTTTTTCTTGTATTGCCATAACTGTTCCTGAAAGCATGCATTCTGAAATATTTGGGTTTTCTAGAAACTCTTGATAATTGATAACATTATAATCTTTTAAAATTTTCTTATAATTTTTTAATGGATGTTCACTTACAAAAAAGCCAATAGACTCAAATTCTCGTTTGATTTTTTCAGGTTCGTCCCAGGCAGGATGTTCATTAAAAATAATTTTAAAACTTTGGTTATTTTCTTTTTCAAACAAATTAATTTGATTAATATTTGAATCCTCGTCAAAATTTTTAGATTGTTTAATTATTTCTGGAACATTGTTAAACAATTTGCCTCGATTTGTGTCTAAACAATCAAATGCACCAGCTTTTATTAAACCTTCTAATTGCAGTTTGTTTATATCTTTACTTTTCACCCTTTGAATAAAATCTTCGATTGATTTAAATTTTCCATTTTTTTCTCTTTCTTGAATTACATTCGATATAGCTTCATAACCAACAGCTTTTATTCCAGATAAGGCATAATAAATTGTTTTATTTTTTGGAACAAAATCAGCATAGCAATTGTTAATACAAGGATTGCAGATTTTAATAGAAAGTCTTTTTAATTCTTCATAAAACTGATTTAATTTATCTGTGTTTGACATTTCCATACTCATAGATGCAGAAAAAAAACTTAAAGGATAATGTGTTTTCAAATAAGCAGTTTGATAGGCAATCAAAGCGTACGCTGCAGCATGACTTTTGTTGAAACCATATTGTGCAAATTTTTCAACTAATTGAAAAATATAAATAGCTTGCTCCCTTGAAATTTCATTTCTTACAGCTCCTTCAATAAAATCTTTTTTTTGTCTATCCATTTCTGCAGATTTTTTCTTTCCCATGGCCTTACGAAGAATATCTGCTTTGCCGGCTGAAAAACCCGATAGAGCTTGAGCTATCTGCATAACTTGTTCTTGATAAATAATAACTCCGTAAGTTTCTTTTAGAATATGTTCGATTTTTGGATGAAGATAATCTGGCTCTTCCAACCCATGCTTTCTATTGTTATATGTTGAAATATTTTGCATTGGGCCTGGTCTGTATAAGGCAACTAGAGCGATAATATCTTCAAATTTATTAGGCTTCATTTGCTTTAGAACCTCTCGCATACCAGAACTTTCTAATTGAAAAATGCCCATCGTCTCTCCAGAACTGAGCAATTCGAAAGTTTTTTCATCATTTAAAGGAATTTTTTCTAAGTCAAAACTATTTCCATCCTTTATAATTAATTCAATAGTTTTTTTTATTACTGTAAGTGTTTTTAGTCCTAAAAAATCAAACTTTACAAGTCCAGCCTCCTCTGCCCATTTCATATCAAACTGGGTAACCGGAATAGGAATGCTTGATTCATGATCTTTATAAAGAGGAATAGTTTCGGTTAAATCTTTATCTCCAATTACTATGCCTGCTGCATGAGTTGCAATATTTCTGTAGAGACCTTCAAGTTTAAGGGCTAAATTAACAAGCTTATCAATTGTAGGATCTTCTTTTTGCGCCTCCTGTATTCTTGGTTCTATTGCAACTGATTCTGCAAGAGATAATGGTCGCGATGGATCAAATGGTATCATTTTAGATAATTGATCTACTCTTCCATATGGCAAACCAATAACTCTACCAATATCGCGCAAAGCCATTCTTGCTTGTAACTTTCCAAATGTGATAATTTGAGCAACTTTATTCTGATACTTATCTTTCACATAATTAATTACCTTGTCTCTGTCCTCTTGACAAAAATCTATATCAAAATCAGGCATCGAAATTCTGTCTGGATTTAAAAATCTCTCAAAGATTAAACCAAATTTTATAGGATCAAGATTGGTTATAGAAAGACACCAAGCCACTAAAGAACCTGCCCCAGAGCCTCTTCCAGGTCCAACTGGTATATTATTATTTTTTGCCCACTTTATATAATCAGAAACTATTAAAAAATACCCAGAAAATTTCATTTTTGCAATCATTGAAACCTCATATGCTAATCTTTCTTTATATTTCTGTTCTATGGTTTGTTTTTCGTAAATATCGCTTATGCCGCTTAAAATAAAATTTTCTAATTTAACTTTTAATCCATTTTCAGCTTGATTTTTTAATTCTTCATCGACATTAATGGAATTTGAACTAAAATTGGGAAGCATTGGTTTGCTGGGTAAAGGTCTAAAGCTACATCTTGAAGGAAGTAAAAAATTATTTTCAAGAGCCTCGGGAAGATCTTGAAACAAATTCCTCATTTCGTCGCTAGTTTTTAAATAATGCTGATTGGAATATTTTAACCTTTTTAAATCATTAACATATGTTTTTTGTCCGACGCAAATATATGCATCATGAGCTTCATACATATCCTGATTAATATAGAAAACTTCGTGCGTTGCTATAAGTGGAATGGAAAACTTATTTGCTAATTCTAAAAGCTTTGTTTCTAAGGATGTTTCGTGACTTTCACCGTGACGCTGAATTTCAATATAAATATTATCATGAAATTTATTTTGAATTCTTTTTATTAAATTCTCACATTCATTTATATTATTTTCCATTATCAATGAGGAGACAAGTGAGTAAGAGCCTCCCATTAATACTAACACCCCCTCTGAATATTGTAACAAAGTGTCAATTGAACATTGAGGATCTTCATTTTTATCGATTGATAGATAAGAAATTGAAGATAATTTTAATAGATTTTTATACCCAGTATGATTTTTTGCTATTAAAGAAATTTTTCCTATTTTTTTTAAGTTATTATTTAAAAAAGTAAAATTTATTTGTGTACCAATTATAGGCTGAGTTCCTATTTTAGAAACTTCTTGTGAAAACTCCAGAACACCGCACATGTTAAAACTATCTGAAATTCCAGCTACATTTAGATTGTTATTTTTACAAAATTCTGCCAATTCAGAAATTTTTAACGCACCTTCACAGATCGAATACTGTGTATGAAATTTTAAATGATTGTATTGTTGGTTTTTATGACTCATCTAGAGTCAATTTTAACACTACCATTCGTTAATGTTAATCTTAAATCCACTTTGCTTGCAAGTTCTCTATTATGAGTTGCAATTAAAATTAATCTTCCTGGTTGTTTCAAACTAAGCAAAAAACTTAAAATCAAATCTGTATTTTTTTTATCTAAATTTCCAGTTGGCTCATCAGCAATAATTAACTTCGGGTTGTTAATTAAAGCTCTAGCGATTGCTACTCTTTGCTGCTCACCACCAGACAATTGATACGGATAATGATTTACTCTATTTGATAAACCAAAATCTTTTAAAATTTTTTCTGCTTGTCTAAATGCTTTAATTTTATTTTGCGTTTTGCAAATATTAGCTATTGAAACATTTTCTAATGCAGTGAGATCTGAGATTAAATTATTATTTTGATAGACAAATGAAATTATATTTCTTCGATAATCTGTTTTTTCATTATCGCTCAATTCTACTAAATCATTTTTTTCAAAAAGAATTCTTCCGGAATCTGGCTTATCTAACAAGCCTATCAAATGTAACAATGTACTTTTGCCAGATCCGGATGGTCCGACTAACGCAACAATTTGATTATCAGATAATGACAAATCGACTTTCTTCAAAACATTAATTTTTTCTGTTTTGTCATTATAAGATTTTGACAAATTTAATATCTTTAAAAAATTACTAATCATATTTTAGTGATTCAATTGGATTTATTCGAGAAGCCTTAATTGATGGAATAATCGAGGACAAAAAGGTAATTATTAAAGAAATACAAGATATAATTATAATTGTTGGAATGTGAATTTCGCTTGGCATTTTGCTTAAAAAATAAATTTCAGCTGGAAATATTTCAATCCGAAGAACATTGCTCAAAAAAATTCTTATCGTTTCAATATTATATGAGAATAACACTCCCAGAATTACTCCAAATAAAGTTCCAGCTATACCAATAGAGGATCCTGTAACAAAAAATATTTTATTTATTGAAAAACTAGAAAAACCAATAGTTTTTAAAATAGCTATTTCTTTAGTTTTGTTTTTAACAAGAATTGTAAGTCCAGAAATAATATTAAAAGCAGCAACAATTATTATCAAGGTTAAAATAATAAACATTACATTTCGTTCTACAAGAAGAGCGTCATAAAAAGTTTTGTTATTATCGACCCAAGAAAATGCCTTTTGGTTATTTTTTAATAGCAAATTTTTAACAAGATTTGCATGATCTGCATTATTTAATCTAATTTCAATATTTCTATTGTCATTTTGTTTAAATAAAAATTCTTCCGATGAATTTATATCAATTAAAATATAATTATTATCGAACTCATAGATACCTGTCTTAAAAATTGAGCCTACTATAAATGAAAATTGCTTGGGGACATTTCCAAAAGGAGTGCTCTCTTGAATCGTAGATAAAACAGTTATCTTATCTCCCACCCAAACCCCCAAATTTTCACTTAAATTTGATCCAATCGAAACATAATTTTTTCCAAAATTATTAATATTTCCATCTAAAACATTCTGAGAAATTAATTTATCATTTAAAAATTCTTTTTTTTCTAACGCCCTAATAATAGTGCCTTTATTAATTTGTTTGCTTATTACTAATGCTTGAATTTGATACGATAAATTAATTTTTGATATCTGAATTTTATTTAATTTGAGATATTTTAGAATATTCTGTTTAGTTTCCTCGTAATTATCAAATTGATAAACTAAAACATGGGGTTGAAATAACAATAACTTTCCGATTAGGTCTGTTCTAAAACCATTCATAACCGACATAACAATTATTAATGTAGCCACACCAAGTCCAATTCCTAAAAATGAAAAAAGAGAAATAACTTTTAAAATACCTTCTTTTCTTTTAGGCTTTAGATAACGCTTAATAATTAAAAGTTCAGAAGAATTTATCAATTGAAATAAATAGTTTTTAATTTTTTTAAAATATCTTGTCTTGACAAAATTTCCTTTTCACAGCCTAACTCTTTGAACTCAAATTTTTCCAATTCTTGTTGGGAGCCAATTATAATTTGATATGGTATTCCAATTAAATCAAAATTTTTAAACTTACTTGCAGGACTTTCGTCTGTATCATCAAGCAAAACATCAAAAGCATTTTCTTTTAACAATTCATAAATCTTTTCTGCTTTATTTTTGCTTTGCTCATCATTTTTTTTTCCTAAATTAATTATTGCAACGTGAAAAGGAGTGACTGTTTTGGGCCACTTCATTACATTATTATTATAATTTGCTTCAATTATAGCGCCTACTAATCTAGAAACCCCAATTCCATACGAACCCATCTCCACGGTAATATTTTTACCTGATGAAGAGTTAACTAATGCCTTCATTGGTTTGGAATATTTGTCACCAAAATAAAAAATGTGACCAACCTCAATTCCTCTTGTTATTAACTGATCCTCTTTTTTAACTTTTTGATCAAACTCTTTTTGATCAAACTTTTCATCAGTGGCAGAATAAATTTCAGTATACGATTTAATCATATTATCTAAACTTGATATGCTGTTATTAAAATCGTCAATTTTAAGATCTAATATTTTTTTACTAGTATATATTTGACTTTCTCCTGTTTCGGTTAAAATCACAAATTCATGTGATAGATCACCGCCAATAGGTCCCGTATCAGCAGCTAATGGTATAGCTTTAAGGCCTAGTCTTTCAAAGGTTTTCAGATAAGCAAAAAACATTTTGTTATAAGATAGTATTGCGCCTTCCTTTGTTTCGTCAAAGGAATAGCTATCTTTCATTAAAAACTCTCTACCCCTCATAACACCAAATCTAGGTCTAATTTCATCTCTAAATTTCCATTGAATATGATAAAGAATTAAGGGTAAAGCCTTGTACGACTTAATATTATCTCTAAATATTTGTGTAATTAATTCCTCATTAGTTGGTCCGTAAAGCAATTCTCTATCTTGCCTGTCTTTTATCCTTAACATCTCTAATCCATATCCATCGTAACGACCACTTTCTTTCCATAGATCAGCTGATTGAATTGTGGGCATTAGCATTTCTTGAGCTCCTGCTCTATCCTGCTCCTCCCTAACAATTAATTCAATTTTTTTTAAGACTTTATATCCCAATGGTAACCATGAATAAATTCCTGCTGCGGACTGCCTAACCATTCCAGATCGTAACATTAGTTGATGGGATTTGATCTTAGCATCCGAAGGTATATCTTTTAAAATTGGTAAAAAAAAATTAGATAATTTCATTATTTTGAAAAAAATTGTCTTAAGTTAATAAATTCAAAATATGACAAAAAAATAATTAGAGCAAATATTATTAGAGAAATTCCAGTAGTTATTAGGAATTTATTAAATAAATGTGGGTCTGCCGGAGCGCCGGGGTCAGTTCCTTTTGAAATTTGCTTATTTTCAATTTGAGACTTTATGCTAAATGGAAGAACAGTAAAAAAAACCACCATCCATATTATTACGAAAATTACTACTCCACCAAATAATGACATAATAAAATCTCTAAACTCTTATTATAACTATGTTTGTATAGGGTCTTTTTTTTGTCTTACTATAAATAATTTTTTTCAAATTTGACTTTAAATTATCGATAAAGTTCTTTTCGTTTTTTTTATTATTTAATGAATAGTTATTTGAACTGTCAATTATCGATTCTTCAATATCATAAAGAACCTCATCAATTTCTTCATCATTAAGGGGCAAACCTCTTAAATTAATTATAGGATTTCTATCCAATTGTCCTTTTTTCGAAATTAATAAAGTTATATCCATTAAACCATTATAAGAAAAATTTTTTCTATCATTTAAAAATCTTGAATTCTCATCAATAAGCCTATTACCATCAACTAAGAGCTTTCCACTGTGTACTTTGTCAATTATTTTTGGAGCTCCTGGATAAATTCTAATAATATCTCCATTTTCTATTAATGCAGGATTTGGTACTCCTAAGGATTTGGCAAAATCAAAATGTTCCTTTAAATGCCTATGCTCTCCATGAACAGGGATCGAAATCTGAGGTTTGATCCAACCATACATATCCTTCATTTCGTCTCTTCCTGGATGACCAGATACATGAATAAATGCATTCTCTTCGGATATTACATTTATTTTTCTTTTAACTAACAGATTATGAATTTTGAATAATTTTTTTTCATTACCAGGAATTATTCTTGATGAAAAAATGACAGTATCGTCCGAATCTAAAAAAACATCAGGATGTTCTTCATTCACAATTCTATTCATTGCACCCATTGGCTCTCCCTGACTTCCTGTGCATAAATACACAATTTTATTTCTTGGAATTTTTTTTGCATCTCTTGGATCAATTGGAGGCTTAAGGTTTTGAAGATAGCCACATTCTTTAGCTGTATTGTAAATTCTGTGCATAGATCGACCTACTAAAGACAAATGCCGCCCAACTTTTTCTGCACATTTAAAAACAGTTTCCATCCTAGCTGCATTTGATGCAAATGTTGTTACAACTATTCTGTGTTTAATATTTTCCATTATCGTTAACATGCTGTCTCTAACATCTTTCTCTGATCCTGATCGACCTTCTGTAAAAATATTTGTCGAATCGCAAATCATTGCCAGCACACCTTCTTGGCCGATAGATTTTAATTTTACCTCATCCATTTTTTTACCTAGCAACGGATCTTCATCACATTTCCAGTCACCAGTATGAAATAATGTGCCCACAGGAGTCTTGATCCTTAAAGCATTAGGCTCTAAGATTGAATGAGTTAAAGTCACATAATTGATATCAAAAGGTCCTATTTTAACATTTCCATTTAATTCAATAATTTTTATTTTTCCTTCGACTGAAATTTTTTTTTCTTTAAATTTTTCTTTTATTAATATTGCGGTAAAAGGGGTTGCGTATATTGGACAACCCAACAATGGCCATAAATGGGCAATAGCTCCTATATGATCTTCATGAGCATGGGTAAGCAATATACCCAAAAGATTCTTTTTTCTTTGTACAATAAAATCTGGATCTGCAACCATCAAATCTACTCCCGGAATTGAATCATCTACAAATCCAACTCCAATATCTATCATTATCCAATCATGATTATTTGGAGCGCCATAACCATAAAGATTCATGTTCATCCCAATCTCGCCAGAACCGCCTAATGGACAAAAAACTAGTTCATTTTTTTCATTTTTCATAAATTAAATACTTTCCTATTACAATTAATGACCTCAATAACCCCTCTTAGAGTAATGTTCCTATCAACAATTGATTTATATTTAAGTGAATTGTAAAAAATACTTGATAAGCCACCAGTCAGAATTACTTTATATTTTTTTTTAGTAGATGAAATGATTTTATCCAATATTCCATTCATCATGGATACATATCCCCAGTAAATACCAGAATTCATAGCTGAAACAGTGTCTTTACCAATTATTTGAGAGGTCTTTTTCAGTTTAATCAAAGGGAGCAATGCTGTTAATGAATTCAAAGTAACTAATGACAATCTAATTCCAGGAGTAATTAAACCACCCTGATACACTCCATCATTGTCAAGAATATCAAAAGTGGTAGCAGTTCCAAAATCTACAATAACGCAATTAGTTTTGTACAAATAATTTGCTGCTATAACATTTGCAATTCGATCAGATCCGACTTGTTTGGGCTTTCTAATATTAATTTTTATTGGATTGTAAAATTTTTTATCAAGTATTTCAAAGCATTTAATCCGATTATTTCTTAATATTTTTTTTATAGCTTTGTAAACATTAGGAACAACAGATGTTGCAACAAAATACTTTATCTTATTTTTTTTAATTAAGCTAAAAAATTTTTTATTTTTATGAATGGAATTTGTTTGAAAAGTTTTTAAATTATAAATTTTTTGGGATTTGTAATTGTATAATGCGAACTTACTATGCGTATTTCCTATATCGGCTATAAGAAACATACCTATCTAACTTTCATTTGATTTATTAAAACTTCTCCTAACATTAAAGGATGTATTGTTTTTTTAAAAATTTTTTTTAAATTTTCAGTTTTATAATTTTTTATTTTTGGATTTTTAATTAAATTTACTCCAATTCCAATAATTACAAATAAATTTTTTTTAAATTTAAAACTTTCTACTAAAATTCCAGATACTTTTCTTTTATTTATTAGCAAATCATTAGGTTTTTTTATTTGAAAAATATTAGTTTTAAAAATTTTTTTTAAAGATTTCAATAATAAGTTTAATGAATATTCTTGCATATTTTTAATGCACATATAATTCTTAACTCTAAAGAATAGTGAACCCATAAAATTTCCCTTAATTGAAACCCAGCTATTTCCATATCTGCCTCGACCTTTTTGCTGAAAGTCGGAAATTACCATTCCATGATTTATATCATAATTTTCTACTAAATATTTTGCAGTATCGTTCGTATTATTCACGCAATCAAAGTAATAAATAGGCATAGACATATCCTACTGTATTGCTTTTGAGGCAATATTAACAAAATAAGTTAAACTAGAAGGATTTAAGAAATAAAATAATATCAATAGTGTTGAAAATGCCAATGAAAAACGAATTCCCTTACTAGTAATAGGATCAAATTTTTCTTGTTCAGGATCAAAATAAATAATCTTAATTATTCTTAGATAGTAAAAGGCCGAAACAACCGAAGTAATTAACCCTATAATAGCTAAAGCAAATAAATTAGACTTAATAACAGCCATAAATACGTAAAACTTTGCAAAAAAACCTGCAAGAGGCGGTATTCCAGCGAGAGAAAATAAAATTACTGTAAAAGAAAAAGCTATTACTGGATGATTTTTAGAAAGGCCTGATAAATCTCTAATATTTTCAAGATAGACATTTTTTCTCTTCATTAAAATAATACAAACAAAGCTTCCTATGTTCATTACAACATAAAGAAATATATATAAAATAGAGGAAGACACGCCTTCGTTTGTTCCTGTTGTCACCCCTGCTAAGGCATATCCCATATGACTTATGCTACTATAGGCCATTAAACGTTTAATATTAGTTTGACCAATTGCTGCTACTGCACCTAAAATCATAGAGGCAATCGAAATAAAAATTAAAATAGTTTGCCATTCATTTACGACATTACCAAAAGCTATATATAAAATTCTTATAATAGCTCCAAAACCTGCCACTTTAGGAGCTAATGCAAAGAAGGCCGTAACTGAGGTTGGGGCTCCTTCGTAAACGTCTGGCGTCCACATGTGAAAAGGAACGGCTGAAATCTTGAATGCAAGACCAACCAAAACAAAAACTAGACCAAAAGATAATGCTAAATTAGATGATGTATAATTTTCTGCAATAACATAATAATTAGTAGAGCCTGTAAAACCATAAACTAAAGAACATCCGTAAAGCAATAAACCAGAGGATAAGGCCCCAAGTACAAAATATTTTACACCAGCCTCGGTGGATTTGACAGAATCTCTATTTAATGCAGCAAGAACATAAAGTGATAATGATTGAAGCTCTATACCAAGATACAAACCTATTAAATTATTAGAACTTACCATTACGAACATACCTAAAATTGCAGTGAGAATTAAGATCGGATATTCAAATTTATCAATTTTGTTATCTTTTATGTATTGATTTGTAAAAAATAATGCAAGAGCACTGGATCCAAGTATTAATATTTTTAAAAATGAAGAAAATTCATCAATCAAATAATTATTATTGAATAACTTTTCTGAGGTATTATCATTTATATAAATCAAGGGAATGGTAAGTAATAAAACAATTGATGAAAATTTACTTACCACTGAAAAACTATTTTTTTTAAAAACTCCTAGAATTAAAAGAGATAACAAAGAAATTGTTATAAACAACTCTGGATATATTAAATTTATATTGTCCATTACTTAATTGCTGATTGCATTGTTAAAATTTTAGAATTATAAACCGAAACAATATTCTCCACGCTTACTGAAATAGTATCTAAAATTATATTTGGAAATATTCCTAGCACAATTGCTAAAAAAACTAATGGTAATAATGTAAATAGTTCATATTGATTCACATCTTTTAGAGATTTTACATTATCATTGGAAATTTCACCAAATACGACTCTTCTATATAACCATAAACTATAACAAGCTGAAAGAACTACCCCGGTAGCAGCAAAAAAAGAAACAAGATAGTTACTCTTAAAAGCTCCAATCAAAACCAAAAATTCTCCAACAAATCCGCTAGTACCAGGCAATCCTAAACCGGCTAAAATAAAAATCATAAATATAATCGAATATTTTGGCATCGTATTTACAACGCCACCATAATCAGAAATCTCTCTGGTATGCATACGATCATAAACTACACCAACACAAAGAAAAAGTGCTGCAGAAACAATTCCATGGCTGATCATTTGAAAAATTGAACCTTCTAAACCTTGTGAATTGAATGCAAATATACCAATTGTAACAAAACCCATATGAGCAACTGAGGAATATGCAATTAATTTTTTCATATCTTTTTGCATAAGCGCAACTAAAGAAGTGTAAATAATTGCAATGATACTTAGTACAAAAATTAGTGGAGCAAAATATTCAGACGCGATTGGAAAAAAACCAATTGAAAATCTTATAAAACCGTAGCCTGCCATTTTAAGCAAAATTGCTGCAAGAATAACTGAACCAGCAGTTGGTGCCTCAACATGGGCGTCTGGCAACCAGGTATGAACTGGCCACATAGGTGTTTTTACAGCGAAGGAAGCAAAAAAACCTAACCAGAGCCAGTATTGATATTGTGCTGCAATATCAAATTTTAACAAAGTCTGTATATCCGTTGTTCCTGATTGATGGTAAATAAAAATAATTGCAATTAGCATAAAAATAGAACCAAACAAAGTATATAAGAAAAATTTAAAAGCTGAATAAACTCTTCTAATACCCCCCCAGATGCCAATGATTAAAAACATTGGGATCAAACCAGCCTCAAAAAAAAGATAAAAAATAAAAAGATCTAAAGAGCAAAAAACTCCCAACATCATTGTTTCCATTAATAACAAAGCAATGAAAAAATCTTTTTTTCTTACTTTAACGCTATTAGATGTTGCAATAATACAAATTGGAGTAATAAAAGCTGTCAGAACAACAAATAAAATACTTATACCATCAATCCCAACTTTATATTTGGTAAAATTAATTATCCATTTTTTTTCCTCAACAAATTGAAACTCTGACGAAGATGGGTCAAAATTAATCCACAAAACTAGAGATAAAACAAAAACTAAAATAGAAGTTAAAAAAGAAACATTAAAACTTATTTGATTAGTTCTGTTCTCATCATTGTCTTTCTTATTGTTGAATAATAAAAAAAATACACCAATCAAAGGTAGGAAAATAATAATTGTCAAAATAGGCAAATCCATAAATTAGAATATTATTAAATAAGTTAGTAAAAATGATAGCCCAACTAAAATAACAAAAGCATAATGATATAAGAACCCACTTTGAAACTGAACAGCTTTATCTGAAACAATTTTTATGATTTTAGCAAAGCCATCAGGACCAAAACCGTCAATAACAATTACATCTCCCTTTTTCCAAAAAAAAGAACCTAACTTTTTGGCTGGCCTAACAAATAAGAAGTCGTACAATTCATCAAAATACCATTTATTAACTAAAAAATTATACAATGGTTGATTAATTAAAATAAAATTATCTAGAGATTTTTTATTTTTTACAAAGAAATAATAAGCTAATGGAATCGCAATAATAACTAAGATTGGTGTAATTATTAGAAACCAAATTGGAGGATGTTGTAAAATAAATTCATTCAAGAAGAAAATAGAACTATTCCAAAACTGCACTGCGTAATTACCGATAAAGAAATTTTTAAAAATATATCCTGAAAATATTGCACCTAAAGACAAAAAAACCAAAGGAACAATCATAACTAAAGGTGACTCATGAACCTTATTATAATCAACATGCTTATTATTAAATTCTCCATGAAAGGTCATAAAAATTAGTCTCCATGAATATAATGATGTCATAAAAGCTGTTAAAACTCCGATTGCAACCGCGTAACCTGCAAAAATAGATTTAGATGAATATGCAGCCTCAATTATCGCATCTTTAGAAAAGAAACCAGCAAACATTGGAAAACCTGTAAGCGCCAATGTTCCAATAATCATTAACGAGTAGGTATAAGGAATTTTTTTCCAAACTCCTCCCATTTTTCTCATATCTTGCTCCTCATGAAAGGCATGAATAACTGAACCTGCTCCTAAAAAAAGTAAGGCTTTAAAAAAAGCATGAGTAAAAAGATGAAAAATTGCAATATGATAAGCTCCTAGTCCAGCTGCAAAAAACATATAACCTAACTGACTACATGTTGAATAAGCTATTACTCTTTTAATATCATTTTGAACTAGACCGATTGTTGCTGCAAAAAAAGCTGTGGTTGCTCCTACTAGCACAATTATATTTAAAACAAATGGAGAGTATTCAAAAATTGGAGAGCATCTTACTACTAAAAAAACACCTGCTGTTACCATGGTAGCAGCATGTATAAGGGCTGAAACAGGTGTGGGTCCTTCCATTGCATCTGGTAACCAAGTATGTAAAAAAATTTGCGCAGACTTTCCCATGGCACCAATAAATAAAAAAATACATATAAAATTTATTATGGTACTATCAAAACCCAAGATAGTAATATTTTTATTTTGAAGAGAGGATATGTTTTTAAATACTTCTAAAAAATTAACATCACCTAAATATTTAAATATTAAAAAAATTCCTATTGCTAATCCAAAATCACCTACTCTATTCACAACAAAAGCTTTAATTGCAGCTGCATTTGCAGATGGTTTTTTAAACCAAAACCCAATCAATAAATAAGAAGCAAGACCAACACCTTCCCAGCCAAAAAATAATTGTAAAAAATTATCAGAAGTAACCAACATCAACATCATAAATGTAAAGAGAGACAGATATGACATAAATCTAGGCTTATCAGGATCATGACTCATATAACCAACTGAATAAACATGAACCAAAGCAGAAACTGAAGTTACCACTACCAACATGACAGAAGTTAAAGTATCTATATAAATTGACCAGTTTAATACTAACGATCCTGAAGAAACCCAATTTGCAATTTTAAAATTGTAGACATTTGAATTAATTGCAACATCAACAAAATAAAAAATGGAAAGCAAGGCTGAAACAATTACAAAGGAACAGGTAATTAATTGAGATATCCTGTCTCCTAGAGTTCTACCAAAAAAACCAACAACTATGGATGCAATTAATGGTAAAAATACAAGTAAATAAGCCATATTTTATCCTTTAAGAGAGTTAATATCTTCAACATGAATGGTTCCTTTATTTCTAAAGAAAACAACCAAAATTGCTAAGCCAATAGCAGCTTCGGCAGCAGCAACTGTTAATACAAACATAGTAAAAACTTGTCCAACAATATTGTGCAAATACATAGAAAATGAAACAAGATTTATATTTACAGCTATCAAAATTAATTCAACTGACATTAAAATAACAATCACATTCTTTCTATTAAGAAAAATGCCAATAACGCCAATAGTAAAAATTATTGCTGAAAGAAATAAATAATGAGCCAGACCAATTTCAATCATTAATTTTTACTCCTTTGAAATTTTCTACATTTTTCAATTCAACTGAATCTTCTCTTTCTCTTGAAACTTGTTTTGTAATATCCTGTCTTCGGAGAGACTCTTTTCTTCTGAAAGTTAAAACGATAGCTCCAATCATTGCAACAAGTAAAATTAAACCAGATAATTGGAAAAAATAAATATAATCTGTGTAAATAACCAGGCCTAAACTCTCTGTATTGTTTGTAGTTGCTTTTACAACTAGATTATTTGTAACAAAATCAGGTTTATATTTCCAAGTTGAGAACATCATTCCTAGTTCCAATAAAATAACAAGTCCGACTAGTAAACCAATTGGCATATACTCCAAAAATCCAGTTTTTAATTGAGCAAAATCAATATTAATCATCATCACTACAAACAAAAATAAAACCGCAACAGCACCCACGTATACAATTAAAGTTATCATTCCTAAAAACTCTGCCCCTAGCATGATAAATAAACAAGAAATACTCACAAAGTCTAAAATTAAAAAGAAAACTGCATGAACTGTATTTTTACTTGATATAACCATTATTGAGGAAGCAATAGCTACAAAAGAAAAAAAATAAAATATAATTGCGTGAGCTAACATTAGCGATATGATTTATCTGTTTTAATATTGTAGGCAATTTCTTTTTCCCAACGATCACCATTATCTAATAATTTTTCTTTATTATAATACAACTCTTCCCTAGTTTCTGTTGAAAATTCAAAATTTGGACCTTGAACAATTGCATCTACAGGACAAGCTTCTTGGCACAAACCACAATAAATACATTTCAGCATATCAATATCGTATCTAGTAGTTTTTCTAGATCCATCTTCTTTTAACTCAGCATCAATTGAGATTGCTTGCGCCGGACAAACTGCTTCGCACAATTTACAAGCTATACATCTCTCTTCTCCATTGGGATATCTTCGTAGTGCGTGTTCTCCTCTAAACCTAGGACTTAATGGTCCTTTTTCAAAAGGATAATTTATAGTTGCTTTCGGTTTAAACATATATTTCACGGCTAATAGCAAACCAACTATAAATTCACTTAAAAAAACTGTTTTTAAAATTCTATTAAATTTCATGATTGATTGGGCAATAAATTAAAATAAAATAAAAATCCTGCCGTTAAAACAACCCAAAATAGAGACAATGGTAAAAAAACTTTCCAACCCAATCTCATAAGTTGATCATATCTGTATCTTGGAACAATTGCTTTTACTAATGCAAACACAACAAACAACAATAAAATTTTTAGAATTAGCCATATTGGCGAGGGAATAATATTAAAAGGAGCAGCGTCAATGGGAGAAAGCCATCCACCCAAAAATAAAATAGAACCAAGTGCGCACATTAATAAAATATTTGCATACTCACCTAGCCAAAAAAGAGCATACATCATACCCGAATATTCAGTTTGATAACCAGAAACTAATTCAGCTTCTGCTTCGGGCAAGTCAAATGGTGGTCTATTAGTTTCTGCTAAGGCAGAAATAAAAAAAATTACGAACATTGGTAAAAGAGGAATAGCAAACCAGATATTTTTTTGTGCCATAACAATATCAACAAGATTTAACGAGCCTACACAAAGCAACACTGTAACAATTATAAATCCAATAGAGACCTCATACGAAACCATTTGAGCAGCTGACCGTAATGCTCCTAAAAAGGGATACTTTGAATTAGAAGCCCATCCCGCCATAATAATTCCATAAACGCCCAATGAAGAAACAGCAAATAAATATAAAATCCCTACATTTATATTTGTTACATATAAATTTTCTCCGAATGGAATTACTGCCCATGCTAATAACGCTAAGGACATTGTAACAACAGGAGCAAGAATAAAAATAATTTTATTTGCACCGGCAGGTATTATAATTTCTTTAAAAATATATTTAAGAGCATCTGCTAAAGTTTGAAATAGACCAAATGGTCCAACTACATTTGGTCCTTTTCTTAATTGAACCATGCCCCAAATTCTTCGATCAACCCAAACAATCAGTGCTACAGCTATTAAAACTGGAAGCAATAAGGCAAATATTTTTAAACTATCAAAAAAAATTATATTTAAATATTCGCTGATCATATTTTAATTCTCAGTTCCTGTTTTGGATAATTCATTTTTAGAGAACTTGCAATTAAGCATTGTTTTTGATGATCTCGCTATTTCATTGGATTGATAGTAATCAATTGAATTAAAGATAACTTTAGAGTCCAAAATATCTAAAGAATTTGAAATAGATAATTTATTAAGGTCATTTCTTGGTAGCTGGTCAATTCTTGATAATTGAGGATAGGATTCAAACATTTTTTTTCTCAGTTGATCTAAAGTATTAAATTTTAATGGTCTACCTAAAGCTTCTGATAAGGCCCTTAGTATTTTCCAATCTTCTTTTGCCTCTCCTGGAGGAAAAGAAGCCTTAAAAGCTGACTGGACTCTACCTTCTAAATTAACATACAAACCATCTTTTTCAGTATATGCAGCTCCAGGCAAAACAACATCAGCAATTTTAGTATTTTTGCTAGCATGTGAACCCTGATAAATAATAAACTTATCTTTTTTATCAATTTCAATTTCATCAGCACCAATTAAATAAAGTATCTCATTTTTTGTAACATCTTCATTAAGATTAAAAGCTTGAAGCATTAAAGCTCCAACTGAAGATGCTTTTTGATGTAAAATATTCAAACCAGATAAAGCATTATGTTTTTTTAAAATTCTTTTTGTACTTTCAAGCACATATGATCCTTGCTTCGTGTTTAAAACGCTTTCACCAATAATTATAACAGGATTTTTAGATAATTTGATTTTTTCCGAAAAGATTGATTTATCATTTTCAATTTCATTCAAAATATTTAAATTATCACCCAAATAATTTATTTTATATGTTTGGTCTCCGGGATCTCCGATAGAATAAATATTAGTATTATTTTTTACAAAGTTTTTTCTTATACGAGCATTTATCATTGTTGCCTCTAAACGTGGATTTGCCCCGACTAATAAAATTAAATCCGCATTGTCTATGTTAGCTATTGAAGTATTAAACAAATAATTTGATGGGTGGGATGGGTTAATAAAAAAATCTGTTTGCCTAAAATCTATAGAAGGCGAACCCGCAAATGTTATGAGAAAATTTTTTAAAGCAAATATTGTCTCCAGGTCAACCAATTCTCCAATCAATCCGCCGATCCTAACTGTTTTAGCAAATTCCTGTTTAATCCTTTGAAATGCTTCATCCCAGGTTGCCAAAACAAGCTTTCCATTTTTTCTAATGTAAGGTTGATCTATTCTATTATTTAATAATCCATCACAAGCGTAACGAGTTTTGTCTGAAATCCATTCTTCATTAATATCATCGTTTATTCTTGGTAAAATTCGTTTTACTTCCCACCCCTTTGTATCAATTCTTATATTTGATCCCACAGCATCCATTACATCGATAGATTCTGTTTTTGTTAGTTCCCATGGTCTAGCTTCAAATGCGTAAGGTTTTGATGTTAAAGCGCCAACTGGACATAGATCAATGACGTTTGCTGACAATTCGCTGTCTAATGTTTTTTCTAAAAAGGTAGTTATTTCCATATTTTCACCGCGGTTAATAGCACCTAAATCTGGAACGCCAGCAATTTCTTCTGCAAATCTAATACACCTTGTGCAATGAATGCACCTATTCATTTGTGTTTTGATTAAAGGACCCATATATTTTTCTTTAACGGATCTTTTATTTAATTCGTATCTTGAACTTCTTCCTCCATACTGAACGGATTGATCCTGTAAATCGCATTCACCTCCTTGATCACAAATAGGACAATCTAATGGGTGATTTATTAATAAAAACTCCATCACACCTTCTCTAGCTTTTTTGACCATGTCTGAATTTGTATAAATAACTTGACCCTCAGCAACAGGCATTGCACAAGATGCGACTGGTTTTGGAGATTTTTCCATTTCAACAAGGCACATTCTACAATTACCAGCTATCGATAATCTTTCGTGATAACAAAATCTTGGAATTTCTTTTCCAGCAAGTTCACATGCTTGCAAGACACTGGTACCCTGTTCAACTTCAACTTCAATACCATCAACTTTTACTTTTGGCATTAATCTGAACTCTCCCTTAAATAATATTTATCTGGATCACATTTATCTTCCATTTCTTTTCGAAAGTGTCTTAGCAGTCCCTGTACAGGCCATGCAGAACCCTCACCAAAAGCACAAATTGTATGTCCTTCAATTTGCTTGGTTACATCCATTAACATATCAATTTCAGAAATATTACTCTCGCCCCTGCCAATTCTTTCAAGCATTCTCCACATCCAACCTGATCCTTCACGACATGGGGTGCACTGACCACAACTTTCATGTTTATAAAATCTTGCAATTCTTGCAATACATTTAACAATGTCTTGTGATTTATCTATAACAACTATTCCAGCCGTACCTAGCCCACTTTTAACTTCTATCAAAGCATCAAAATCCATTACTATAGTTTCGCAAATACTTTTAGGTAGCAAAGGCATTGAAGAACCGCCTGGAATTACTGCCTGAAGATTTTCCCAACCACCTGTTACTCCACCTGCATGTTTTTCAATTAATTCCTTTAATGGTATGCTCATTTCCTCTTCTACATTGCAGGGATTATTTACATTACCAGATATACAAAAAATTTTAGTTCCTCTATTTTTGGGCCTTCCAAAAGATGAAAACCATGTAGCTCCTCTTTTTAATATTGCTGGAACCACAGCAACAGTTTCAACATTGTTTACTATTGTAGGACAACCATAAAGTCCTATAAGCGCGGGGAAAGGAGGCTTTAATCTTGGCTGTCCCTTATTTCCCTCTAGACTTTCTAATAATGCAGTTTCCTCGCCACAAATATATGCGCCTGCTCCAAAATGAATATACATATCAAAGTCCCAACCAGATCCGCAGGCATTTTTTCCAATATAACCTTTTTCGTAGGCCTGATCTATTGCCTCTTGTAAAACTTTTCCTTCGTTCACATATTCGCCCCGAATATATACGTAACATGTATGGGCACTAACTGCATATGACGCTATAAGGCAGCCTTCAATTAATTTTTGTGGCTCGTACCTTATTATGTCTCTATCCTTGCAAGTTCCAGGTTCTGATTCATCAGCGTTAATTACTAAATAATGTGGCCTACCTTCTTTGACTTCTTTTGGTGCAAAAGACCACTTAACCCCTGTCGGAAAGCCTGCTCCTCCTCTTCCCCGTAACTCCGATTTTTTTATTTCTTCAATTATCCAGTCCTTACCTTTTGCTAATATTTCTTTTGTATTTTTCCAATCACCTCGTTTTAAAGATGAAGATAAATCAAAACTTTCATCTCCATATAAATTTGTAAATATTCTGTCTTTATCTTGTAGCATTTATTTATTTAGCAAGGTTAATCTTTGATTTGCAGGTTCAGATCCCTTTCTTCCTTTTTGAGATCCAATTTTTGGCAGTTTATCTTCAGCAAAACTTTTAAATATTTTTTCTGCAGTCTCTTCATCCAAATCTTCATAATAATCATCATTAATTTGTATCATGGGAGCATTCACACAAGCTCCTAAGCACTCGACTTCTATCCACGAACTTTTTTCATCTTTACTTAAATGTCCCTCTTTAGCGGATATAAATTTTTTACACATTTCAACAATTTTTCCAGAGCCTCTAATAGCACAAGGCGTAGTAGTGCAAACTTGAACAAAATATTTTCCTACAGGAGCTAAATTATACATAGTGTAAAATGTAGCTACCTCATAAACCTTTATATATGGAACCTCTAATAACTCAGCGACATATCTAATGGCAACTAATGGAATCCATCCCTCATTCTGTTTTTGAGCCAAATAAAGCAAAGGCATGATTGCACTTTTTTTTCTACTTGAAGGATACTTTTTTAATATTTCATCTTTTTTTTTTAAATTTTCATTAGAAAAAGTAAATGTTACAGGTTGATTTTTTGCTATATGCTTTCCGCTCATCGATCTACCTCACCAAAGACAATATCCATAGAGCCCAAAACTGCCGGAACATCTGCTAGCATATGACCTTTAATCATATAATTCATGGCTTGAAGATGGGTAAAACCAGGGGCTTTAATTTTGCATCTGTACGGCTTGTTAGATCCGTCAGATATAAGATAAACACCAAACTCCCCCTTAGGAGCTTCTACTGCAGAATAGACCTCTCCCTTTGGAACATGGTAACCTTCTGTATATAATTTAAAATGATTAATTAGAGCTTCCATACTCATCTTCATATCTCTTCTCTTAGGTGGTCCAACTTTTGTATCTAAAGTCATTATTGGTCCCTTTGGTAGTTTCTTTAAAGCTTGCACCATAATGTTTACACTTTCTCTCATTTCCTCAATTCTGCATAAGTACCGATCATAACAATCACCATTTTTTCCCACAGGAATTTTAAATTCAAAATCTTGATAACATTCATATGGATTTGACTTCCTTAAATCCCAAGGGACGCCGGAGCCTCTTAGCATAACTCCAGAAAAACCATGGTCGAGAGCCTCTTGTTTTGATACTATTCCGATATCTACATTTCTTTGTTTAAATATTCTATTATCAGTAAGAAGTGTCTCTAAATCATCAATCACTTTTGGAAAATTTTTACAAAAATCCAAAATATCATCTGCGAGACCATTGGGAAGATCTATATGCACTCCACCTGGTCTAAAATAATTGGCATGGAGTCGTGAACCCGATACCCTTTCATAAAATACCATCAACTTTTCACGCTCCTCAAATCCCCATAATGAAGGGGTTAACGCTCCAACATCTAAAGCCTGCGTAGTAATATTTAAAATATGACTTAAAATTCTTCCGATCTCACAAAAAATAACTCTAATATACTGTGCTCGTAATGGTACTTCGATTTGTAAAAGCTTTTCTACCGCTAAAGCGAAGGCATGCTCTTGATTCATTGGAGCAACATAATCTAACCTATCAAAGTAAGGCACGGCCTGGGTGTAAGTTTTGTGCTCAATCAATTTTTCTGTACCTCTGTGCAAAAGTCCGATATGCGGATCTGCTCTCTCGATTACCTCACCATCTAATTCTAAAATTAATCTCAAAACACCATGTGCAGCTGGATGTTGTGGACCAAAATTTAAATTCATCGTTTTAGTATGTTTAGTCATTTTTAATTTCTTTTGCTTTATCCTGTTCTTTTTTAATATAATCAGAACCTTCCCAAGGACTTTCAAAATCAAAATCCCTATAGTCTTGAGCCAACTTGACTGGCTCATAAATAACTTTTTGATGTTCAGCGCTATATCTTACTTCTTTATATCCAGTTAATGGAAAATCTTTTCTTAATGGATAACCTTCAAATTCATAGTCAGTTAGTATTCGTCTAAGATCTGGATGATCAGCAAACTTTATTCCATACATGTCAAATACTTCCCTTTCTTGCCAATTAGCAGAAGGATAAATAGAAGTTAATGTCGGGACAATTTCATTTTCATTAATGCAAATTTTAATTGATATTCTTAAGTTATTTTCATGACTTAATAATAAATAAATAACTTCAAATCTTTTAATTTTCTGAGGATAGTCTACTCCAGCAATATCGATCAATTGCCTAAATTTTAGACTTTTATCCCGCTTTAAAATATCAATATTTTTGACTAAGCTTTCTTTGTTGCAGCTCAATATCAAATTGTCATGCAACAATTCAATACTATTAATTTTAAATTCTTTATTTTCTAAAATAGTATTTTTTAAATTTAAATAAATATCTGACATGTTATCTTTGGAGACTTCCTTCTCTTCTAATTTTTTTTTGAAGTTGCAAAATTCCGTAAAGCAACGCTTCCGCTGACGGAGGACAGCCAGGAACATATATATCGACAGGTACTATTCTATCACAACCTCTTACAACGGAATAAGAATAATGATAGTAGCCACCTCCATTCGCACAACTTCCCATTGAGATAACATATCTTGGCTCTGGCATTTGATCATATACTTTGCGCAACGCTGGGGCCATCTTGTTTGTCAAAGTTCCTGCTACAATCATTACATCTGATTGTCTCGGTGAGGCTCTCGGAGCAGCTCCAAATCTTTCTAGATCATATCTTGGCATTGAGGTCTGCATCATCTCAACAGCACAACAGGCTAAGCCAAAAGTCATCCAGTGTAAGGATCCGGTCCTTGCCCAATTAATTAATTGATCGCTTGCGATAGTCACAAATCCTTTTTTGGTAAATTCCTCTGCAACTTCTTTAAATTCCTGAGGTACTTTGTTTAATTTTTCAGAAGCCATTATTCCCAATCTAAAGCTCCTTTTTTCCACTCATAAATAAAACCGACGGTTAATACTGTTAAAAATATCATCATACTCCAAAAACCAAGTGCCCCAATTTTTCCTAATGAAACAGCCCAGGGAAATAAAAAAGCAACCTCTAAATCAAAAATTATAAAAAGAATTGCAACAAGGTAAAAACGAACATCAAATTTCATTCTAGAGTCTGAAAAAGCCTCAAATCCACATTCATAAGCTGATAATTTTTCAGTATCCGGATTGCTAGGGGAAAATAAAAAATTTACGACTATAAAACCAAAACCTAAGGCAACAGAAATAAATAAAAAAATTAAAATTGTTGCATAATCTCTTAAAAATTCTATTTCCATAGCCGGAGTCTATACACTTAAATTAACACCTTATAAATAAGCGATTTTAGCATTTGTGAACAAAAAAATAGCGAAAAACTTAATTAATTTGTAAATTTTTTCCAATTTATATGAAGTTTTTTATTTTTTTTAACAGCATCATATAAAAAAGTTGCTAATGGAATATTTTTAGATCCCAAGATTCTAATTAGCTGCGATCCAACATCTAGTATGAGCTCAGCACCTTCAACTGTAATACCTTTCATAAAATTATTGATTATTTTTTGATATAAAAATCCATTTCCTAAAAAATAACCCATTTTACTATTTCTGCCTCCTAACGCACTAACATATAAATCACCCGCTCCTGCTGGGCCCATAACAGTTAATGTATTTCCATGAAACTTTTTTACAATAATGTTCATTTCTTTTAAGGACTGCTCAAACAATGCAGATGCCGCATTAAAGTAGACAGTATTGGACTTTTTGATATTTAAACCAGACTGTCCCGCAGCAGCTCCAATTATAGTAGCATAAATATTTTTGGTTGCGGCACAAATTTCAGCACCTTTAATATCAGTAGTTAACGCAGGATGATAATATTGATTTTCTAAAATTTTTTTTACTATTTTTGCATCATTTATATTTGAACTAGCCAAAACAGTTCTTGTATGTATTTTTTTTATCAATTCTCCTGCTAGACATGGTCCAGAAGCACTTATAATTTTTTTAAAGGAAGTGTTACTCTTAAAATAATCACTTATTGTACAAATTGTTTTTTTTTCTTTTTTAAGTCCTTTAGTCAGTATTAAAATTGGACAATTTATTTTTATTTTTTTTAATTCACTTGCTGCCCAGGCAATACCATTTGAATTCACTCCAATAATTATTAAAGAAAACTTAAAAAAAGGAATATCCTCAAGATTATTATAGAAAAAAATATTTTTAGAAAAATTTAATTTTATATTATCGTTCTTTATATATCTTAATTTTTTTGCTGATTTAATTTTTTTGAAATCAAAAGGGCTGCCAACTACAAATACTCTTTTTTTATTATGGTCGAGCAAGCTAACATATGCAGTGCTTGCCACTCCAAAACCTAAGACTAAAATATTTTGCATATATAAATATATTTTTTATACCTCATTTAGATAATTGTATTTAATGGTATTTAAAAGGAATAAGCAAGTAAATGGTGCCCCCTGCCTGATTCGAACAGGCCACCTACTGATTACAAATCAGTTGCTCTACCAAATGAGCTAAGGGGGCAATGACTGGAGGTTTTTACATAATTAATTCTACTAAAACAACTGAAAATAATTTAATTAAATAATAACCTTTGTTTTTTGATTAATAATTAAAACAGATCCAACCATTAAAATTGGTAATCCTATTAATAAGTTATTTGTCCATTCTAAATTTTCAAAAATTGTAGAAATAAACAAAGCTAAAACTGGCATCATAACACCTACATAGCCTGCTCTGCCGGGTCCAATATTATTAACTAGATTTAAATATAGATAAAATGCAATGATAGTTCCAAATACTGATAAAAAAATTAGAGCAAAAATATACTTAGGGGTAAATTCAAATAAAATTTCTGCGCCCGTGGCCTCGGCAATAATTAATGTAAATATGCTGCCATAAAGCATGCCATATGCTATTGAAGGAAAAAAAGGAAATTTTTTATTAGCATTTCTAATATGAACCATATTTCCAAATGACCAAAATAATGTAGCAATAAATGAAAGAGCTATGCCAACATGCTCAAAATTATTTGCATCAAAATATAAAATTTCTTCATGAAAAATTACAAAAATACCTATTGCACCTAATATAGCAGCAATCCAAGTATTAATTGTTGCATTTTTTTTAAAAAATATTTTCTCTCCTATAATATTAAAGATTAGGTTAGTAGAAAAAGCAATGCACACAACACCACTGACAAGATGGGTATTTGCTAAATAAAAAAAAATATAATTAAAAGAAAAAAGGCACAAACCTAAAATGGCAAACCACAAATGATAAGACCAAGAAAATTTCAAATTTTTTTTTAAAATGAATAAAACTAAAAACAAAATTAAACAGGATAAAGAAATTCTATAAAAGACTGATATAAGAGGATCTACATAACCAAGTTGGAATTTAATTATATACCATGTAGGCGCCCAACATAAAAGTGTGGTGATGAATAAAATGGCATTTTTCATTATTTTAATTACTGAATATGTATTCTTTTAAAATTAAGTAAAATTATATTTATTTAAAAAAACTGATATAAGAGTCGCAGATGAGTCACAAATACTCAATAAATGAAATTTTAGAAGCGGTTCAAACTTTGAATCCTCAAAAAAAAAGTAGTAAGAAGTATGCTAATGAAGAAATTTTAGATGCTGTTAAAGAAATTTATGATAGCGAAAAACCAAAACAAATACTCGCACCAGAAAAAATTCAAATTATTCCAAATAATGTCAGTTTAAACAATGACATTAAAACCAAAACAAAAGTTGAAAAAAAAGAAAAAGTTTTCACAACTCCCTTGATGCTAACAAATATCATTAAATTTGAACCTATTAAAAGCAAAACTCTTTTTTTAAAAAAACTACACAATTCAAATTTAAAAATTATTACTATGAAAATATCAACTCAGGTTAATAAATGATTATAAATTGCAAGTGTGGAAAATACCAATTTGACGTAAAAAAATCCGACATCGGAAATAACGGTAGAGAAGTTCAATGCGGTATTTGCAATGAAAAGTGGTTTTACGGAAATGTTTCTAGTAAATTTTCTGAAAAATCAATTAAATCAGAAAGCACTTTTAAAACTCCATTAATTCATAAATTAATTTTTTTATTAATTTTTTTAACAACGCTAATTGGTTTTTTAGATTTAATTAAAATATTTTTAATTAAAATAATCCCCTCTTTTCAGCATTATTTTTTAATAAAGCAGCAAATTATTTTAAAAATTTCGAATCTAATTCTGTAAGATTCCTAATGGAAGAAATTATAAAAATTGCTGCAAATTCTAAATCTGTAGGATTAAAAGGTAACGCGGTATACAGATATAGTCTTAAAAACAAAAATTGTGGTGACCATATAAAAATTGAGTTTAACACAAAAAATGAAAAAATTACAAATTTTAGATATGAGGGAGAAACTTGTATTTTTTGTCAGGCTTCGTCTTCATTAGTATCAAAAAATCAAAACAAATTAACTCTTCAAAAATTATTTAACTTAAAAAAACAGATATATGATTATTTTGACAATAAGTGTAAAAATGAACAATTGGTAATTTTTGATTTCAAACAGTTATTAAAGAAAAAAAATAATTCTAGAAAAGAATGTATTGCATTACCTATAAATGCTATTTTAAATGCCTTTGAAAAAAATGATTATAGATAAAATTATAAACAAAGGTAAAGAAATTTCAGTTTTAGATGGAACTGAAAGACTACAATATTTGATTGATATTGCATCAGAGAATGAAAATTTAGATAATAAATATAAAATAGATAAAAATAAAATTACCGGATGTGCTTCCAACTTGTGGGTTGTAGGTGAATTGCTAAATGACAAAACTATGCTTTACAAATTTGATGCTGACGCTTTTATAACCAAAGGTACAGCCAAGCTAGTAATAGATCTTTTAAATTACGAAAATGTGAATGAAATTTCAAAATTAAATAAAGAAGATTTTAAAGCTTTGGGTATTATAGAATTATTAACTGCTCAAAGACAAAGTGGTTTATCTAATTTAATTGATACACTGATTAAGATAGCTAGAGAAAAAATTACTTAGAAATATAATTAGGCGATGTCAACTCGTATACCCTGCTAATAGTTCTCTTAAAAATATTAATTAATTTAATAGATGAACCTAGCAGCTCTAAAGAATTCGCGCCAGAGGCCATCAAAGCTACTTTTTTTTCATATAAAATATCAATCAAAGTAAGAAAGCGCTGTTGTTCATTAATATTTTCATCAGAAAAAATTGGAATATCATCAATGACCAAAAATGAACAATGATCTGCGATAGCAATAAAATCCTCAGCTCCTAAATTCTTCTTACACAAGTCATTAAAATGAAATCTAGCAATGCCATCAAAAAAATTATTTATTGATAATGATCTTCCTTTAACATGAATAATTTTTTCAGTTTGTGGTTTATTTTTAGTTAATTCTCGAAATAATTGATTAATATTAAATAAAGCCTTTTCATCATTTGGAAAGAAATAGCGATCGAGTGTTTGAACTCCAGATTTTCTATAGTCTTCGCTGATAATAAGCTCTTTTTGAACAGAATAGTTTTTTAGAATTTTAATAAAAGGTACAAATTGATCTCTTTGCAAGCCATCTTTATAAAGATCATCAATTGTAATATTCGAACTAAAAATAGTAATAATATTGTTTTCAAAGATGCATTGAAAAAGTTTTCCAAGTATCATTGCATCTACAATATTAGTTACTTGAAACTCATCAAAATAAATAATTTTAATATTTTTTTTTAAGTTATTCACATAAAGTTCTAATAAATTTTTATTATGATTTCTTTTTCTATTTTCGTGGAGAAAATTATGAACATCAATCATAAATTCATTAAAATGCATTCTTTTTTTTGGAATATCGAGGTAGTCATAAAAAAAATTTAAAATCATCGTTTTTCCAACACCAACATCGCCATATAAATAAAATCCTAATTTTTTCTTTTTATTAAAAAACAATTTTTTTATAAATGAATTTTCTTTATTAATATTCTCATAAAAATTAATGAGCTGCTCAATGATCACAATTTGCTCATAGTTTTTTTTAAGTTTACGATCCAAACACATGGATAAAAAAGCCTCTTTTAAAAGTTTTATTTGCATTTTTTTTAAATATTTTATGTTATTAGTTTACTTATCATGAATGATTTAAAAATTTGTCTAATAACAGATAATACAAGTAAAGCCCTTTTGGCAAAAAAACAAATATTAAAATTATATAAAAATCATCCTGTGAAAAAATGTTCTACTATTGTTGTTATTGGAGGTGATGGCTTTATGCTTCAGTCTTTAAAAAAATATCATAAGTATGACAAACCCTTTTATGGAATGAATAAAGGTAATCATGGTTTTTTGCTTAATCCATTTTCTGTAAAAAGCCTTAAAGCAAATATTGCCAGAAGTAATAAAATTATTTTACACCCCTTGGAAATGACTGTTAGTAGCCATGGTAAAATAATTAAAAAAAAAATTGCCATAAATGAAGTTTCAATTTTCAGACAAACCAAACAAGCTTGTAAACTTGAAATTAAAATTGATAATAAAATTAGAATTAATGAGCTTACAGGAGATGGTGCTTTAGTTGCAACGCCAGCTGGTAGCACTGCCTACAATTTGTCTGCTAGAGGTCCTATTTTAAATTTAGATAGTAATCATCTCGCTGTTACACCTATCAATCCATTTAGGCCAAGAGGATGGAGAGGCGCTATAGTTTCAAATAAATCAAGAATTACAATTAAAAATTTAGATCCAAAAAAACGACCAGTTAGTGCTGTTGCTGACAATACTGAAATTAGAGATGTTGCTAACGTAAAAATTTATATTAATCAATCTATTGGTTTTAAATTACTGTACAATAAAAAATTTGGTTTGCAGGAAAGAAATTTAGCTGAACAATTTAAATTTTAAAAGACTCCCCACAGCCACATCTTTCTGTTTCATTTGGATTGTTAAAAACAAAGGAAGATGAGAATTTATCTTTTTTATAATCCATACTAGTACCCAATAAATACATGATTGCTTTTGGATCAATAAATACTTTCACGCCTCGATCTTCGACCACTTCATCACTGGAGTTAATTTCTTTTATATAATTCATTTCATAAGACATGCCTGCACAACCACCTGTTACAACTGAAACGCGTACACCTTTGATACTATTGTCTTCTGCGCTAGATAATATCTCTTTTATTCTATCAGCTGCTGAATCCGTGATTGATATTATTTTTGATTTCATATTATAAATTTAATTCTAATTTTGCAGACTCGGACATTTTTGTTTTATCCCAAGGTGGGTCCCATACAATCTTAACCACAACTTCCTCAACTTCAGGAATGGACTCTACAGTTCTTTTTACCTCCATAGGTAAAGACTCTGCGACTGGACAATGTGGGCTTGTCAAAGTCATGTCTAATGATATTTTTTTGTTTTCAATTCTTACATCATAAATCAAGCCCAGTTCATAAATATCAACTGGTATTTCAGGATCATAAACTGATTTAAGCTTTTCAACAATTTTATCCATTAACGCGGAATGATTTGGATCCATTACTTATAATCCTCAATATTAAATTTTTTATTTTTATTTTTAATTGTTGTTTCAGCTGTAATCCAAGGCAATGTAGCACAATTAACCCTCATTGGAAAATCAACTATTGATTTAAATGCGTCTAAGGAGCTTTGGTTCACCTTATCAATTTTAATACTTTCTTCTTTGCTTTTATTTTTGACCAAATCTAAAAAATAATTAATCAAAACAATTGCATCAGTTTCTAATTTTCCTTTTAAGGTTTCAGTCATAAGAGATGCAGAAGCAATGCATATAGCACATCCATTTCCTAAAAAACCAATATTTTCAATCGCACTATTGTTTGCATGTATAAAAACGTGAATATTATCTCCGCAAAGGCGATTAAAACCCTCAGTATCTTTATTAAAAAAATTTAATTTTTCTTTATTTCTAGGGTTAGTAGCATGATCAAGAATTAAATCTTGATAAAGATTTTTTGAGCTCATTTTACTGTTTAAATATTTTTTGACATTTTTTAATACTCTCGCAAAGAATCTCTAAATCTTCGCTTGTATTATAAACTCCAAAAGAAACTCTAACAGAAGAATTTATATTCAATACATCATGCAAAACTTGGCAGCAATGATGCCCTCCTCTGACGGCGACACCTTCTTGATCTAAAATAGTTGAAACATCATGTGAGTGAATTTGGTCGAGGTTAAAAGAAAAAACTCCTCCTTGTAACTTTGGGTTTGCAACTATTTTTACTGATTTCATACTTTTTAATTTTTCTAGCGCTAATTGTGTAAGTTCATTCTCGTGATTAATAATATTTTTTTTTCCAATATTGTTAATAAAATTGATTGACTCATTTAAAGCCACAACTTCAGCTGTAGGCATAGTGCCAGCTTCCATTTTCCAAACACCCCGCGCATAAGCAATTTCTTTTTTTGAAACAAAATCAATCATTCCACCTCCCCCCAAAAAAGGTTCAAATGATTCTAGCCACTTGTATTTTAAGGCAAGCAATCCAACTCCTGTGGGTCCATACATTTTATGACCAGAAAAAGCATAAAAGTCACAATCCAATTCTTTAAGATTAACATCTAAATGGGCAGCACCTTGTGTCCCGTCTACACAAACTGGAACATTGTGTTTCTTAGCTATTGATATAATTTTATCTAAAGGGCTTATTGTTCCGGTAACATTGGACATGTGTGTAACACTAATGATTTTTGTTTTTTTGGTAATAAGATTTTCCAATTCATTAATTTGCAAGTCCCCATGTTGATCAATTGGTAAAAACTTTATTATGGCACCTTTTTTTTGTCTCAAAAAATGCCAAGGGACATAATTGGCATGATGCTCCAATTCTGTTAAAATTATTTCATCCCCTTTGTTAATGAATTTTTCTCCAAAACAACTAGCCACTAAATTTAAGGACTCTGTGGCGTTTTTGGTAAAAATAACCTCAGTTTCGTTATCAGCACCAATAAATTTTTTGATATTAGTTCTTGTTAATTCGTACTTTTCTGAAGCGTTAACAGCTAATGTATATATACCCCTTCCAACATTAGAAAAATCGTTTGCATAAAAATTATTTACTGCATCAATAACGCTTTGGGGTTTTTGAGAAGAATTAGCGCTATCTAAATAAACTAATTTTTTTCCTTTAATTTTATTTTTAAAAATTGGAAATTGATCTTTAATATCATTAAGCATTTTCTAAATTGTGTCCAATCTTATTGTAAAAAATTTCTCTAAACTGTTTGTTTGAAATTTTATCTATTACTTCAGCTAAAAAACCTTTAATCATGAGTTCTTTGGCAGATTTTTCATCAATACCTCGTGATCTTAAATAGAAAATTGACTCTTCATCAATACTTCCTGAGGATGATCCATGTGAACACTTTACATCATCTGCATAAATTTCAAGCTCAGGTTTTGAAAAAAACTTAACATTATCAGATAATAATAAAGCACGTGATAACTGATATCCATCTGTTTTTTGAGCTTTAGAATCTACAAAAATTTTCCCTTGAAATACGGCTATTGATTCATCATGTAATGCTGATTTGACAAATTGTGAACTTTTGGTCTGTTCTTCATTATGATTAACTTGTAATTTTATCTCATGAACAAAATCTGAATATTGTAACTGCAGTGCATTAATTGATGCAAATGAATTTTTGCCATTTAGGTTGATAATACTTTCATCTCTACATGAGTTTACATTTTCTGAAAAAGTAAAAAATTCTAAATTTGAGGATTCATCCAAATTAGCTTTTGAATAGTTAAAAATAGTTGAATATTTATTGTTACAATTTAAATTATATTTTTTTAAATCAGAGTTTTTACTTAAAAAAATTTCTGTATTAGCAGTAATTAAATATTGCTTGTCAGATAAATATATATTTTTTTCATAGATTGTTGCTTTAGAGTTTTCGTTTAATAAAATAAAATTTTTAAAACTGCAAAAGCTTGCTTGATGCTCTTTACTGAAATAATTATAAATAACTATTGGCTTATCAATAGAACAATTTTTATTAAGTTCTATTAAATACCCGGTTGACGCAAAAGCATTATTTAAATTTAAAACAGGGTTGTCTCCTTCTTTTTTAACCGATTTTAAAAATAAATTATTTTTTTTTATAGAAAACCCTTCTTCTACAATATCTTCACTTACTAAGCACCCATCGATAAAAATAATTGAATAATGTTCATATAACTCTTTTATATTATCTGACAAAATATTATTTTGATTTTTGGGAAAATCAAAAGTAATGAATTTACTTAAATCTTTAGTTAAAGGGGAGTACTTCCAATCTTCATCTTTAGAAACCGGATATCCTTTTTGCAGAAAATTATTTAAAGATTTTTTTCTAAATTCTAAATCATCACTAGTTGTACTTAATGATTGAATAAATTTTTCAAAACTTACTTTAATTTCTTGATACTCTTGCATCTAGTTCACAAACTTTCCGTAACCCTCATCTTCAAGTTCTAATGCTAATTTCCAATCTCCAGTTTTAACTATTTTTCCATCTGAAAGAACATGAACGAAATCTGGCTTAATATAATTTAACAATCTTTGGTAATGAGTTATGATTAAAAAAGAACGATCTTGATTTCTAAGGGTATTGACTCCATTTGAAACAATTTTTAGAGCATCTATATCAAGTCCTGAGTCAGTTTCGTCCATAATGATAAAACTAGGCTCCAGCAATGACATTTGTAAAATTTCATTTCGTTTTTTTTCTCCACCAGAAAAACCAACATTTAATGGCCTGCTTAACATCTCAGGATCAATTTTTAGTTCAAAAGCTTTTTCTTTTACTATTTTTAAAAATTCAACTGCATTTAATTCTTTTTGATTATTTGCTTTTCTTACGGAATTAAGAGAAGTTCTTAAAAAATTGTTTGTAAAAACACCCGGTATTTCAATAGGATACTGAAATGCTAAAAACACACCCTCTTGCGCTCTCTCTTCAGCGTTTAATTCTAATAAGTTTTTTTTATTAAATATGACCTCTCCTTCGACATTGTAACCTTCTTTACCTGATAATGCGTAAGATAATGTGCTTTTTCCTGAACCATTTGGTCCCATAATGGCATGAACTTCACCTTTACCGATACTTAAATTTAGTTCTTTTAATATTTGTTTTTCCTCAACACTCACCTTTAAATTTTTTATTTCAATCATTATCCAACACTTCCTTCTAAACTTATTCCAACTAATTTTTGGGCTTCGACAGCAAATTCCATTGGTAATTGCTGAAGCACTTCCTTGCAAAATCCATTAACAATTAAACTTACAGCCTCTTCCTGGTTCAGTCCCCTTTGCCTACAATAAAAAAGTTGATCGTCACTAATTTTTGATGTTGTTGCTTCATGTTCAATTTCTGATGTAGAATTTTTATTCTCGATATATGGTACTGTATGCGCGCCACACTTATTACCAACTAGTAGTGAGTCACACTGAGTGTAGTTCTTTGATCCAATTGCCTTAGGATGAATACTGACCATACCTCTATAGGTATTGTCAGCATGACCTGCTGAAATTCCTTTAGAAATAATTTTACTTTTTGTATTTTTTCCTAAATGAATCATTTTAGTTCCGGTGTCAGCTTTTTGGTAATTGTTAGTTATTGCGACAGAATAAAATTCCCCTTGGGAATTATCACCTTGCAAAATACAACTTGGATATTTCCAAGTAATAGCAGATCCTGTCTCTACTTGTGTCCATGAAATTTTTGAATTTCTCCCCCTACAAGCTCCTCTCTTTGTAACAAAATTATAAATTCCACCATTTCCATTTTTATCTCCAGGATACCAATTTTGAACTGTTGAATATTTAATTTCAGCATCATCCAAAGCAACCAATTCAACATTTGCAGCATGCAACTGATTTTCATCTCGCATTGGAGCAGTACATCCCTCTAGATAACTTACATAACTTCCTTTGTCGGCTATAATTAAAGTTCTCTCAAACTGACCAGTATTTGATGCATTGATCCTAAAATAAGTTGATAGTTCCATCGGACATCTGACCCCTGGAGGGATATAAACAAATGAGCCATCAGTAAAAACAGCTGAATTTAAAGTGGCAAAGTAATGATCCGACATTGGAATTACTGACCCCAAATACTTTCTAACAAGTTCTGGATGTTCTCTTGTCGCTTCAGAGATTGAACAAAAAATAACACCAATTTCTTTTAGCTTATCCTTAAAGGTAGTCGCTACTGAAACTGAATCAAAAACAGCATCAACAGCAATTCCTGCTAACCTCTTCTGTTCAAGAAGAGGAATGCCCAACTTCTCGTAAGTTTTTCTAATTTCTGGATCTATGTCATCAAGAGATTTAGGCTGTTCCTGAAGACTTTTGGGTGCAGAATAATAATAAAGATCTTGATAATTTATTTTTGGATATTTTGGTTTTTGCCAATCTGGTTCTTGCATAGACTTGAGCCTTTCAAAGGCTTTTAGTCTCCATTCTAGCATCCATTTTGGCTCTCTTTTTTGGTTTGAGATAAATTTAACTGTTTCTTCTGTTAATCCCTTGGGAACTTCAATTGTCTCTATATCTGTTACAAAACCTTGAACATATTCTGCTCCATGGTTGTAATTTTTTATAAAATCTTGTCCGTTACTCATAAAATACCATAATTAGTGCAACATTAGGTTAATAACTAACGCTTTATAAGTTATTTTTTACCTTATTAATAGTTAACTTATGATATAAGCATTTTTCAAAATTATTCAATTACACCTAATGAAATATAATAACGCAGAAATTTTTATAAACGGTCCTGACGGAAAATTAGAAGCTAAATATATTCAAAGTAAAAAAGATAATGCTCCTATTGCTTTAATTTTACACCCTCATCCAGAATATGGGGGAACAATGAATAATAGAGTTACTTACAATGCATTTCATACTTTTTTGCAAAATGAATTTTCAGTATGTCGTTTTAATTTTAGAGGAGTGGGAAAAAGCGAAGGTAAATTTGACAATGGTCTAGGAGAATTGTCAGATGCTGCCGCTGCGCTAGATTTTATTCAAAGAAGCAATCCAAATTCAAATGAAAGCTGGGTAGTTGGATTTTCTTTTGGTGCTTTGATTTGTATGCAACTTTTAATGAGAAGGCCTGAGATATTTAGATTTGTATCTATTTCACCACAACCAAATATTTTTGACTTTAATTTTTTAGCACCTTGCCCCACTTCAGGATTGGTAATACATGGCAATCAAGATCAATTAGTGACAGAAGATTCGATGAAGGGGTTAAAATCTAAATTAAGTAATCAAAAAAAAATTTCTGTTGATTTTATTGAAGTAAAAGGAGCAGATCATTTCTTTTTAAATAAAGATAAAGAATTAATAAAATCATTAGATAATTACATCAAAAAAGAATCTAGATTTTTTTAAACTTTATAAACATCTCCACCAGTTACACTAGTTCTGACACCTGTTGTTTGAGGAAAACTTATTACTTTCTTTAATAAAGATCTAACGGCTATGTAAGCGAAAGCCTGTGATTCAATAAAGTCTCCATTCATTTTTTTTTTATCTAAATCAATTATTTCAGTAGTTGTATTATCTTTGATTATTTTCATTAAAAATAAATTTTTTCTACCTCCTCCACTAACAAAAACTTTTTTAATTTTAAAAAATTTTTCAATCATTTTTACAATTAAGATTCCTGAAATATATGATAGTGTAGCTGCACCATCATATGGCGAAAAACCTCTTAATTCAGATAAATTAAAGTCTGATGTATCGTATGAAATATTTTTTTTACTAACGTAATCATGCCTATCTAGAAAATTATTAACATAATTAAAGTTTACAAGACCTTTTGTTGAATAATTGCCATCTTTATCAAAGTTTTTATTAAAATTTATCTTGATCCAACTATCTAAAAGACAATTTCCTGGTCCAATATCACTTGCATATATTTTATTTTTATCGACATAGGTAAAATTAGAGATTCCTCCAATATTTAAGAAAAAGCACGGGTGCTTCTCTTTCAATTTTTGAAATAAAACTTTATGATAAATTGGAACAAGAGGAGCCCCTTCTCCACCATGCTTCATATCATTAGTCCTAAAATTAAAAATAATAGTTATTTGTAACAACTGTTTTAGCAACAAAGGATCACCTAATTGTATGCTAATTTTTTTTTTTGAATTATGAAACATGGTAACACCATGAAAACCCACAACGTCAATTTTTTTTTTATATTTTCTAATCAAGTTTATTGCAGCATGTGCATGCTGAATAGTTATTAATCTATTAACTTTTTTATATAAGTTACTTTGTAAAATAGAAAAAACATTAGATTCATTAATTTTTTTTTTAAGCTCTTTCAATTGGCTTTTTATTTTTTCACTATAAGGAAAATAGAAATCACTTTTTAATGATACAAATTTATCTCCGTCTGTTTCAAGAATAGAGAGGTCAATGCCATCAAAAGATGTACCGCTCATCATGCCTAATGCAGTATATTTTTTTTTCATTTTAAAATAGTTTAATTTTATATAATAATCTAATAAACACTTTTTAAAAATGAATAAAAATCTTTTAACAGAATTTAAACAACGTGGATATTTTTTTCAGTGTACTAATGAAAAAAATTTAGAGAACTTACTACACAACAAAAAGATCTTTTTCTATATTGGCTTTGATTGTACGGCTCCAAGTTTGCATGTTGGCAGCTTAATTCAAATTATGTGCTTGAGAATATTTCAGAAATTTGGTCATACCCCTATTGTTTTACTAGGTGGTGGAACAACTATGGTTGGTGATCCTTCTGGAAAGGAGGAGTCGCGAAAAATTTTATCTGAATCTGAAATCAATAATAACATTAAAAAAATCAAAAATATTTTTTCAAAATTTTTAAATCACAAGGGAGCAAATAAAGTTGTTTATGTAGACAATAAAAAATGGCTAGCAAAACTCAACTATATTAAGTTCCTAAGAGAATATGGAAAGCATTTTTCTATAAACAAAATGCTTACTTTTGATAGTGTTAAATTAAGACTAGATAGAGAGCAATCTCTAAGCTTTCTTGAGTTTAATTATATGATTTTACAAGCCTATGATTTTTTAGAATTGTTTAAAAAAAATAATTGTATTTTACAAATAGGCGGCTCTGATCAATGGGGAAATATTATTAACGGTGTTGAGCTCATTCGAAAAGAAAAACAAGAAGAGGCCTTTGGACTTACAACTCCTTTGATAACAACCTCCCAGGGCACAAAAATGGGGAAAACAGAAAAAGGAGCTATTTGGTTAGATGAAAAACTTCTTAGTAGTTATGATTACTGGCAATTTTGGAGAAATACTGATGATAAAGATGTGATTAGATATTTATATTTATTTACTGAATTACCCCATGAAGAAATAGATAAATATAAAAATTATTCTGGAAATAAAATTAATGAATTAAAAATTCTACTAGCTAACGAGGCTACTAAATTACTTCATGGAAAAGAAGCTGCTGAAAAAGCTCAAAATACCTCGATTACTACTTTTAATGAAGGCTTGGCGGGTGAAGAGCTACCAAGTAAAACAATTAAAAAAGAAAATATTGATAAAAAAATTTTATTAAAAGATTTGCTTCTAGAAATTAATTTTGCAACATCTGGTAGTGATTTTAAACGAAACTTACTCAATAACGCCTACAGAATAAATAATATGATTGAGAATAATGAATTAAGAATTATCTCACATGCCGATATAATAAATAGTCAAATTAAGATTTCTTTTGGAAAAAAGAAACATTTTGTTTTAAAAATTAATTAGTATCTTTTAATAAATCAAAAAATCTTTGTATAAATCTTGGGGTTAATGTTCTTATAGGGTTAACAGTAGTTTTAAGAGAATTGGGCTGTCCTTTAATTTTAAAACTAGCTCCAAACACTCCATCCCCTTGTTTTCCTGTAATTATTTTACCAACTATTGGAACCTGTCTTATAATATCGTTTAATAAGTATGCTGGTACCAAATTTCCACTAATGCTTACAAAGCCATCTTTGTTGATCTGACCATCAATTGTATACCCAAGCGAATCCCCAGTTCCGTAAGATTCTTTTATCATGATAATTCCATCTTTTTTTTCTAATTCTAAATAAGATTTTTTAAAAAAAACTCCCTTTCCAGTTAACACATCAATAATCCCAGTAAAAGAAGTAAGCGATAAAAGTTCAGCTAAAATTGGCATTTCTTTCACATAATAATTTGAAAGAGTTACTTTAGAAATACTATGCGAGTTAGTTAGTTTTTCAGAGTTAAAAAGTAATTTTCCATTAGAAAAACCTTTGGCGAAATTTAATCCTAATAAAAAAGGAATAGACCTATCTGAAATAAGCTTTGTCTCTAAATTGTTTTGTTTATTTCTTAAAATCTGAATAGAAACTGTTTCGTTATTAGAAAAAGAACCAAATGCATTTAAATTCTCGTATTCACTTTTTTTAATACTTCCAGATAAAACAAACTCATTTAATTCATCATTACCAATATAAACCTTTTTAATTTTAGCTTTAATGTCGGCATTGAAAAAACTTGAAAAAGCCTCTTCTTCATTTTTTTTATTATCAACTAATGATTTAATAAACTCTGTTAAATCTATTGAGTTACCATTTAAATCTATATTATTTTTTGTTCTAATTAAATTAAAGGAGTTTTTGGGAGTGTAAACTTTAATTTCACTAAAATTTTCAATTTTATATTTTTTGTTTAGAATTAAATTTTTAAATTTTATTTCTGAATTTATGCTTTTATATAATAAATCAGAAATATTAAGCTTGTCATTAAAGTTATTAACTTTAATATTTAAATTTGCACTATTTCCCTTTTCTTTTTTATAATTAATTTTTTGAAGATAAACAAATGTATTTTTTAAATCTAAATCTATATCAAAATTATTATAACCTTTTGTATTACTTAAATTTATCTTAAAATCAATTAATCCATTGAGTGCTTTTGAATTCTGCAAAAATTCAAAATCATTTGTATTAATAGTGCCAATAAAATTACTAGCAAAAATGGATGAATCTATTTTTTTTTTATAATTATACTGAACAGCTTTATTATTAATAAAAAAAGATCCCTTGGAGCTAAAATCTTTATCAATCAAACTTGAGACAGAATTAAATTTGGTAATAATAAATTTTTCTTTTGAAGAATCCAAAATATACTCAAAACTATTGTCCACTGTTGTAAACTCACTATTGCTTTTTATTTTTTTTACTGACAAGTCGTTATTAAGTAAAAGATCTAGGATAACTTTGACTTTCAAATCTCCCTTCAAACTTGTAATTTCTCTTGGTAAAAAAGATGAGGATAAATTTTTAAACTCTTTAAGTTTCGTCAAATAATCAATTTTACCGTCAATATAAATTTGTGTTTTTAAGGATAATTCATCTTTTGAATTTTGGTCTAAAATTATAGTGGTGTTTTTCAAATTCAAATCAGCTATTTTTCCCTCATTAATTGATAATTTTAAATTAGAATTTTGATAATCAAAATCTGAATAAATGGAATTAGCAAATGGAAAATTTTCATAAAACTGAATAGTCCCGTTTTTAAAAACACCTTTAATTTTTGTATTTTTAGGATTGTTAAAATTTATACTTATATCAGCCTGAACTGTTCCATCTAAAAATTTTTTAGAAATTTCACTTACCTGAGAATTTAGCTGTGAAATTAAAGGTGTAATACTTAAAATTGAAGTTTCTTGTAAATTCAAATATGCAGAATTTATATTATACTCTCTTGTAAATACAGATAACAAATCAACATCAACAGAAATTTCGCTAATACCAACTTTTTTTTTCGCAAATTCAATCTCTGGTTTGATTAATAGTAAATTTAGACTTAATGGTTTTAAGTTAAGGGAAAAATTTATATTTTTAAAATTAACATTGCTACCTTCAATTTTTTTTTCAATTTTTTCCTTAATAACATTGTTTAAAATACTTGTTTCAAATCCATTCAACATTAATAAAAATAAAACAAATATTGATAGAAATATAATTGAAAAAATATTTTTTATTCTCATAATTTATACAAAGCCTCTTCTAAAAAGGGATCGATATTACCATCAAGTATTGTCTCAGGATCACTTCTCTCAAGACCTGTTCTATTATCTTTTGCTAATTGATATGGTTGCAAAATATAAGATCTAATTTGATGACCCCAACCAATTTCAGATTTTGAATCCTCAAGATTTTTACTTTCATTTTCTTTTTTTTGAATTTCTAATTCGTATAATCTTGCTCTTAACATATTCATAGCTGTTTCTTTATTTTTGTGTTGCGATCTTTCATTTTGACATTGAACAACAATATTAGTTGGCTGATGAGTAATTCTAACTGCACTATCCGTAGTATTAACATGCTGACCTCCTGCACCGCTAGATCTATATGTATCTATTCTTAAATCTTTTTCATTTATAACTATATTTATATTCTCATCAATAACTGGGTAAACCCAAACGCTTGAAAAACTTGTATGTCTTCTTTTGTTCGAGTCAAAAGGAGATATTCTAACTAATCTATGAACACCTGATTCGTGTTTTAAAAGCCCATAGGCATACTTTCCCTCAATTTTAATTGTTGATGATTTAAAGCCTGCTTCCTCGCCTCTATTTTCGCTTATGAGATAATACTTGAAGGATTTTTTTTCTGCCCATTTTACATACATGCTTCTAAGCATTTCTGCCCAATCTTGACTTTCTGTCCCTCCAGCACCGGCATGAATTTCAATATAAACATCCAACTCATCATTTTTTTTTGATAAAAAGCAGAGTAATTCTATTTCTTTAATTTTTTTTTCTAAAATAGTTAAATTTTTTTCTATTTCGTTAGCCAAATTGTTATCGTTTTCTTTAAGATTAAAATCAAAAAGCTCTTTTATGTTTAGTAATTCCTCCTTATTAGAATTAAAATCATTTAAAATTTTTTCTAAATAACTTTTTTCTTTTAATGCAGATTGGGCTTTATTATTATCGTCCCAAAAACTTGGAAGATTTATTTGAGAATTTAGATTATTTAATTTTTGTTCAAATTCATTTTTTTCAAAGATAACTCCATATCTTTGAATTTAAGCTTTCTAAATTTAAAATAATTTTTTTTTGCTCGAACATATTAATAAAGTGTACTTAATTTTAAATTTAAATCTATAACTTTCTCTTTCAATTGGTCATTTGATTTAAAACTTTCTAAAATAGAACTGCCTGTATCTATTGGAGATATTGTACCTGTGGTATTATTTATTTTAATTAAATTTATTCCGGGAGAAACTTTAAAAAATGGAGATATGTTTTTTTTAGGAAGTTTTTTAATTATATCCTCAAATACTGGGAGTGCAGCTTTAGCTCCTGTTTCAAACTTTCCCAAAGTATCAGGATCATCAAATCCTACATAAACTCCAATAACTAAATCTGGTGTAAAGCCAATAAACCAGGCATCCATATTGTTATTTGTAGTTCCAGTTTTTCCTGCTATAGGAATTTTAGAATTTCTCATTTTTTTTGCAGTACCTCTTTCAACCACACCCTGCAAAATTGATACCATTTGATATGCTGTACTATTATCAATGATATTTTTTTTATTGTTTTCGATTGTGGGAAATTGAGTAGTGTCTGATGCTATTTCATCACAATTTTTACAATCGTATACGTTTGTTTTAAAGATTACCTTTCCACTCTCATCTTGGATTAAATCTATGATAGATGGTTCAAAAATTTTTCCACCGTTTACGAAAATGCTATATGCATTAGTCAAATTTATTAAAGTCGTCTCTCCCGCCCCTAAAGAATAAGAAAGTAAATTTTTTGGGTTTTCATAAATTTTAAGATTTTTGGCAAATTCTAATATTTTTTGATTTCCTACTGACTGGGTCAACCTTACGGTCATTAAATTTCTTGATTGCTCAACTCCAGACCTTAATGTGCTTTTTCCATAAAACTTATTGCCGTAATTATCAGGCTTCCACTTAATTGGATCTTTAGCTTGTTGCATAACATAAGGGGCATCTAAAAGTATGGAATTAGGCTGAAATTTATTTTCTAATGCTGCAGCATATACAAAAGGTTTGAATGCTGACCCAGGCTGTCTTTTAGCCTGAACAGATCTGTTAAATTGACTCAGGTCAAAACTATAGCCGCCAACCATCGAATATATTCTTCCAGTCCAAGGATCACTAATTATTACCGATCCGTTTATTTTAGGGATCTGTTTTAATAGCCAAATATTATTTTTTTTATTTTGAACCCAAACTAGATCATTAACCTGAAAAACTTGGCTTAAGTCATTAATTACTGGTCCTAAACTATCAGCGTTTAAATATTTTCTTGCCCACTTCGTATCCTCAATTAATATTCTTCCTTTTGATCCATCAAGTAATTCGATTTCTGAAAAATTTTTTTGGATACTAATTACTAATGCCAAATTCCAATTATTAATTTCATCAAATTTAATTTCTGAGGTTTGATTTTTCCAAGTAGATACATTTTTTATATTTTTAATTGCACCTCTCCAACCATGCCTCCTGTCGTACTCTTCTAAATTTTCCCTCAAAGCTTTAGTTGCTATATCTTGAATTTTACTATCAAGCGAAGTTTTTACATACAATCCTCTTTTATAAAGAGTATTTTCTCCATACTTATCAAATAAAAAACGTCTAACTTCTTCAGTAAAAAAAAGGTTTTCTTTATAAAAATCTAATTTTCTTTTTTTTAATAAAATAGGTTTTTTTAATAAATTTTTATAAAGATTTTCATTAATATATTTATTCTCATACATTCTTTCCAAAACCCAATTTTTTCTTTTTAATGCAGAATTAAAATTTTTGTATGGATTGTAAGTACTAGGTGCTTTTGGTAAAGTTGCTAATAAAGCAGCCTCATTAATAGAAAGCTCTTTTAATGATTTGTCAAAATAAGTCATACTTGCAGAAGCAATACCATAGGATCTTTCTCCTAAATAAATTTCATTTAAATATAATTCTAAAATTCTTTTTTTAGTTAAATACTTTTCAATTCTAAAAGCTAATATTGCTTCTTTTACTTTTCTTGAAAACGAAACATCTGAGGATAATAAAAAATTTTTTGCGACTTGTTGTGTAATAGTAGAGGCACCTTCTAATCTTTGACCAGTAACAATATTTTTTAAGTTTTTAAAGATAGCTCTAGTAATTCCTCTAGCATCAATACCTGGGTGCTGAAAAAAGTTTTTATCTTCCGCGGACAAAAATGCGTTAATCACAAACGGTGGTATCTCGTCTATTGCAACAAATGTTCTTTTTTGAGTTGCAAAATCAGCGACTATACTTCCATCTATGTCATAAACTTTTGTTGATACGGATGGTTTATAATCCTGTAAAAATCTATAATTTGGTAAATCACTTGAAAAATACCACAGTGCAGAAAAAATGGTTATAAAAACTAAAAAAGATGAGAGCAAAACAACTAAAAAAAAAGATTTAAGTATTTTTCCCATATTTCCTTACAACATTAAAAAGTGTCTTTTATTTGATAAATATTAAATATTAGCATTATTTCTTTTAAATACCTGATTAATGCAATATTATAATATGTAAGAATATTAAAAAATTTTTATGAAACCTAATTTAATCAAATCAAACTGGAAACAATTATCATGGACAAAGAAATTCTTATCGATGCTTCTCAGCAACGACAAACTAGAGTCGCAATCAAAAGCGCAACAGGTGTTGAGGAATATGAGTATGAAAATGAACAAAAAAAACAACTTAAGGGCAATATATACCTTGGTCGCGTAAGTAGAATTGAGCCATCACTACAAGCTGCCTTTATAGATTTTGGCAATGAACGGCATGGGTTTTTGGCATTTAATGATATTCAAACACAGTATTATCAAATACCAATTGCAGATAAAGAATCGATTCTTAAGGAAGAAGAAGAAGTTAGAAAACAACTTTTTGAAGAAACGAAAAACCTTACGCCAACTGAAAACATAGTTTCCAATTCAAATAACGATCAGGATGATCATTTATCAAATTTAGAAAATGAAAGTCTTGATGAAGATTTAACTAATCAAAATCAACAGATTGAAGAAACTTCTGAGGAAAATTTAATTTCTAATCAAGAAGATTTTACAGAAAATGACTCAGAGTATGAAAAAAAAATAAATGATATTAAATCTAGAAGAAAATTTAAGAGATATAGAATTCAAGAAGTCATAAAACCTGGTCAAGTAATATTAGTACAAATCGTCAAAGAAGAAAGAGGGAAAAAAGGAGCTGCTCTTACCACATTCTTATCTTTGGCAGGCAAATATATTGTATTAATGCCTAATACAGCCAAAGGAGGAGGTATATCGAGAAAAATTTTTAACTCCCAAGACAGAAAAAATATAAGAGAGATTATAAACCACTTAGAAATTCCTGAAACTATGGGGCTGATAGTAAGAACAGCAGGTGCAAAAAAAACTCAAAATGAAATTAAAAATGATTTAAACGTTTTAATACAAATATGGGATGAAATAAAAGAAAAAACTTTAAATTCTAATGCTCCTAGCTTGATTCATGAAGAGGGTGACATAATTTATAGAACTATAAGAGATTTTTTTAGCTCTGAAATTACAAATGTAATAATTGATGGGGATACAGGTTTTGAAAAAGCAAAAAAATATGCAGAAATAATTGCCAAAGAACAGATTAGAAAAATAAAAAAATATAAAGGAAAAGTTCCACTATTTCATGCTCATGGTATTGAAAAATACCTAAATGAAATATTTGAACCTAGAATAAATTTAAAATCAGGTGGCTACTTAATAATCCATCCAACAGAAGCATTGGTAGCAATAGATATCAATTCGGGAAAATCGACCAAAGAGAGAAATATAGAAAAAACTGCTCTGACAACAAATGTGGAAGCTGCCATGGAAATTGCAAGACAAGCTAAGTTAAGAGATTTAGCTGGTTTAATTGTTATTGATTTTATAGATATGGAAAACTACTCAAATCGAAGATTAGTGGAAAAAAAATTAAAAGAGGCTTTAAGAACTGATAAGGCAAGAGTGCAGGTAGGGAAAATTAGCAATTTTGGCCTTTTAGAAATGACTCGCCAAAGATTAAGAGAAAGCTCCATACAATGGAGAACTGTCTTGAGCACAGAGTCTTTTTCTCAAAAAATATTAAAACTTGTTGAAGAAAAAATATTTTCTATACCAAGAGTAAAAAATGTAATATTAGAAATTCCAAAAAAAATTATCGATCATATCCAGTCTAATCTAAGTGAAGAAGTTAATTTTTTTGAAAAAAAATTTAAATTTAAAATAAAATTTGAAATCAACCAGGATTTTGTTTCTGAGGATTACAAAATTATCTTTAAAAATAATAAAAATATAATACTTGAAGAATTAAAAAACTCTTCTGTAGAAGGAGAGATTGACGATAAGTCTAAGGATGAAAATAATAAAGATTTGCCAAATGATACAGAGATTAGCAATAAAAAAAAATTTTATAAAAAAAATTTTTATAACAAAAAAAGAAGGTTTCATAAAAAAAGAATAGCAAATGGCGAAAATCAAAAAAATGATAATAACAAAGAGGTTGCCTAACTATTGATTTTTCCTTGAACAGGAGACGATGGGGATGCTAAATTTTTTTTCTCCATTCTACCTGATAAGTAACATTGTCTCCCAGCTATAACGGCATTTTTCATTGACTCGGCCATAAGAATTGGGTTTTTGGCTTTGGCAATGGCTGTATTAACTAAAACGCCATCGCATCCTATTTCCATGGCAATTACTGCATCTGAAGCAGTTCCAATTCCTGCATCTACAATTACAGGAATTTTGGATTGATTTTTTATAATTTCAATATTTATTTTATTTGGGATACCTTGCCCTGAACCAATTAAAGAGCCCAAGGGCATAACTGCAACAACTCCAATTTCCTCTAATTGTTTACAGGCAATAGGATCATCCGAACAATATACCATAACCTCAAAACCTTCTTTCACTAAAATTTTTGCGGATTTAATTGTTTCTTGCATATTTGGATATAAAGTTTTTTCATCGCCCAAAACCTCTAGTTTAACTAAATTCCATCCCCCACTTTCCTTTGCGAGACGCAAAGTTCTTAAAGCATCGTCAGAGGTGTAGCATCCAGCTGTATTCGGTAAGTATGTGATCTTTTTTGGATCAATATAATCCATTAACATTGGCTCATTAGGATTAGTAATATTAACCCTCCTTACAGCAACTGTTACCAAGTCTGCCCCTGAAGAATTAATTGCATCTGAGGTTTCTTCAAGACTATTGTATTTTCCCGTTCCCACAATCAATCTAGATTTAAAAATTCTATTACCTATTTTAAACTGATCCATTATCCACCCCCTATAAATGTAACAATCTCTACCACATCTTTATTGGCAATTTTAATAAAAGCATACTCTTGTTTTGGAACAACGGCTCCGTTCAATTCAACTGCAACCTTCTTTTTATCGATTGAAAGTTTTGTCAAGAGCTCCTGAATTGTAAAATTATTTGAGAATTCTGCTCTTTCTCCATTTAATTGTATTTCAATCATATTTATTATAATTATTACTTAACTTATATGAACATGAAAATACAAATTATCAATGGTCCAAATTTAAACCTTCTTGGCAAACGAGAGCCTGACATATATGGACATCTTACTTTGGATCAAATTGGGCTTGAAGTTGAAAAATACGCCTCCAAAAAAAATATTTCTATAGATTTTTATCAGTCTAATATTGAGGGTGAAATAATAAATAAAATTCAAGAAGCCTCAGATACTAAGCATGGACTTATCATCAATGCTGCTGCTTTTACTCACACTTCTGTGGCAATTCTTGATGCACTAAATATAGTAAAATTTCCCAAAATTGAAATTCATTTAACAAATATTTTTGCAAGAGAGGAATTTAGACACAAATCAATGATTAGCAAAGCTGTTAATGGAATTATTTGTGGTTTTGGATTAAATAGTTATATTCTCGCAATTGATGCTATTGAAAGTCTTTTAAAAAAATGAAAATTGATAAAGAAATCATTAAAGTACTTTCCGATTGTCTTGAAGAGTTTAATCTGACTGAGTTAAGTTACTCTGATGGAAAAACTAAAGTAAAAATTGGAAAAGGAAATAAAGAAATTAAAAATTTTGCCAAAACAACGCAAGACAGTACAGAAGTAAATAATGTCACTATTGATCCATCGGTAAATTTAATTAAAAGTCCAATGGTTGGTACAGCTTATCTTTCTCCAGAACCAGGAGCAAAACCTTTTGTTACAGTTGGAAGTAAGGTTAAAAAAGGATCAACTATTTTAATTATCGAAGCAATGAAAACTATGAATCATATTCAAGCTACAGTAGATGGAGAGCTTATAGAGCTTTGCGTGTCTGATGGAGAGGCAATTGAATACGATCAGATCCTTGCCAAAATTAAATAAGCAATGATAAAAAAAATATTAATTGCCAATCGAGGCGAAGTGGCTGTGAGGATTATTCGTGCTTGTAAAGAACTAAATATAAAAACTGTAGCAGTTCACTCTACCGTTGATCATGATGCAATGCATGTTCAGTTAGCTGATGAGAGCATTTGTATTGGGCCTCATAAAGCACAAGATAGTTATTTAAACATTCCCTCCTTAATTTCTGCATTTGAAATATCTGGTGCCGATGCAATACATCCGGGATATGGCTTTTTATCTGAAAACTACACTTTTGTTAAAATTCTCGAGGAGCATAAAATAAAGTTTATTGGACCAAGCTCAGATCTAATAAAAAAAATGGGTGACAAAATCGAAGCTAAAAAAATTGCAAAAAATCTTGGTTTGCCAATAATTCAAGGATCTGAAAAAGGTGTTTCTGAAATTATAGAAGCCAAAAAAATTGCTAACGATATAGGATATCCGGTGCTGATAAAAGCTGCAGGTGGTGGTGGTGGAAAGGGCATGAAAATAGTTGATAAGGAAGAAAATCTTTTAGAGAATTTGCAAATAGCCAAAAATGAGGCTAAAAAATTTTTTGGGAATGATGAAGTCTTTATTGAAAAATATTTCAAAAATCCAAGACATATTGAGGTTCAAATACTCTCAGATGGTAAAAATAACACTATTCACCTGGGAGAAAGAGACTGCACTATTCAAAGAAGACACCAAAAAGTCATAGAAGAATCTCCCAGTCCTGTATTGAATGATGAGCAAAGAAAAAATTTACTTAACACATGTGTAAATAGCATCTCCAAGCTTGGTTATGAAGGCGCGGGTACATTAGAATTTATTTATGAGAATGGAGAATTTTATTTTTTGGAAATGAATACAAGACTCCAAGTCGAGCATCCTGTAACTGAGAGTGTTACGGGTATTGATATTGTCAAAAGACAAATTGAAATAGCATCGACTGGAAGTTTGGATCTAAAACAAGAAGATGTTAAATTTAATGGTCATTCAATCGAATGTAGAATAACAGCAGAAAACTATCTTAAAGACTTTCAACCTAGTGCAGGAAATATATCCATATATCATCAACCATCAGGCCCAGGAACTAGAGTTGATGCTTGTATTTTCCAAGGATCAAAAGTTCAGCCCTATTATGATAGTTTAATAGCAAAATTAATTTGTCACGGTAAAGATAGAGCCTCAGCAATCACAAGATTAAAAAGAGCCTTAGATGAATTTGTAATAACAGGAGTTGACACGACTATAGGACTTCATAAAAAAATTCTAAATCATGAAGATTTTATTCAGTCAAAGTATGACACTAACTGGCTATCAAAATCTAGTATTCTTAGTTAGTAGCAATTTTTAACCCAAACATCATAGTTTGCATGTTCAAATGAATTTAATGATGGATGATTTGCAATCATCCATCCATTGTACAGAAACACTTTATCTTTATTTTTAGTGTTTTTTAAATCATCTTGTATCTGAACATAGGCTAAAACTTCCAAGTAACCTTTGCTATTATTTAAAACGCATCTTTTCACTAAAATATTTAATTTATATATAGAATGAATTTCATTAATTTTTGCATTATATAAGATTTTTTTTGATGTAATTTTATCTAAAATTACTAACTCAGCTTGATTTTTGTTTGTAGTAAAAATTTTGACGTTCTCTAGATTCTGCAAAAGAAATATTTGTAAGAAAAATAAATAAAATAAAAATTATTGCTCTGGATCCCATTTTTTATAAGACTCTTGCTTATTAGCTGAACTAGCTAAAGGACTATAAGCCATTTTTGTTCCAGTATAATTTTCGTGATGATTTTTGATCCAAGGATGATTGGTAAAATTAATTTTATCTGGTGTAGCATTAGAAATTCTATGTATCCATAAATGCCACTCTGGTGGAATTTTTGATGACTCCACTTCTCCATTGTATATGACCCATCTTTTTGAGTCATTCTTGCTCTTGTAATATTTATTTCCAAATTGATCTTTTCCCACAAAGGATCCTGAAAAAAGTGTAAATAAAAAAGTACCTACAGTTTGAGAGCTCCACCAAGTAAAAATTGATTTTAAAAAATTTATAAACATATTCAAGCTTGAGTTGTTTTTTTTTTATTAGACTTATAATCAAATGTAAAATAGAAACAATAAATATTTAATTTGATTCTATAAATTTATTATGAGCAAGTACTTAGCAGAAAGTTTTTACACCTGTTTATTTAAAATTACACATCAATTAGAAGAAATTACTAACCAGAGCCTTAAAGATCTTGAAAATAGAAAAGATGGAAAATTTGATTTGATAGATATCAAGTTTAACAAAAGAAAAACAAAAGCTATAAGTGATCAAAAGAATGAGGGTTTTTCCAAAAACAAAAAAATTTCAGAAAAAGAAGAAATACTTCAAGATCTAATTCAGTCATCAGAAAAAAAATCAGACCAAAATAATTTTAACACAAACTATATTGCAGAATCAAAATCCTTTCATGGAAGAAAAAAAATGCCTGATCGAAGGAAGGGTTATATTCAAAAAGCTTCTGTTGGAGATCACAAAGTGTATCTTCATATTGGCGAATATGATGATGGAAAAGTTGGTGAAATATTTATAGATACAAACAAAGAAGGTGAATTAGTTAAAGCCTTGATGAATAACTTTGCAATAGCAATTTCTCTTGGTTTACAATATGGCGTTCCCCTTGAAGAATTTGTTGATGCCTTTATAGACACAAAATTTGAACCCTCTGGCAAAATTACTGGCAATGATAGAATACTAAGTGCAACATCAATATTAGATTATATATTTAGAGAACTTGCTATTTCATATCTAAATAGAGAGGATCTTGCTCATACACCATCAATTAAAAAATTTGAACAAGATAATATTGCAGAAAATTTAGAACAAAGTCAGTTCCTCGATGTTTTAAAAAATATTACTAGTAAAGGATTTGTGAGAAATCAATATAAAGAAAAATTAATTGATCTCACTAATGTAAGACTGAATATAAAAAGTAAAAACGCCGTTTAAATTTATTTAACTATTTTTAAATTAAGTTCTTTAAGTTGAGTTTCTGAAACTTCGCTTGGAGCATTCATCATTAAATCCTGCGCTCCCTGGTTCATTGGAAACATAGTAACCTCTCTAATATTTTTTTCATCAGCTAACAACATAACAATTCTATCAATGCCGGGTGCAATTCCTCCATGGGGCGGTGCTCCATAAGACAATGCATTAATCATTCCACTAAACTTTTTATCAACATGGTCTTTTGTATAACCTGCTATATGAAATAATTTATACATTAATTCAGGTATGTGATTTCTAATTGCTCCTGATGACAACTCAATGCCATTGCACACAATATCATACTGATAGGCTTTAATATTGAGTGGATTGTTAAAATCAATATCTTCCAATTTTCCCTGAGGCATGGAGAAAGGATTATGACTAAATTCAATTTTCTTAGTTATAGGATCAATTTCAAACATTGGATAATCCACAACCCAACAAAAAGCAAAAGTATTTTCATCTATTAAGTTTAAATCTTTGCCAATTTTATCTCTTGCAGACGAAACAAGCTTTTCAACATCAGGTTTTTGCCCGCATGCAAAAAAGACACTATCACCTATTTCGGCATTACATATTTTCATTAAATCAAAAATTGCCTTTTCAGAAAAAAGTTTACCTATAGGTCCTCTTGCAGAAATCTTGTCATCGTTTTTTTCTATAGTTAGATACGCCAGTCCAGACGCACCTTGATCTTTAGCCCATTTATCAATTCCATCAAAAAAACTTCTTGGCTTATCAGTAGTATTTTTTGTACATATTGCTCTTGCAACCGCACCTTTTTTTATTAAATTCTTAAATATTTCAAATTTTACATCTTCGCTTAAAAATAGTTCTGTAGTGTCGTAAATAATTAATGGATTTCTTAGATCGGGCTTATCTGAGCCATATTTTAATAAAGCGTCTTCGTAAGTAATTCTTGGAAAAGAAGAATTGAGAATTTTTTTATTTGAAAAAGCACTGAACACATCATTCATTAGTTTTTCTAATATTTTAAAAATATCCTCTTGCTCAACAAAAGACATTTCTATGTCTAATTGATAGAATTCTCCCGGACTTCTATCGGCTCGAGCATCCTCGTCCCTGAAACAAGGCGCAATTTGAAAATATTTATCAAAACCAGCAACCATGATTAGCTGTTTAAATTGTTGTGGCGCCTGAGGTAACGCATAAAACTTTCCTGGGTTCAATCTACTTGGTACTAAAAAGTCTCTTGCACCTTCAGGACTTGATGCTGTCAATATTGGTGTTTGAAATTCAAGAAAACCAAGCTCCTTCATTTTATCTCTTATAAAAGAAATTACTTTTGATCTTAAAATTATATTTTGGTGAAGTTTTTTTCGTCTTAAATCGATAAATCTATATTTTAATCTAATATCCTCAGAGTATTCCTGGTCACTAAAGACAGGCATTGGTAATTCATTGCATGACCCAAGAACTGTACACCGATTCACTGCTACTTCAATTTCACCAGTTGACAAATCTTTATTTATAGATTCTGCAGATCTTTTTAAGCAAATACCCTCTAATCTAACAACTGTTTCTAGTCTAAGTTTTTCAAGTTCAGCAAAACAATTACTTTCTTTTTGAACAACGCACTGTGTTATTCCATAGTTATCCCTCAAATCAATAAACAAAAGATTTCCATGATCTCTTTTTTTATGTATCCACCCCGCTAAATGAACTTCTTGATTACTATTAATAGCTTGAAGTTCATTACAATTGTGTGTTCTATATATATTCACTATGTTTCTCCAAAAATTAAATACAGTTAATAAATAAAAAAAACAATAAATTAAAGTTTGATGCTCATAAAAAATAATGAAGATCTAATCAATTTATGTAAGCTTTTTAAAAATAAGAAAGTTTTATTTATTGACACGGAATTTGATAGAAAAAATACGTATTTTTCTAAATTATCATATATTACAATTTATGATGGCACTAGATTCTGGATTATAGACGCTTTAAGCAATTTAAACTTAAATATTCTCAAAAAGATAATAAGCAACAAAGAGATAATAAAAGTATTTCATGGATCTCAACAAGATTTAGAAATATTCAATAATTTAAAAATTAAAATAAAATCAATATTTGATACACAAGTTGCCGCTCAATTTTGTGGATATGAACAACCCATATCCTATTCAACAGCTGTTTTAAATATATGCAAAGTCAAAATAAATAAAGACTTGCAAAATAGTGATTGGTTAAAAAGACCCATAAACCAAAAAATAAAAGAATACTTAAAAAATGATGTTAAATTTTTAAAGAAAATTTTTAATTATTTTTACAAAATATTAAAAAAAAATAAAAATTTAGAATATTTTCGTGAGGAAATGCAGCAAATAAATAATAAAAATGAAGTTATAAGCAGTAGTATTTTGAGAAAAAAAATAAATAACGAAACTATTGCTAAAAAAAATTTTCAAAAACTGATGCAATTAAGAGAAAAAATTGCCTGTAGCAAAAATTTACCTAAAAATTGGATTTTTCAAGATGAACAAATACTAAATATAATCAAAAATCACGATTTCGAAAAAATTGTTAAAAATAAGAATTTAACAAAAAATGAAAAAAAAATAATAGTTAAAATATTTAAGACTATAAAAATAATAAAAAAAAAGAGTTATAATATAAATATACTTAATATTTTAAGTTTATACAGATCTGAGGTCTCAAAAAAATATAAAATTGCAGAACAACTTATTGCTAGTAAAAATGATCTAAACAACTTTATTTCAAGTGGATTTGAAAAAAAATCTAAATGGAGAAAAAAATTATTTTTTAAAACAGCAAAAAAAATTTTAAAAAAACAAGTAACAATTAAAATAAAAAAAGATCAAATTTATTTTAATTGATTAGAAATAACCTTGTTAATTAATTTTAAATCTATTTTTTTTTTATTTATCAAATTCTCTCTATCTATATCAGAAACACATTTGCTAATTGCTTCATAAGTTCTTTCAATTCTTTTTAAAGTGTATTTTATAAGATTTGTTGACATTTTGATTTGCTTTGATGAAATTTGCTTTAAAAATATTTTATATAATAAATTATCTGAGGGATTTAAAATTTCTAAGTTTAATAATGATTTAAACCTTGACGATAAATCTTTTAAACCAAAATTTATATTTGATAAACAAAACTCAGAAGAAAAAATTAAAAACTTATCATTCAGTTTAAAATCGTTAAATATTAAAAAAAGAATATTTTCATTTATTGGGCTAATATCTTCAATTATTAATCTATCTAATTTGGTATATTCATCTATATTTTCAACATTTAAATCTTTGCATGCTACTTTAAAAAAATTAAATTTTTTTGCAAAAGTTGTTAACAAAAAAGTTTTTCCACTTTTTTTTGGTCCTGAAATATTTAAAATTTTATCGCTCCATTTGGGCCAACGGAATAAATATTCATAAACTAGCTTATTACTTTCAGAAATACAAAAATCATCTAAGTAAAAATATTCTTCGGAGGTTAAATTAAATATTTGCTGCTCATTCATTGTAAGTAATAATCCAATTATTTAAATTTTCTTTTAATATTATTTGATTATCAGCAAGGGTTTTGCTTAAATCATTTAAGTTTCCTGAAAAATAAACTTTTCCTAAATAATAATTAGATGAAATTTCAATATCTTCTAATTTGTTAATATAACTATTTTTTGTAACCAAAGCTCTCATGGAATTTAAGTTTTTTAAATTTTTTACTTTATATCTAAAAACAATAGATTGGCCTGATGCAGACATAAGAATATTCTTATTTTTCCAAGTGCTTTCTACCGATGATTTTATTTGATCGATTGTGCTAATAACACTTCTCGTATCAGAAAAGTTAAATTCTTTAGTAAAATTTTTTAGATAATATGTATTCGATAAATTTAATTTATAATTTATATTATTTATTTTTGAATCCATGTCTAAAAAGATAATTAAAGAATTATTTATATCGTATTTTTTTAATATATTTTTTTCATTTGTTTTATTAATGTCAAAATTTGTTAAAATAAAATTTTTCCTGTCAAACAAATCTCCTTCTGCAAATAAAAAATCTGTTAAATAATTTTTATAAATTCCACTGTTCCAATTTTCCTTAATAAAATTATCATCCCATATATAATAATTATTTTTATTTTTAATAACTGGAAATACCATTATGGGCTGGCTGACAAAATCTGTAAATATTATATTTCTTGAATTATAAAATTCTCTAATTTTTTCTTTATTAAATAAAATTGAAAACCTTACCTGATAGTCTGCATTTACTTTTTTTTCCTCCAAAATATTAATTTTATCTATCAGAAATTTTATTTCGGTCGATTCGATATTTCTTATTTTCCATTTTTCGTTATCTATTAATAATCTTACAGAAAGTTCCTGGAATGAACTTTTAATAGCTTTTCCTATCAATTCATCTCTAAAATTTTTAGAATTATTCCATTTTTCTTTTAAAATCTGATTTTCTACATTGTAAACATCACCAAATGATTTGCTGGAAAAAATTAAAACTAGAATAAAAAAAATTACTTTTTTCATTTTTTTAATATAGTATTTAAAATATAATTAATAATCATAATTTAAAGTGTCTCAAAAAAAATTTACTTATAAACAAAGTGGTGTTGATATAACTACCACAAATAATTTAGTAAAATACATTGCTAATTTATCAAGTAAAACTAGAGTAATTGGTAGTAAAGTTAAATCCTTCAAGAATATTGGAGGCTTTGGTTCATTATTTGATTTGTCACAGTATAAAATTAAAAATCCTGTTCTTGTATCGTCAACAGATGGGGTTGGAACAAAGCTAGAGCTTGCCAATGAAATGAAAAAATTTGATACAATTGGAATTGATTTAGTTGCTATGTGCGTTAATGATTTAATTGTACAAGGTGCAATACCATTGTTTTTTTTGGACTATATAGCAGTCGGTAAAGTCATTCCTTCAAAATATAAAGGCTTGCTTAAAGGAATTGCCAAAGGATGCAAAATAGCAAATTGTTATTTAGCTGGGGGTGAAACTGCTGAAATGCCAGGTGTCTATAATAAAAATGGTTTTGATTTGGCTGGATTCTCTGTAGGTGTAGTTGAAAAAACAAAAATTCTTAGTGGAGACAAAATTAAAAAAGGAGATTTAATACTGTCTATTCCTTCATCTGGTGTCCATTCTAATGGATTTTCTCTAGTAAGAAAAATTCTTAAAGAAAAAAAAATAAAATATAATTCAAAAAATATACAAATATTTAAGTCTCTATTAAACCCGACAAAAATTTATGTAAATGAAATTTTAAAACTAAATAAATTAAATTTGATTAATGGAGCTTGTAATATTACTGGTGGTGGTTTAATTGAAAATGTACCTAGAGTTTTGCCAAAAAACATTTCAGCAAAAATAGACTTAACAAAAATTAAAGTGAAAAAAATTTTTTCATGGATACAAGGTCATGGCGTATCAGAAAGTGAAATGTTAAGAACTTTTAATTGTGGAGTGGGATTTGTATTATTTGCCAAAAAAAATAATTTACAAAAAATAGTGAATACATTTCCCAAATCTTTTAAGCCCTACATAATTGGAGAAATAGTAAGCAAAACATCATCAAAAGTTATTTTTGAGGGAAATATTAATTTCAAAAATAATTAATATTTTTATTTCTCAAAAATTTTTATTTATTTATAGGATAAATAATTAAAATTTAAAGCTATTTATGAATTCTTTAGAAAAAAAGAGATCGATCTCTCTTTTTGCACTTTCAGCACTATCTGAACCATGAACGGAATTTTTATCAATGGATATTGCAAAAAGTTTTCTTATTGTTCCTTCTTTTGCTTCTGAGGGATTTGTGGCTCCCATTAAATCTCTATTTTTTTGAATTGCATTTTTTCCTTCTAAAATTATTGCTACTAACGGCCCTGAGCTTATATAGTTACATAAATCGTTAAAAAATGGTCTAGAGGAATGCATCTCATAAAACTTTTGAGCAAACTTAATATCGACATGAATTTTTTTAATATTTTTAATAACTAAATCATTTTGTTCAAAAATAGTTACTATTTTTCCAATTAAATTTCTTTCTACTGCATCTGGTTTAATTAATGATAATGTTTGTTCCATATTATTTTTCGTAATACTCCTTTACTAGTCTGTTTAATAATTTTACTCCATATCCTGTTGCACCCTCTGGTACTACTTCTGTGTCTTTTTTAGCCCAAGCCATACCTGCAATATCAAGATGAGCCCATGGTGTTTTGTATTTTATAAATCTTTGCAAAAATTGAGCTGCAGTAATTGATCCAGCGCCACCGGAATAGTTTATATTTTGCAAATCTGCAATTTTGGAGTCCATTAGACGGTCATAGTTTTCATGCAAAGGAAATCTCCATGCTTTTTCATTATCTTTTATTCCCACATCCTGAATTTGTTTGGCAAGCTCATCATTGTTAGAAAATAAACCTGCATATTCATTACCCAAGGAAACAATAATCGCACCAGTAAGCGTAGCTAAATTTATTATAAAACTAGGTCTAAATCTTTCTTCTGCATAAGATATAACATCAGCTAAAACCAGTCGTCCCTCAGCATCAGTATTTAAAACTTCTATACTTTGTCCAGAGTAACTAATTACCACGTCACCTGGCCGTTGAGAATTTCCATCAACCATATTTTCAACTAAACCAACCAATCCAATTGCATTTACCTTTGCTTTTCTTAAGGCCAAAGTTTTCATTAAACCTGTTACAGTTCCAGCTCCACCCATATCATATTTCATATCCTCCATATGACTTGCAGGTTTTAACGAAATACCTCCCGTATCAAAGCAGACACCTTTTCCTACAAAAGCCAAGGGAGATTTTTTAGAATTTTTATTTCCATTCCATTTCATTATCGCAACATAAGAATTATTTGAACTTCCTTGCCCCACCCCTAATAAGAGCATTCATTCCCAGTGATTCTCATTTTTTTTTCATTAAGAATTTCAACAGAAATACCAATTTTTTTTAACTTTAAAATCTCATCTACAAACTTCTTAGGATTTAAAATATTGGCAGGGTATGTTACAAGATTTCTTGTCTCTGCCACTCCTAAAAAGATATAATTTGCATAATTAATTGCTTTTTTTGTTTCAGTTGCATTTGAAGATAAAATAGAAATATTTTTTAAAAAAATATTATTATTTTTTTTTTATTTAATTTATAATTTTTAAAAACATAACTTTTTGAATACAATCCTAATACAAAATTTGTTGAAAATAAAAAACTGTTTTTAGAAATATGCGCCTCACTCTCCATAAGAATATTAACATTGTCATAGTTTTTGATTAAATCAAAAACAATGCCCCCAACTTTTTGGAAGTCGTATTCGGATGGATTATCTTTTATTTTGCAAATTATTACTTTTGTTTTTTTATTATTACTAATCAAGTCTAAGGCTAACACCTCTTTATCTTTCAGGCTCTCCTTGAATAAATGCAATTGATTAAGCTCTGATTTTAAAAAATAGTTATTTTGATTGTTAAATTTAAAGTTTTTGTCTACAAAAAACACTGATTGCTTTTGCTTGTTTATTTAATTTATGTGAAATATTCGAACATATATGCTAATTAAAAATAACACTAATTACATAATTTATGTTTAAAAACAAGCTGAACAATTACTTTATATTAGAAATTTTTAAAATCATACTTTTTTAGTTCTTGATAGTCTTTACTCTTATTATTATGGATTACACAAGCTGCAAGATTATTTATATCTTAATTACTGATAATGGACTTAGTCTTTAAAATTTTACGTAAATTATATATTTTTTTTAATTGCCAAAAATTGTTTCTCAATTAATGATTATAAGCTTTTTAATAAGCTTTTTTATAAATATAATTAAATTTCAAACTAATAAAGAAATAGAAATATACTTGGTTATCAGGAATAAGCAAAAACTAAATAATTAAAATTGTTATAAAAATTTCTATTTTTTTAACTTTATTATTTGCATTTTTATTTTATTCTTATCTAGCTCCATCAAGTAGTTTAAAATCAAGACAAATTATTAGCAAATTCAGAATTTTCATTCATAAATATCTTTGGTAAAAAAAAATAACTTTAATTCACTTCTTAAAAGATTTAACAATATTTGTTCATAAAAATGATAATAAAGGAAATTTAGAAAAAATATTATATTTTTGAAAATAACAAAACTATTATTTCAAAAAAAGGAAGGGTTTTAAATATAAATGATAAAAATTTTCTAGAACTTAATAGATGGTGTAATTCATGAAAAAAATTCAAATAATAATATATTACAACTATTAAATTTGAAAAAACTATTATATGATTTTACTAAATTATCAAACCAAATATTATTAAATACTCCAAAGATTCAGGAAAGAGATTTTTTTTGGATTATTAAAGAATTATAAAAAAAATAAAACTCACTGATTATTTATATGAAATTCATAAAAGAATTATTCAAGCCACTTATTTATTCCATTAATTGCAATTCTTGTGTTGTTTTATTTTATATAGTAATAATGAAAAGATAAATTTGCACAAACTCAGAATTATAATATTTAGTTTATGCATAATATTAATAATCTCAATAGAAATATTATTAAATTTAAGTATTTTGAATATTTATTTAAAATATTTTCTTTATATTTCACCTTATTCTTAGTTCTGTACTGTCTTATTATTTACTCAATAAATTTTTAAATAAAGAAACTATCACGTCATGAAAATTATATTCCCGCAAAACTAATTACATACTTAACTAAAGAATTTTTTATTTCTTTTCTTATTATATTATTAGTTTTTTTTTCTCTTTCTTTGCTGATTAATTTTGTAGAAGAAATTTCTTTTTTTAAAGAAAAAAAATTAGATAATTTATTATTTACTGTAATTTATCTTTCGATTTACAAAACTCCAAATACATTAATTGAATTATCAATATTTATATTTCTTATTTTCCGGTATACTTTTTTTTGTTAAAATTAAAAAAAAATAATGAAATAAATACAATACTTCTTTCAGGTATATCAAAGTTTACTACCAGTGATCACACCTGTGATAATATCATTTATTTTAGGTATTTTCATAATTTCTGTATTTAGTCCATATTTCTGCATCCACTCTAAGATTATACGAGCAAACAAAAAGAATATACTCTTCAAATGATAATTTAATTGTTATAAATAATACATGGTCTTTGGTTTATGGAAAGCCTTCCAAGGATCGTACAATATTATAAGAGCTGATACGGTTTCTGATAATAACTTTAAAAAAATTTCAAATATTACAATATATAATTTAGACTCAAATTTTAATTTAATAAAAAGAATTGATAGCAAGGAAGCAATTATTAAAAATAAAAACTGGGTTCTAAATCAAACTAAAATTATGGATAATGATCTAAACCAAAATGTTAAAAAAAATATTTATAATAACTTTTTATTCTCATCTTCTTTTGATATTAACGATTTAAAAGAATATTTTTCAAATTCAAACACGGTATCATTTTGGAATATTGCAAATAATATTAAAACACTTAACTCTAGAGGCTACTCTGCTGATGAGCTTAAAATTAAATTTCATAAATATCTTTCCTTACCATTTTACTTGATAGGTATGATTTTAATATCTACCTTATTTACAATTGGTATAAGACAAGAGTATGGTACTTCAGTTTATTTATTTTTTGGCTTATCT